>JADHWI010000065.1 GCA_016783565.1 Kiritimatiellia bacterium
TCGCATCGCCATTCTGGTCCGAAACGCAGAAACGCCAGATTGCGGTATGTCGATACAGCTTCACCGGCGTTTCACCGCTTCGACCCACACTGACGGCACGCTTCGCGTTTTCACGACGATTCTTCATGAATAATGCGCGTTTACATTATGCTTCGAAAGGAATCGTTGCAAGAGTGAATGGTCGATTCGCAGTTGCGATGGTGATTATAATCTAGAATCGCGCAGTAATGCCGGTCTCAAGGCGTTTTAAAAGTACACCTCACCCATTATCCTGCGGCGGCTTCACCCGCCTGCAGCGACTGTGTCGCAGACACTGCGGGCAGGTCGTAATCAGGATAGACCTCCGGGATAAACCCGATGATATAGTTCTGCACAATTGGGACCGACGGTCGCGACGGCAACGGCAACAAGGCCCCGCGGACCATTGGTACGGGTGACAGCCCGCTCCTGGATAAGATCTCAGGTGGTCATCACGACGTGCAGGTCACGGAACAAGAAAGAGAAATCGTTCGTCTCTGGATAGAAAGCAGCGCAGTCTATGCCGGGACATATGCTGCATTGGGCACGGGAATGGTCGACGGATATTCCGCTCGTGTTAAGAAGGGACCGGTCAAGATACCGGGAACGTGCGTTGTCTGCCATGAGGAAGACCAGTTGCGTCAGAAGAATCCCAGCAGGCTGGGTGGGGGAAAACCAACGCCGGAGTATGAATCGCTGCTGTCCCAAATAGAGAGTCACAAATACCAACTCGAAACCAAGAAGCGATTCGACATGCCGGGTTTCCGCCCCAATGAACACTATGTGCGTGAAATGAAACGGTACGGCATTCTGCCCGCATCCCACGCGGTTTCAGATCCCATTAACGTCTACGACGTAGACCAGAAGTACTGGCGTTCGTTCTGGTACGAGGCGCACTAGAAAGACGCCCCAACCCCCAGAAACCGGGCCGACCAACAGAAATCGGCAATTGGGTGTTGAGTTCTGCTTCTGAGGCGCTAGACTCGACTTTAATATGAAAAAGACAGTGATTGCCATAGCGCCGGACTCGTTTAAAGGTAGTCTGACGGCACTTGAGGCCGCGGAGTGTATTGAGCGAGGGTTGAAGAATGTATTAAAGAATATAACGTGTCGGAAGATACCCATGGCTGACGGCGGCGAGGGCACGGTGAGTGCCATCGTGGAGTCGACCGGGGGACGTTTTGTGACGCGGACGGTTCAAGGCCCTCTTGGGCATCCGGTTAAAGCTCAGTTCGGGTTGAGTGGCGACGGAAAAACGGCTGTGATCGAGATGGCGGCAGCCAGTGGATTGGTGCTGCTGAAACCACGCCAGCGGAACCCCTTAAAGACCAGTACTTATGGCACTGGGCAACTTATCAAGCATGCGCTCAAACTGGGCGTAAAGCATGTGCTTATCGGTATAGGCGGTAGCGCCACGAATGATGGCGGTACAGGCATGGCGCGCGCGTTGGGGTGGCGTTTTCTGGATGCGCAGGGCAAGCCGGTCCCGGAGGGTGGGGGAGCGCTGAATCGTTTGGCGACTATTGATGCACGGTGCGTGGATAAGCGATTGGCGCACGTGACGGTGGAAGTGGCTTGCGATGTGGATAATCCTTTGACCGGGCGACATGGTGCTGCGCATGTGTACGGCCCGCAGAAGGGCGCAACTCCACAGATGGTCAAACAATTGGATGCCAATCTTGAGCATTTGGCGGCAGTCATTGATCGTTCTCTGAGTGTGGACATACTTACGGTGCCGGGTTCAGGTGCAGCCGGAGGGCTTGGGGGCGGTTTGATGGCATTTGCAGGCGGTGTGTTGCGGCCCGGTGTGGATATTGTGATTGATTGTGTAAAGTTACCTGGCCGCATGAAGGGATGTAGCCTGGTGATTACCGGCGAGGGGCGTATGGATAGCCAGACGGCTTTTGGAAAGACGCCTGCAGGTGTTGCGCGTACGGCTAAGAAGCTCAAGCTGCCGGTTATCGCGATTTGTGGGTCCCTTGGGGTGGATACGCATAAGGTTCACGACGTGGGTATTGACGCCTATTTTGCTTCACTGGAGCGATCACTTACTGAAGAAGAACTGCCGACAGAAGGTCCTGCTATGCTGACGCGTTGTGCGGAGCAGGTGGGGCGATTGATTGCAATGAAGCTGCCGCGTGGTAGTACGCTGGCATTGAGGAAATAGACACCGAAGATTATGTTTTTTTTCTGAACACGAGAAAGAAGGGACGAGATTATGTTTGAACGTGAAGTGAATCCACAGGGCGCAAAGCAGGCTGATATTGTTGTGGGGTTGGCATCGTATAATGAGGCCGACAGCATTGATTATCCGACGCAGCAGGCCAGTTTGGGGTTAAAGAAATATTATGGCAATCACAGTTCTGCGATTGTGAACTGCGATAATCATTCTCCTGACGGTACGGAGCAGGTGTTTTTGAACACAACGACTGAAGTGCCGAAGATCTATGTGACCACGCCACCCGACACACCGGGGAAGGGATACAATTTTGAGAACATGTTCAGGAAGGTGCTTGAACTTGATGCAGAAGTGCTGGTCTGTCTGGATGCGGATCTTACGAGTGTGACGCCGGAATGGGTAAAGTATTTTGCCGATCCGGTTCTGGCTGGTTACGACATGGTCAACCCGATCTATTCGCGACATAAGTATGACGGTACTATCACCAATAGCATTTGCTATCCGCTCGTGTATGGACTGTTTTGTCGCAATGTGCGTCAGCCCATTGGTGGCGATTTTGCCATCTCCCGCCAGTTTGCCGAGCATTTGGTGTGTCAGCCCTGGCATCGCACGACAGAGGAATATGGTGTTGATATTTTTATGACGATGAACGCCATTCTGGGTGACTTCAATATTTGTGAAACTGGCCTGGGTGCGAAACGTCACAAACCAAGTGCGCCGAAGTTGGGGCCCATGTTTATCCAGGTTGTCAGCACGGCTTTTCTGACCGTGTTGCGCAGTTTTGATCAGTGGAAAGATCTTGATGTCATCAATCAGCCACCTTTGTACGGTTTGCGGCATCTGGAGGAAGCCCAGGACCTGATGATTGATCGTAGTGCGATCGAGAAGCAGGCTCGTGATGGATTTGTCGAGAGTCAGGCGCTGCTTGAGAAAAATCTTTCGGCTGAGCTGTATTCAGAGATGACCAAGATGTTTGCATCGGAGACGATTGATATTACGCCCGAGCAGTGGGTCATGTGCGTGTATGATACGATTACGGCATTTCGGGATGCGGCAGACAAGAATGCGGTTGTTGAGTCGCTGAAGAGCCTGTATTTCGGTCGGGCATTGTCCTTCATGAACAAGACCTGGGATTGGAGCACTGAGCAGGCAGAGGAAGATATTC
Organism: Kiritimatiellia bacterium; assembly: GCA_016783565.1. GTDB lineage: Bacteria > Verrucomicrobiota > Kiritimatiellia > UBA8416 > JADHWI01 > JADHWI01. Next base: position 3,363 of record JADHWI010000065.1, read on the forward strand.
TGACGCAGGCGCAGCTATTTCACGATTTGCGCGGATACTTGATTGAGAAGCTACAGGGTTGAGTTGCCGGAGGTGGCTGGCCGCCACCTCCTTGTGTCATGGCGTTACAGTAATCTGGAAAGGAGTGGACAATGGCAGAGAAGCGTGTTGCGATTCTTCATTATTCTGCACCGCCCGTGGTGGGTGGCGTGGAGTTTATTATCGAGGCGCATGCCAAGCTCCTGGCAGAGTTCGGGATCGAGACCAAACTCATTGTTGGAGAGGGGGGCGAAAAGATATCCGGAGTAGGGTTGGATCTGATTCCGGAGATTTCTTCAGATGGTGGTCCACTGCGTGAATCCGTTCTTGATCTTCGGCTGGGCAAAGTGCCGAGTGCGTTTAAATCGGACGTGAAGAAGGTTGAGAAGAAGTTATTGGCGGCGCTTAAGGACGTTAATGTGTGCATCATGCATAATGTGTTGACGATGCACTTCAATTTAATCCTGACGGCAGCGCTTGCCAACATCATGGAAAAGCGAAAATCCATTCACTTTATTGGGTGGACGCATGACTCGACCTACACGGACCCGAACTATGAAGCGCATCAGCGGGATGTTTATCCATGGAATTTGCTGAAGCAGATGTTACCGGGGTGTGACTATTGTGTTATTTCGCAGCAACGCCGTAGGGAGCTCCAGAAGGTGTTTGGTGTTCCCGCAGCCCAATTGCCAGTTATTCCAGACGGGTTGCATGTGCGCAATCTGTTGGGGATGACAAAACGGGTGTCTAAACTCTACATGACGGAAGAGTTAGGGTTGAAGGATTATGTGGCGTTGACTCCGACGCGAATTGTCAGACGAAAGAACTTGGAAGAGGGTCTTACCATAGTGGCTGCCCTCAAGAAATTCGGTAAGAGCGTGTGTTGGATGATTACCGGGGCACCGGATCCTCATAATGAAGACTCGCTGGCCTATTTTGATGAGTTGCTGGCTTTGCGCAAGAAGCTGCGGTTGGAGAAGAACGTTATTTTTCTCTGCAAGAAGTTTAATCGTCGGATCAGCGATGACGACCTGCGGGCGTTGTATGCCGTATCGAATACGCTGTTATTCCCCAGCGAACGCGAGGGGTTTGGCATCCCTGTTCTGGAAGCTGGAATCATGGGGCTTCTGGTTGTGATTAGCGATATTCCCGCACTGCGTGAGCTTGGCGGGATGGAAACGGTGTACATCTATCCCGATGAGCGCGCAGAAGATGTGGCATGCCGTATGGTCCGCGCGTTTGATCGCAGTCCGCAGCTTGTATTCAAGCGTAAGATCATTTCCACGTATTCATGGGAGGCGTTGTTCACGAATAAGATTTTACCAGCTATCGACGATCCATCGTCTTTATGGAAGAGTCGAAAGATAGAGACGAAATAACACGGTGTGAGGTATGGCTCGAAGCGGGAGGTAGCATCCATGCAAGACCGTTACAACATGGGATTTGTGTCATCTCGTTTTGCCGGTACTGACGGTGTAACGATGGAAAGCGCCAAGTGGGCCGAAGTTTTGCGCGACTTCGGGCACAAATCATTTTGGTTTGCCGGTAAATTGGATATTCCGGAAGATCAGAGTACGTTGGTGCCGGAGGCGTATTTTGAGCATCCGGAGAATGTATGGATCAACAGTCAGATCTGGCAGACATTGCATCGATCGCAAGAGGTGACGCGCAGGATCCACGAGATGGTGCAGACCATCAAGGCGGGTCTCTATCAGTTTGTAGAAAAATATGAGATAGACTTTCTTGTTGTGCAGAATGCGGTGGCGATACCCATGCATGTGCCTCTTGGGGTTGCGATCACAGAGTTTCTGGCTGAGACAGCCATGCCGGCGATTGCTCACAATCATGATTTTTATTGGGAGCGGTCACGTTTTTTGGTGAATGCGGTTCAAGATTACCTGGATATGGCCTTTCCTCCTTCGCTTCCGAATATTCAGCATGCGACGATTAACAGTGCTGCCCGTGATGAATTGGCCTGGCGCAAGGGATTGGTGTCCATTCTGGTTCCGAATGTGTTGGATTTCGAAAATCCGGCACGCTATCCCACGGCTGATCCTCAGGATGTACGTGAGCATCTGGGGATTGCGCCTGATGACATTTTGATTCTGCAACCCACGCGTGTGGTTCCTCGAAAAGGAATTGAGTATGCCATCAGTATTGTAGCCAAACTGAAGGACCCGCGGTGTAAGCTTGTGATTTCGCACGAGAGCGGAGATGAAGGCCATGAGTACATGGAAGCGTTGCAGGAGCAGGCGGAAGATGCGGGGGTGGACCTGCGTTACGTGCATACGAAACTGGCGCAAGGTGCGAATGGGAGTGCGGGGGATGATTCGGAGGACTATTCGCTTTGGGATGTGTATCCCTGTGCTGATCTCATTACGTATACAAGTCTGTACGAAGGGTTTGGTAATGCGCTTCTTGAGACAATTCTCTTTCGTAAACCGATTATTGTTAACCGTTATTCGATATGGATTGAGGACATTGAACCCAAGGGGTTCAGAGCTATCTCCATGGACGGATTCGTAACGGGGGATGTCGTGGAGGATGTACGTCGCGTGCTAACCGACAGCGCGTACAGAGAGGAAATGGTTGAGCACAACTATGAACTTGCTGTGCGCCATTACAGTTATTCCGTCTTGTTACGCTCGTTGCGTACTCTCATTACGAATATTACGGGGTTGGAGCGGTTGTAGGGGCGTGGATTGGAATCGCACGCGGTTACCATACCTTGCGGATTGGTACGCCAGCGGTGGCTAAGTCAGCCTTGATCTGCGGAATCGTGAATTCTCCTGTGTGGATCATTCCCGCGATGATCGCTGCATCGGCGTGTGCCTGCTCAAAGACCTCGACCAGGTGTTGTGCGTTGCCTGCGCCCCCTGAGGCTACGACAGGAACAGGAACGTTTTCGGCGATCAGTTTGGTGAGCGGAATTTCGAATCCAGCACGTGTTCCGTCGGCGTCAACGGAGTTGACGACAATCTCCCCGGCACCGAGGTCCACAGCCTTGCGTGCCCATTCCAGCGCATCCATGCCTGTACGCTCACGAAATCCGCGGGTGGTGATCTCGTATCCGCTGGGGAAAGTAGTGGTATCCTCAACGGCAACAGGGTCCATCCCGAGGACAATGCACTGTGCGCCAAAGGCTCGCGCCCCCTCTGCGATGATATCTGGATTAGCTACCGCCAATGAGTTGACGGATACTTTTTCTGCGCCAGCCAGCAATACGCGCGACATATCGCTTACAGTAGAGATCCCTCCGCCAACTGCAAAGGGGATGCGGATGGCGTGTGCTACCTCGGCCACCATCTCGATATCAATGGGGCGTCGCTCTGCGGAGGCCGTAATGTCGTAGAAGACCAATTCATCGCATCCCTCTTCGTAGTATCGGGAGGCCATTTCAACAGGGTCACCAAGGACAACATTGTTTTTGAATTTGACGCCTTTTGTTACGCGTTTCTCATGGATATCGAGACAGGGGATGATGCGTTTTGTTAGCATGATGAACCGTTCCAGTTGGCGAAGTTTTTAAGGAGGCGCAGTCCGATTCGGCCCGATTTCTCAGGGTGGAATTGTGTTGCTACAAGGTTGTTCTTGCCCATTACGGATGCGAAAGTGACATTGGCGTATTCTGTTTCGCCCAGGATGCAGCCGTGCTCCTCAGGTGCTGGATGGAAGCTGTGTACAAAATAGAATTCACTCTCATTCTCTATGCCGTCAAAGATGGGGTGTGGATGTTTCTGGTTTACCGTGTTCCATCCTATCTGAGGAACCTTAACGAGTGGATCCGAGGGACGAAACTGGCGTACGTCGCCCTTGAGCAGGCCAATCGTATCGATGCCACCATCCTCCTCGGAATGCCCAAGAATGATCTGTGTTCCCAGACAGATGCCGAGGAAAGGAGTGCCGCTGTCAACGACTGCACGTAGAGTGTCGATCAGTTCCAGTTCACGCAGGTGTTCCATGGCTGCGCCTGCAGCGCCAACGCCTGGAAATATGACGTGTTGGGCTGTTTGGATGACGGCAGGGTCTGATGTGATTTGTGCATCGAGTCCCAGTGATTCACATGCCAGGCGCACGCTGGTCAGGTTTCCGGCGCGATAGTCAATGATTGCGATCATGATTGTGATTACTTTACTTCTTGTGTGATTTCTTTGAGTTCTGCTTCGGCAAGGTTCATTGTGAATGAGGCATCCACTTCGCTCAACAGGGCTTTGGTTTCCTCTGAATCCGTTGTTGCAGCAAGCTTGGTTGCTTCATCGGGCATCAGATCGATCTTGCTGCCATCTTGCTTAATGATAGAGCAGATTCCCGTTTCCGGGCATCGTTGTATATTTAGTGTGCTCATTTTCTTGCCTCCATGTTGTTAGAAGGAAAGATAGTCTGCCCTCGCTCTCCAGGAAACAAGAAAAAACGTTGCGCTTCATTTTGTACGCTGCAACTGGACTTTGCGTGACATGCTCGCGCAAACAAACTTGACCTTTGTTAAGCATTCAATACTCTGATGTTCTTATGAAAGCATTATGGACAGTATCGGTTGCCGGTAACGAAGTATGGCGGTTTGTGGTATTCTTTCTTTGCCTCCTGGCTGGATTGGTAGGGGGGAGGTTGCTGCAATATGTGTGTCGTCGTGGTGCGCGGTTAGAGCGCACTTCCGAGGGAGATGAGGAGGCGCCGACTTGGTGGCGTATCCTGCTTGTGGCGGAGTCGCGCCCAAGTGCTCTTGCGGCCTTTGCTGTTGGCGTGGCTGCTGCGATTCCATTTCTCGTGTTGCCGTCAGGGCTTGAGCATTTAGCATCCAAGATTTCCGAGATACTGAATGTGGTTGCACTGGGATATGCGATCTACGCGACGGTTGACGTGGTGGATTATTATCTCAGAAAGTTTTCGGAGCGAACTCAGAGTAAGGTCGATGATATTCTGGCGCCGTTGGTGGGCAAGAGTATACGCATTACTGTGGCTGTTATTGTGCTTCTGAATGCTGTGCAGGCCGTGATGGAAGAAGATATGACGACGATTCTGGCCAGTTTGGGTGTGGGCGGGATTGCCATAGCGTTAGCTGCGCAGGACAGCATTCGTAATTTTTTTGGAGCATTTGTCATCCTTGGTGATAAGCCGTTTGAGATCGGTGATCGAATCGTGGTGGATGGGCATGATGGCCCCGTAGAATCTGTGGGTTTTCGGTCAACACGCATTCGCACGTTGGATGGACATCTGGTAACGGTTCCGAATGGTGAGATGACAAATAGGACGGTTCGCAATATTGGCAAGCGGCCATTCATTAAAAGAGCAATGACGATTGGCGTGACTTACAGTACGCCGCCCGAGAAGGTCCAGCAGGCAGTCGATATTATCAAGGATATTCTGGATAATCATGAAGGAATGTCGGAGGCGTTTCCGCCGCGTGTATACTTTAAAGAGTACGCTGCGTATTCACTCGATATCCTGGTGATATATTGGTATCATCCTCCTGATTATTGGAGTTATATGTCGTTTTCTGAGCAGGTGAATATGGAAATTCTGCGGCGATTCAATGAAGAAGGGATAGAATTCGCGTTTCCGACGCAGACATTGCACGTGGAGAGGATGGAGAAAGTATGACAGAACATGGGGATGATCATGTTGAGTCGACTTTGACCATGGATATTTCCGAGGCACGTTTGTTGAAGCGGTCTCTGGGAAGAATCGGACACGACTTGAGCAATCTTTTGACGCCGTTGACGGCTTATCCGGATTTGATTCGAATGGAGCTGCCGGAGACGGGGAAAAGTCGTGAATTGCTTGAGGTGATTGTCGATACGACCAGTGATCTTGTCAGAATGGCACGTCGCATGCAGGATCTCTCACTGTGTGATGATTTTCGTGGTCAGCCTTTATCTCTGAATGATCTTGTTGCAGCAACGGTTTCTGAATTCTCTGATACGACAGCTGGCGCGGTGAAAGTAATGACATCACTATGTCCCGAAAACTTGCAGGTGGTGGGAGGACACGAAAAGTTGGGCGGATTGGTGGTGCATTTACTTCAGAATGCCGTGGATGCCATGGGTGGATCCGGCAAGGTGAAGGTGACGACGAGTTGTGATGTATTGGATGTGAGTACGCAGGTTGCAACAGGAGTGGTCGCCCCGGGGCCCTGTATTAAACTGATTTTTGAAGATTCGGGCAGGGGATTGCAAGGTGAGGAATTATCGGCGGCTTTCGAACCTTTCTTTACGACAAAGCGTGACAGGGCAAAACGTGGAGCGGGTCTTGGTTTGACCTATTGCTTGCTGGTTGTGAGGGCGCACGGTGGGCTTCTTGACCTTGAGACGAGTCCGACCGGAGGGACGTGCGTGACGGTGTATCTTCCCTCTGCGGATAATCCCCGGGATTTATTTGCATTGGAATGCCCTGACGGGGGACCGTCTGTCCGCACCGCGGAGTAATAATCCTGATGAAGACCGTACCTTTCGTGAGTGAGATGCAGGCGCTATCGGCATCGCACATTCGTGCAGGACGCACCATTGGATTGGTTCCCACCATGGGGTTCCTGCACGAGGGACATTTATCGTTAATACGGCATGCGCGAAAGCACTGCGATGTGCTGGTGGTCAGCATTTTCGTTAATCGCATGCAATTTGGTCCGTCTGAGGATTTCTCGTCTTATCCGCGCGATATGGAGCGAGACCTTGCGTTGTGTAGTGAGGCGCAGGTAGATATAGTGTTTTGCCCGCCGCACGAGGAGATGTATGCGACTGATTTCAGCGTTGTTGTTGATGAATCGGTCTTGTCAAAGGGCCTTTGCGGCGGATCGCGCCCGGGGCATTTTCGTGGCGTGACAACCGTGGTTGCCAAACTGTTTAACTCGGTTCGTCCTGATTTTGCGGTTTTTGGTCAGAAGGATGCCCAGCAGGTTGCGGTGATCAAGCGCATGGTGCGCGATTTGAA
>JADHWI010000025.1 GCA_016783565.1 Kiritimatiellia bacterium
ATCCGCCGGATCGCGGGAAGACTCGTCAGCATTAAAGTCTGTATCAGGTATCTGCTCTTCCTCATTCATCGTGAGCTCCTTTTCCACGTCCATTTTATATCTCCTCATCGTTGTCGTATTCTCTGCTCTGCACACCCGCTGGGTGCGAATCAGCTCATAGAGCCGACTCTACAATCGCCACTTCCGGGTCCGCTTGCTCACCCGCCTGCCCCCTCTTTTCCTCATCCATCGTGCGATGGCTTCCGGACAGGAATTCGGCCACCACGGCGCATTCGAGGCCGAAAGGAAGATAGCCGGTATAGCCCAGGATCGGCATCTCAAATAACTTGAATCGTCCGACAAACGGTACCGCGTAGATCCATTTGGCCATGCTGCAGATGTTCCACAGCTCCCAAAAAAAACCGCAGATCAATGCAGCCAATGCCAACAGCACAATGTTTCGCCAGTTACCTTGCTCCAGCGCGGCAAAGATCGTGCGCTGTCCGCGTATGCTTTGCAGTGAAGTAATCACCAGAAGTGGCGCGAGCCACAAGAGGGGGAAAAGGAAATCAGGCCACACACCCACAGCCGCCAACCCCGCACATGATAGCAACAGTACCACCCACGCCCAAACGCGTGGACGAGCAACGCGAATAAAAATAAAACTCTGAAGCCCTGCGGATAATTGGGGCCAGGTCGCCAACAAATCACGCGTGCCAAGCACCGCCGGTAACACCGTTGAAAACGGAAGTGTGGCATAAACAAAGTACTGCCACCGCGACAGATCGTTGAGCCCAACGTAGTACCAATTTTGCACAAAACGATTGAGATATTCGAAGTACCACCAGAACAGGGCACTCAACACAAACAGCGCAGCCGTATAACCCGGTTTATCACGCAGCATACAGCGACCACTTCGTCGAAATGTCCAGGCATTGACAATCAAAATATATCCGAACCAGAGCGGCGAAAACGTAAATGCCTGCAACGGCGAGAACCATTCAAAACGCGTCCATGCCAATACCCACGTCACACCCGTAACCGCGATGCCCAGCCAACCCCACCAGGGAAAAAAATGACACTGCACCTCCAGCGGTTTAGCGGTTAATTGTCGCCGCAAGACCCGAATCATAAACGGAAGCACCACGACAAGAGTCAAGAAGGCAAGCGCGATAAATATCAACCATGAAAATTCAGCATGCTCAACGTAATGTGTCAACGGAGGAAATTCCAGGTACTGTTGAATCGGTTTACCGACCAGCACAATGCCAACCAATGGTAGTGTCACCAGCAACAACAAAACATCAAGAATGCTTCGCATACGTCGCCTCTTACTTAAACGATAAGATGACTTCATTGTACCTCTCCTTCCGGAACGACCGGTCACTTAAACATAACGGATAAGAAACCGATCGTTCCTTTATTACAGTTTGCTGCTGAATCATCCATGTTTTTTACATCTCTTTTATGCTCCTTAGCCCACCAGGGTGCGACGTTCCGCTCGACTTACGGCCCCCTGCGCCCCTGCGGCTCACCACGATTCCCCTCTACCCGTGGCAGACGGAGCCGCACCTACAGATTTAGCTTTTCTGTAGGGCCGCTCCGCGAGCGGCTCGACTCAGTACACGCTTTAAACGCACGCCACATACGCTCATAAAAGTTTTCTTCAAAATACCCCTGTTGCACAAAGTGAGGCTCAATAGTGGGGTCACAAAGAAACGGACTCAACAACCAGGACAATTCACACCCGACAAAACCGGAAACGCCAATCCAGGCGACCATCAATGCCACCGTAAGACGTTTACGAATCTGAAGCGCTACAAGCAAACGGTAAAGCTTAAGGTTGCCGGCGATACCGGCTGCCCCAATAACGGAAACATGCGCAATCAGTAACCACCAATATACACTCGTAATAGGATCTGCCGCGCGATCGGTTAGCTCGAATTCGAGATATGCCATGCCGGGCGATGGGAGCTGCGCAATCAGAAATAATAGAACCGGACTGAACGCCCCCAGCAATGAAGCTGCAACCGCTAATCCGATCAACATACAAATACAGACCTGGCGGAAGCTCAATGCCGCCCCGAACACTTGCGCCAGCATGGTGTTAGCCGTGGCGCTGGTCAGAACGGTAGCGAAAAAAAGAACCGGCATTTTTAGAGCAGAATAAAGTCCCTGCAACGGTGCACGCCACATACCGAACACAAATCCGTACGCCATCGTACCTAAGAGAATCGTGACGATCCCACCCGTCACGATACGGCGGCTGTCACGGTTCTCGTGAACACATGCCACCAGGTCCGATCCCATGCGGCAAAAGCTTCCGGGACCGGACAAAGATGCTCTGTTAGCAAGATGACTCATCGTCTGTGCTTTAGATATGGGACTTGTGAATGTGCTTCTTTATGAGGGGCGCTCCAATGCTGCAAAAAGAACTTCTTACCGAGCAAACGTGCCCCCTGATACTCGCCGACCAAAGGTCGAAGCGTCGTCGTCATCTGAAGAACGACCAAAATGAATATCGTCGCCCACGTTCGAAAGACGCCGGGGTTACAACGGCTGAGATGCGACAAGGCAGATTCCAGCAATCGCAAGCCAAAGAGCACGCCAATGCCCCAAAAAGCGAGATGAATGCCTCCCATGAAAGCCGTCGCGTTTGTGGCCTGGGAAAACACCCACGCCACAGGCGCAAAACCTATCAGCAAAATACCGCCCAGGGCCAGCGTCGCCATGAGCAAACTTGCAACCTGCGATAAGGACTGATCGCCGCCAGCCAAACAAGTAAAGATGTACAAGCTGGGCAGACAGATAACCGCAGACAACAACAGCCCCAGGCAGACCTTGGCTGGCACGGCCCATAACTGGTGACCGCCGGAAAACATGCCCATAACCAGGCCATAGCCCAACATGCAAACCATCGCTATAGAGATAAGCATGAGGGTCAAGCGCTGGCGATTGCCCTGGATGAGCTCACAGACAACTTGGGCCGGATGTTTAAGCAAGGCGCTCACCACAGTTTGTGTGGTCGCGTTATCTCCGAGCAGTACATAATCATCCGCAAATGCGGCTGATGCACAGTTCCGAGACTTTCCACGAACCCTTCTTGCGGCTTCCGCTTCATGCAAGCGCTCTCTTTGCCCCAAAGAAATCTCCCCGTCAGGTCTGGATGTGTCGTTCATTTTCCATCTTCTCCTTTCGTGTTGCTTCCGTTCTCAATTAAGGCTTCCATCGGCTCTTTACCCAAAGTACTTTGTAATGCAAAGTATGTCGCCAGAAGAAACCTCCACCCCTTCGCGTTGTAATCCTTATGCCAATACGGTTTTCTCGGACGGGACCTTTTGAATGGCAGGCTCTTCCTGCAATCCCTGTTGTGCTACAGACAGAACTTGTTGCAATGCAGATAGATAATCCTGAAAACGTTGCAATCCCTTTTTTGAAAGAGTTACTGTTGTTTGAGGCTTATTCTTTACAAATGCCTTGGTAATACAAATCGCTTCAGCTTCGTCGAGCACCTTTAAATGTCGATTAAGATTACCATCGGTCAAGTCACACTGGTTGCGTAATTCGTTAAAGGTCAAACTCGTATCCGACGCACATAAGGCTGACATAATAGAAAGTCGATTCGGTTCGTGAAAAATTTTCTCAAGAGCATCAAAAGGATTCTGATCAGAGATAGTCATGATCCGGGTTCCTCCATACGGTTGCGATAAAGTACGATTCCTCCGGCCAACTCGCCGGCACCGAATACCAGGCCCATCGGCCAGGGATTGGTAAAACTGACACAAGGGGACAGCAGACAATATGTTCCACAGATCATATAGAAAACGCCTACAATATAGTTCATTCTTGGCAGCGACTGGCGATAGGCTACATGAACCAGGCCATAAAGGCACATCCAAGCACCGAACAAAAGGTCGTATTGCTCGTGCAAAACCAGCGACAGGCTGAAAACTGCGCCAATACCCAATGCCGGGAGTGCATCTGCAGCGGGTTTCAGCTGCCTCAAGTCACGCTGTACTGCAGCATCACGTAAAAACCAAATCGCCAAGCCACCATAATTGGCAATCATTCCAATCGCGAGCACCCCCGTCCAACCCGCAAGATGCGCCAGGGGCGAAGCGGGAAACGCTGAACGACTCATCGCATAGGCACCCAATAATGCAACAGCCCCTCCAACCACCCGCGCCTTACCGGAATAACCTTTAAACCGCTGCTTTGCCAGCACCAGCTCCTGCATCCTGCGGACTTGACCCATGGCATCATGAATGTGGTTTGCTATCATTTTTTCTTCCTTCGCCATGTAACATATAAAACCACAAAGCACTTTGCAACACAAAGTTTCATCTTTTTTCACGGCTTCATTGTATATAGAATTCTTTCATTCCATATTACACTTGACGGTTTAGGACATCAGTCCCACCATTATTCAATATAGAAAGTCACATAAAATATAATCGTGAGGATTCCCGTGAAAAAATGGAAACACACACACCAGTCACAATCCACCATCACTGGTTTCACGCTTCTTGAGCTACTTGTTGTTGTCGCCATTATCGGTATTATCGTTTCCCTCATGATTCCCGCGCTACATATGGCTAAACAGCGTGCCATGAGAACAAAATGCGCCTCCAAGCTACGCCAAATGTATGCTGCCAATATAGCCTATTCCGGTGATCATGGCGGTCAAGGGGTCACGAATGCTTGCTGCGGCCTGCCTCCATTCTGGTTTCAAGACCTTGGGCCCTACCTGACAGAGCGCGAGGACGATCCTTGCGGTCCTGAGCTCCGATGTCCGGCTGGAGAGGCAACGGACCTGTTTGGCGAGACCTACGACGAAGGTACGTGGGAAGGCGTTGATTACGGCCTAATCCAAGCGGCGGTAAACTTCATGGGCTTGGAAGATCCCAAACGCACCGCCATGTTTCTCGACAGTCATGGTGAATTTACATTGATCAATGAAGGTGTCTTCACCGGCATGATGAGCAGTTCAGGAGCAAAAGTCCTCCGTCATCCAGGTGGCGATATCGGGTCCATGAATGTTGTTTTTTGCGATGGTCACCTTGAAGTTGTTCTTGACGCAGAGTACGAAGATCTCGTGCCTTGATTGTGACAACCCATAGAAACATACACAAACTCGGGTATTTAGTAACATCATGAATAAAAACACACCGAGTCTTGCGCAATCCGAAACACGCGGTTTCACACTCCTTGAACTACTGGTTGTTATTGCCATTATCGGTATTATCGTCAGCCTGATGATTCCCGCATTACACATGGCAAAACAGCGCGCCATGCGAACTAAGTGCGCCTCCAAATTGCGACAAATGTATGCTGCAAACACGACGTATTCCGGCGATCACGGAGGTCAGGGCGTATACAACTATACCGCCAGCGGTGGCGGTACTGTATATTGGTTTCAAGACCTGGGCTCTTACTTGACTGGACGCGATACGGACGCTGAGCCCTGTGGTCCGGAACTACGTTGCCCTGCAGGGGAGGCAAACAGCCTGTTTGGCGAAGAATATAACGAGGGAACATGGGAAAGCGTTGACTACGGCCTTATGGAAGTCGCTCTGATCTTCAACGGCGTTGAAGATCCAAAACGAACCGCCATGTTCCTCGACACCCATGGGGATGATGCCTTAATGGATGAGCCGACTTTCACCACGATGATGAGCAGTGGCAGCGCTAATGTGCTACGGCATCCTGGCGGCACAATAGGGTCTATGAATGTCGTCTTCTGTGATGGTCATCTTGAAATGATTCTGGATGCCACCTACGAAGACCTGGTTCCTTAACCCGGACATTTCAAGAACCATCGTTTTATCGTTCTTAAAACCGACCGTTAAACTAAGTAACATTGCCGTTCAATCATCGCGCTCAACGATCAACGCCGTCAGCATGTTACTCATCACCGCATTAATTTCAGAGACAAGAGAAACGCGATCTATAATCTCGTAAGTACTTTGAGTATAAGTGCTTCCATCAATTTCTTTTGAACAGTTCTTAATCAAATCTGCTATGCTTCGGCGCGTTGATTCCAAATGAAACTGCAACGCAAGAACCCGATTATCCATGATAAAACCTTGATTCTCGCAGGCCTCACTTGATGCCAACTGCGTTGCCCCTGCGGGCAAATCAAACGTGTCTCCATGCCAATGAAAGACGGTCAACTCCTCCGGTAGTACATGCCCCACAGACGTGGCAAGCGCCACACTGGAGCGCTGAATCGGAAACCACCCAATCTCGCGACACACATTGGGATAAATACGTGCTCCAGCCACCTCTGCAATCAACTGTGCACCCAGGCAAATTCCCAGTACGCGCTTCCCGCACTCAATCGCATTCGCAATACCACGCTTTTCCTCGACCAACCATGGATACTGCGCCACATCCGAAACTCCCATAGGACCGCCCATGACAATCAGTAAGTCAAATTGATCTGGATGGGGCATGGAATCGCCCGCATAAAGCTGAGATGCTGACAACTCGAAGCCATCAGCTCCGAAATAATTCGCCATTGATCCCAGTCCTTCAAAAGGCACATGCTGCACATAATGAACTCTCATACTTCGTATAGATCTTTTCATGATGCCCTTACACTAATCGATTGAACATATATTGCGAACAGAATATTGAGCAATTTGCGCTAGTCTGAACGGGGGTTCGAGATTGTCCTGTCCAACTTCTATCCGCTTAGAACCGATAGGTCAGTCATTCCTGGCCGACGCTCTCAGGCGCCTCAAAACAAAATGATAGCTCAGAAAACGTAACTCGCATTATGCACCGATATATCAAGAGGGCACATTCTGAATTAAGCATTCTCGCTTTGCTCACCACGTTTAATAATCACGGACAAGAGAGCCAGATCAGCCGGGCTAAGCCCGGGAATGCGAGATGCCTGACCAATACTTTCAGGCCGAATGCGCGCCAATTTATCTCGCGCTTCAATTCGCAGCGTGGAAAACGATGCATAGTCCAGCCAATCCGGAATGATTTGATCGTCCAGCGCACGCATTTTCTCGGCATTCTTACGTTCAGTCTCAATATATCCGGCATATTTTGAACGGATTTCCACCTGCTCGACAATTTCCGGATGCAACGGAACTTCAGGCTGAGGAAGATCCGCATAGCACCCTCCAGACCGTCTGAGGTGAAGCGAAAGAGAGTCACCATTCAAGCGCGTATGCTCCAATCGATGCAATTCCGTGGTCACAGCTTCCGAAAACTTCCGAGTTTCCTCTATATATGCAGGATTTACCAGACACAGACGCTGCGAAAAATCAGCCAGACGATATCGCGCATTATCCTGACGCAACAAAAGACGCCGCTCTGCACGCGATGTGAACATGCGATACGGTTCATCAGTTCCTTTAGTCACTAAATCATCAATGAGCACGCCAATATAGGCCTCATCACGAGCCAGAACGACAGGTTTTTCACCACGCAGCTTATACACTGCATTCACCCCTGCCATAAAACCCTGTGCAGCGGCCTCCTCATACCCGGTTGTACCATTCACCTGCCCAGCGAAATACAATCCTTGAATATTTTTTGTCTCAAGCGTGTGATTCAGCTGAGTAGGATCAATGAAATCGTATTCGATTGCGTAGGCCCAGTGCAGGATCTCCGCGCGCTCAAACCCGGGAATAGAATGAATCATTGCCTGCTGCACCTCTCGTGGCAGACTATTTGACGTACCATTTGGATAAATCAGATTTGTTGTGCGCCCCTCCGGCTCGACAAACACATGATGCGAGGTTTTATCCCGAAATTTAACGATTTTATCCTCTATAGAAGGGCAATAACGCACCCCGGTGCCCTTAATAGCACCGCCATAGAGGGAACTGCGATGAAGATTACTTTCAATTATTTCGTGCGTTTTCGCTGTCGTATGCGTGATATGACACGGAATTTGATCCATTCCTGGTTCCCAGGGCATCAACATAGATGGCGATTGTTCCACGTGGAACAATTGCCCGCGTCGCGCTGCCCAGGAAAGAAATGGCGGAGGGTCCAACCCGGGCTGGAGTTCCATGTCATCAAATGCAATCGTCTCGCTTGCCAATCGTGCCGGCGTGCCGGTTTTCAGACGCTCAGTACGAAATCCGAGCTCACAAAACTGAAGACCCAAAGCGTCAGCAGCCGGTTGTCCTCGCCGCCCACCACGTACTTCTTCGTCCCCAATATGCAAACTCCCCCCGAGAAATGTACCTGCCGTTATGATAGCAGCGCGAACGCTGATCTGTACGCCATCAGCAAATTCAATCCCTGTAACGCGATCCCCGGAAAGCATAACCCTTGTGGCTTCTCCCTCCAGAACCTCCAGGCTATTCTGAGAGGAAATAACAGTCTGCATCCTGTTCGCATACGCATGCTTATCAGATTGTACACGATGAGCTTGAACCGCAGGTCCTTTACGCGTATTGAGCGTACGAAACTGAATTCCTGTAGCATCGGTATTGCGCGCCATCTCGCCCCCGAGCGCATCCAGTTCAACTACAAGATGGGATTTAGCGATTCCGCCGACAGCAGGATTGCAGGGCATACTCGCTACATCAGTGATATCGATGGTAACGAGTGCCGTGCGTGCACCCATACGTGCCGCAGCCAAGGCTGCCTCACAGCCGGCATGACCACCGCCAATGACGGCGATATCAAATTCCCGCTTTTTGCACATGATCGGATCCTCATTACTTTACGTGGGTCACGCACGCCTTCATTGCTTTATGCTTTCATTGCTAGACAGCGGCATTCCCTTCGCGTTGCTACGGGTTAAGCCGCCTCTACATTGTATGATGCAGTAGCGTGTGACCCAAAGCACCGCGGAGGGAACACGCGCCAAAAAAGCGCTCTTACCCATTCAAAGCATCGCAGAACTATATGATTAGATGCTTCGCCCTCAATAAAAGCTACTTACCTATACAAAATCGACTGAAAATACGATCCAAAAGTGCCGTATCATAGCGCTTTCCAATAATCTCTCCCAGCCCTTCAAGCGCGGAGCGCAGCTCGGTCGCGGCAGTCACAATAAGCCCCTCATCTTCAGACCCCAGCTGTTCAATAGCAGCTTCACAATGTTTTTTTGCGTTGAGCAAACCCATGCGATGGCGCTCTGAGATATAAATTCCCGTGGCATCATCCGCGCTGACCCCAAGGCGTTCTGCCATCAACTCCGTCAGACGCTCAATTCCCTGTCCTGTCGCTGCCGAGACCTGAGCTTCTATTTCCCAAGTTCCCGTCCTCAACTCCAACAAATTGGCGGCCAAATCGCATTTATTCGCCACCAAAACCGTGGTTGAGTTGTCGCATGCTTCGAGTTGCTGAATATCATCATCTACCGGACCCATGGCTGCATCCACGAGATATAGTGTCAAATCCGCTCGGCTAAGCATGCCTTGCGTGCGGGTGATCCCTTCCTGTTCAATACGACAATCCGTATCTCGCAATCCCGCAGTATCCACGAGACGCATCGGCACCCCATGCACGATCAAGGTTTCTTCCACCGTGTCACGTGTGGTTCCTGGCACATCTGTAACAATAGCACGATCTGAACCCAGAAGCCGATTCAGAAGAGACGACTTGCCCACATTGGGTCGCCCTGCTATCACCACCACGGCGCCCTCACGCAGGAGTCGACCTTCTTCCCAGGTCTTCAGTACCGCGTTAATACTCACCATGCTTGACTTCAGGCGCTCCATAATTTCAGGAAGAATGGGAGTCGGAAGCTCGCCGTCGTCGAAATCCAAAACTGCTTCGAGATCAGCCGCTGTACTTAGTATTTTATTGTAAGTATCTCCAATATAAGAACTTAAGTGACCCTCGAGTTGATCTATCGCGCAATTAGCTGCGCGATTTGATTGCGCATTGATCAAATCCATGACCGCTTCAGCCTGCACCAGGTCAATGCGGCCATTCAGAAAAGCACGGCGCGTAAATTCCCCGGGGCCGGCCAAGCGTGCGCCGGCTTCGAGTACTGCCGCAAGAATGCGCCGCGCTGCTGCCTGGCCACCGTGCCCCTGCAGCTCAACCACATCTTCCCGCGTATAACTCTGTGGCGCACGATAAAGAAGAAGTATCACCTCGTCCAAATCCTGCCCCTCAGAATCCACTATTGTATCAGCGCCATGCACAAATCCGTGCAAGAAAGTACCGGCGGTACGCTCAGAGGGTTTGGGTCCGGATCCGCGGAAAACGGCATCCGCCACATCAAACGCTCCGGGGCCCGACACGCGAACAATGGATATCGCAGCCTTACCCGGCGCCGTGCAAAGCGCAGCAATCGTATCAATATTCGTATTCATATCGTCCCGCATTCTCAATGTTCGCAGCATGTTTGAACAGCAGAAAAAACTGGCATGGAATTACACTGGACGCTTATTGCGAGGAAAGATACCTTTCACTATGCGTTAACAGTCTTTGTGGAAGGTAAAATACACCGATGAAAGTATTGATTGCAGAAGACGATCTCCATACGCGCGAAGCGCTGATTGAGATTCTGAACGATGAAGGCTATGAAACACTAGCTGCGGCAGACGGACGCGAAGCTCTCAAATTATATACGCAACAAAAACCTGACTTTGTCTGCCTTGACGTGATGATGCCCGATCTCAGCGGGTACGATGTATGCCGAGAAATCCGCCGATTTGATCGACATATACCGATTATCTTCATTACCGCTAAAAGCGAAGAGATTGATAAGGTTCTTGGCCTTGAGATTGGTGCCGATGACTATATTGTAAAGCCATTCGGAGTAAAAGAGGTCGTGGCACGCATTCATGCTGTATCCAGACGCATTCACCGATCAAAGATTTCGGAAGGTGAACATGTCACAGAATTTGTAATGTGCGATCTGAAGATTGTTCCATGCGAATTACGGGCCTACCGTGATGAGCAGGCCATTGATCTGAGTCCAAGAGACGCCAGCATTTTGGAACTTCTCTTCCACAATCGAGGTAAAGTTATCGATCGCAATACGTTGTTTAATGAGTGCTGGGGATTAAATTATATGCCGGATAGCCGCTCACTGGATCAACATATCTCGCAACTTCGTAAACGCATTGAAAAAGATCCTCATGACCCATGCATCATTCGTACTGTGCATGGTGCCGGATATCGCTTTGAGGGATAATGGTATCACGGGTCGCCGGTGCGACCGGCTCGATAGGAATCTCGCCCTCCAGATGATACTTGCGGATTGCCGGGCACAATGGAACGCGAAGCGCTCAGGCTATCCCTGCTGAAGCCCAGGTTGCAGCATCGCGGGTCGCCGGTGCGACCGGCTCGATAGGAATCTCGCCCTCCAGATGATGCTTGCGGATTGCCGGGTACAATGGAACGCGAAGCGCTCAGACTATCCCTGCTGAAGCTCCCTGCCTGCCGAGCCCAGGTTGCAGCATCGCGGGTCGCCGGTGCGGCCGGCATCCACGTTTATCAGGATACTTTCTTCCAGACGTCTTCCACCTTCTTCAGCGATGGCGTACTGATTACCGCATAGCTGTTACAACCGTTCTTTCCCTCACAAGCCGTTGCATAAACGTAATTTATATTGATCTTTGCCTTACCAAGAAGGGTCACCACTTCGGCTAGTGCACCGGGCTTGTTTTCAAGAGGAATGAGAACTACTTTCTGTTCGGTGAATGCGACCCCGCCACTCTTTAGAACACGTCGTGTTGCTGCCGCATTACTCACCACCAGTTGCACCAACGCAACATCCGGACTGTTCGCCACAGAAATGCCATCCAGATTAATCTTGTCCAACGCCAGCTTCTTGGTGATCTTTGCCAGCTCCCCTGGTCTATTCTCGAGATAAAGCGTAAATTGTTGTTTCAACATCGTCATCCTCCTCTCATAAACAATGGGAACGAAGTCTCCCATTACATTTTATGCTCCTCTACGAGAATCAGTCTATGCCTGCACTCTGTTCTGCGCAAGGAGGAATTGCGGGGATTGCATCTCTCCCGCAAGCCTGTAAACTGATGCCCCAGAGATGAAGAAAGCAATTATCAGTGTGCTGCGAATTGTAATCGGACTGGGCCTTTTGCCTCTTTGCGTCATCGCCATCCGATCATTACTACAATTGATCCTTCTGCTTCAGAACACTTCGGACGGGACGGTACCTCCCGATGGATGGGCTCTTATTTCCGGTTTTCTATTGTGGATTGCCGTTTTTCTAATGCTTCCGCGCCCGGCACGCTCCTATGTTCTGGCGCATGAACTCACACATGCATTGTGGGCGTCACTTTGCGGCGAACGCGTCATGGGGATCCGCGTCAATCAGGATAGCGGCTCCGTACTCCTCTCGCGCAGCAATTTTCTCATTACCCTGGCCCCTTATTTTTTCCCGCTCTACACGGTTCTTGTCATCGCGGCCCACTGCATCATCACCATTTTTTTTGACCTCGGACCCTATCGGTTATACATCCTTGGGCTGATTGCTTTCACATGGGGCTTTCATTTCACCTTCACCATTCACACCTTGCTGCAACACCAGAGCGACATACGGGAATGCGGCTATCTTTTCTCGTATACCTTCATTTTTTTCATGAACCTTGTCGGCATTGTGCTGTGGGTTCTTCTCGTCTCTCCCATCACATCCGTAGAGCTTCTCCACGTATTACACGCGCAAGGAAACACTGTTTGGAGCTGGATAATCAATGCTGCCAGTCTATTTATTAAACAATAAATGCGCACAGCAGTCCGTTGTATGAACAGAAAGTGGGAAAAGGGGGGTTAAAAACACAATCATGGATCAATCGGATGCCGAGCTGATTTCCCGCTATCGGGAAGGCGACATCGATGCCCTCGAACGTTTGGTTGAGCGACATCGGAGACCGCTATACGGCTACATTATAAGAATGGGCCGCGTAGGAACCGATGCCGATGAAGTGTTCCAGGAAGTCTGGTTGCGCGCCATTCGCAAAATGACTCGCTATCGACAGAAGAATTTTTTGGGGTGGTTGATGCGCATTGCACACAACCATGTGATTGATGAATCGCGACGCAAACGTGCCTTGCTGACCCTGGATGAACCCTTGGAAAGCGGCGAAGCACGCATTGCACATGTAGCATCTGCGGATGCGACCCCGTGTGAGCAAGTCGTGGATGAGGAATTAGGATCACGAATTGAGGCCGCCGTTACTTGCCTGCCCGAGGAACAGAAAGAAGTATTTCTGCTACGCACAAAAATGGATTTACCTTTTAAAGAAATAGCTAAAATTCAGCATGTATCGATCAATACCGCCCTGGCAAGAATGCAGTATGCGCTCGCCAAATTACGCGATATACTGACGGATGACTATGCCGCTATGAGCCGGACAACTTAACAATTTGGAACTATCAAATTTTTTATGAAAAGAGGAGCCGATTGACGATTACGGGCGACGATTACGGAAAACGATCCGCCCTTCGGGCTACGGCGTGAGGAAAGGAGCTGAGTATGACAACAAACACGGAACAACAGGTTCTACTGGCGATGAGCGGGGAACTTTCCCCGGCACAACAAGAAGAACTCGAGGCAAAACTACGCGAGTCGAACGCCGCCACCCTGTACCGAGAACAGGCCGAACGCATTATGAGCGATGCCCGTCAGCATCTTTCCGATGCAGCCCCGGCACCTGAATCCATCGCGAACATCATCCACCAGGCTCGAACGATGCGTCGGGGCATCATCATTCCGTTCCCGCAACCCGTCGTGCGCGCCATCGCCGGTGCTGCAGCCCTTGCGCTTTTCGTAACCAGTTGGTTGGCACTGACATCCACTACTCCGACTTCCAGTCCAGTGGACGACCTACACACGATCGTCGCCATGGTTTCCGAACAAGACGATTTTTTCCAAAACAACGCGGAGTTGGCAGAACGTGAGCGCATGCTGGCCCTGGCTCGCCAACTCCTTATTATGGAAGGGTTTACTGAAGAGACGAATGGGGAGGAAGATGAGGCACTTCTATTTGAGGTGCTTGAGCCCACAAGTCTTCAATTGAATAATACGAGCGCGTCTCCTCAAGAAATATATGGATAACAACCTCGATATAATCCACCAGTAACCAGCCGCAATCCGGATCGCCAGCCTTGCGATAGCAAGGCTCCCCGGCCTCTTTCAACACATGCTGTACTTCATTGAAAAGTGCTTTGAGATGCGGTGGACTGGTTCCCGATACCACCACACTATAATCCGTTACCTCCGAGACCTCCCTCAAATCTCGTATCGAAATATCCTTGCCCAGTTTTGACCCCAATACCTGAGCTGCGAGTTGTGCGAGTTCCAAAGCTTTAATAACGATTCTCTCTTTCTTTCCGATTTCCGTAAATGTCTACCTGTTAAAATACACTTACGTCCCTGGAAATATACACTGATAAACGTGCAAACAGATACACTATGCCCCGTACAGATGGTGTTCTGCAATATACATTTCCACTGGCGGGGGCACAAGATAGCGAATGCTGAGCCCCTCTGCAACACGATGTCGAATATCAGACGAAGAAATATCCATCAACCGCCCTGAGGCCAGATTTTCCAGAAGCCGTTCCGGCCAGGGTTCCGCCAGCTTGATATTCTCAGGACTCAATCGCTCCACATCAGAACCTGGTCTACAAAGGGTGAGCATGTTGCACGACTCCAAAACCGAATAAATGTCCTTCCATGTATGCAATTCCGTCAACGTATCAGCACCAATAATGAAATTCAATGAACAGGACGGATACATTTTATGTAATTCATGTAGCGTGTCGATAGTATAGGTTGGTCCCTCACGCTGAAGCTCAAGATCGCAAAGATCAAAACGCCATTCATCTTCCAGAACAGCCTCCAGCATAGCCAGACGATGCCGTGCCTCCACGACCATGGCCGTATCTTTGTGAGGCGGGATATGACTGGGCAGGAACAAGATACGACTGAGATCAAAAATCTCCATCGCATTCTGGGCCAGAACGAGGTGACCTACATGCAATGGATTGAATGTCCCGCCCAGGATTCCCAGTCTGGCCCGCACAGGCTTCTCGGTTTTCTGCCACGCATCCATGATGTACCGAGTATTGACCTGCCTGAATCAAACATCAAGCTCAGGATTGCAGCAATTATCCGGAATATATACACCATCTTATTCTCACCGTTCTTTTTCATCAATCGTGGTTCTGAGCCATAACAAAACGAAATTTTTGATTTTTCTCTGACGCCTTTGTATGGTTCATACAAGAAAAGATTAACCTCACAGAGGCATTATGAAAAACACATCAGTGATAATTATTATATTGATCGCTTGCTTCGGTATGGAAGCCCGAAGCAAAGACATAAAGGCTCTTCTAAACAAGGTACCACCTACGCATCCGCGGTTGTTTATGAGACGAGGAGAAGAGGATTCCCTCCGCAAGAAAATCGCTGCAGATCTGCTTCTGTCACAGGCTTTTGAACATGTCACGACCGTGTCCGACGGCATATTGAGCACGAAACCGGTCAAAAGAAAGAAGACCGGTAAACGCCTGTTGAGCGTTTCACGTATGGCGCTTAAGCGCGCAACCTATCTCTCGTTTGCAGGCCGAATGACAAAAAACCCACAATATGCAGCACGCCTTGAGAAAGAGTTGCTGGCCGCTGCCGCTTTCAGCGATTGGAACCCAAGCCACTTTCTCGATGTAGGCGAAATGACCGCAGCTCTGGCAATTGGATATGACTGGTTGTACGATGAGCTCAGTGCGGAAGCACGAAAAACCATCAAGGCAGCCATCATTGAGAAAGGTCTGAAAACATCTCTCAAAGGGGGCTGGTGGGTCAAGAAAACAAACAACTGGAACCAGGTCTGCCACGGGGGACTGGTCCTGGGTGCACTAGCTGTCATGGAAGACGAGCCTGAGCTGGCCGTTCAAATCATTGAGCGTGCCATTCAGAACGTACCCAGAGCCATGGCTGAATATGCACCGGACGGTGCCTATCCGGAAGGTCCCGGCTACTGGAAATATGGCACCACGTACAATGTCGTCCTGCTTTCTGCCCTGGAGTCGGTTCTGGGCACAGATTTCGACCTTTCCGATGCTAAAGGCTTTCTGGAATCCTCCGACTACTACCTGCATGCAACGGGACCGACAGGATTGTTTTTCAACTACTCGGATTGCGGAACAAGAGGAGGTGTTTCACCCGCTATGTACTGGTTTGCTGCAAAACGTAAACAGCCATCACTCTTATGGCGCGAGCGCCAGGAACTTATTCAGTTTTTAGAAATAAATCACAATCCTGACAGGAGCTCGGGACGCTTCTTTCCTTTTCTGCTCATATGGGCCAGCCCTCTCAAGTCGATATCGCCACCGCCAGCCACGCAATACACAGCCGATGGACGCTCTCCAATCGGAATCCATCGAAGCGGGTGGAAAAATACCCGGGAAACCTTCGTGGGCATCAAAGCCGGTTCGCCCGGAGTCAACCATGCACATATGGACATTGGCTCATTCGTACTGGATTCCAAGGGCGTACGGTGGGCGGTTGACCTGGGATCCCAATCCTACCACAGCCTGGAGTCAAAAGGCGTTGTTCTGTGGAATCGTAGTCAGAACAGTCAACGATGGAATGTTTTCCGACTCAACAACTTCAGCCACAACACGTTAGTCGTAGACGGTCAGAAACAGCGCGTGAACGGGCGCGCGTCGATCCTCAGCTTTTCCGACAAGGCACCCACGCCTCACACGATTGTGGATATGAGCGCCGTCTACAAAGGGCAGTTGGCCGCCGCAAAGCGCACCATCGGCCTGCGCAAGAACCAATCGGTCCTGGTTCAGGACGAGCTCAAAACACTGGATCGCAAAACCGCCGTGCGCTGGGGCATGGTAACACGAGCGAAAGTGACCATAACGTCTGATCGCTCTGCGGTTTTGAAACAGGATGGAGAAGAGTTCTTCATCTCGGTGCTGAATCCTGAAAATGCCAAACTTGAACTGTTCGATACCGAGAATCCTCCCGAGTCTTTCGATGCCCGCAATCCGGACACACGTATGATAGGTTTCCACACAGACATTCCGGCGTCGACCAACGCTCACCTCCACGTACTTCTCAGCCCGGACAAGCTATAATCCAGGCGCGT
The DNA here is from genome assembly GCA_016783565.1 of Kiritimatiellia bacterium. Classification (GTDB taxonomy): domain Bacteria; phylum Verrucomicrobiota; class Kiritimatiellia; order UBA8416; family JADHWI01; genus JADHWI01. The sequence continues at coordinate 17,046 of JADHWI010000025.1, forward strand.
AACCATTTTCTTCGTTGTAGCGTTGGCTCGACGAGCCAATAGCCGAGCTGCAGACAAGGGACTGCCACCTTTCCGCTTAATTTCAAAATCATCAAGGTAGGGCGGTCAACCCGTTCTGACACCAGGCCTGCGTGTTCGATTGAGTTCCTGCGTAATCCTTGCTATACAAAGCCCATGGTGATTCTTGCATGGCTTCGACGCATTTTCGTACTCCTTCTTCCGGGTATTGCGGCGATTGTTGCGATCCTGGTCGCCTCGGAGCATCTGGCCAATCTGCGACACATTCCTCTGTGGCTGCAATCCCTGCCTTTCATCATGCTCTTCTCATCCATCGCACTTGGCATCATGTTTCGGCAAACTCGAATGGTCATGCCGGGAATAGTGCTGGCAGCCGTAACGATGCGCTGCGCGCCCAATATCGCGATGGTCGATACCACAACCATGCGGGCAGCCATTCTACTGCCGGTTTGGTTTGCCGCATGCTATCCATTACGAGAACAACGCTTTCTCAGCTTATGGAGCTTGCTTCTGCTGATCGTTGCGACTGCTGTCAGCGCCAGCCTTTTTCTACCTATTACGCCAGCGATCGATGACCGACTTACCGCGCTGATTAATATGACCTCTAACGAACATTGGAGCGCTTTCTCTTCACTTCCGATCCCGGCTCTTGTTCTTACTGTCATCGCCGCCATCGTATTACTGGTTAACCGCAAACTCACGCTGGGTGCACTGTTGCTGCAATGCCTGATCCTGGCACTCATGGCCCTGGATGCGCGTGGTCCATATGGCCACGACTGGGCTAATACCTTTTTCTGCACAGCCATGAGCGGATCAACGTTTCTTCTGCTCTGTGCAGTTTTGACCGGGATATGGCAACATACCTTTATCGACGAGCTAACCGGCTTACCGGGCCGTCGAGCACTGCGACAACACATGACATCGCTTGGAAAACGGCAGGCCCTGGCCATCGTCGACGTCGATCATTTCAAAAAAATCAATGATCGACATGGTCATGACGTTGGCGATCAGGTGTTGCGATTCCTGTCATCCCGGTTGCGCGCTTTTCGACACGGTACAGCGTATCGTTTTGGAGGCGAAGAGTTTGTTATCGTCTTGAAACGCGCAGATCCAAAAGATCATTTTTCGCGTCTGGATGCATTACGCCAGGATATTGCCGACAAACGTTTTGTGCTGAGATCTCTGGATCGTCCCCGCAAGAAGCCTCGCAGCAAAAAGCAGAAAAAACCGAAAACCACTTCTCGCACTATAAAAGTCACCGTCAGCATAGGAATGGCCATGCGGTCAGAGAAAAACCGTAAACCGGACAACATCCTTCAAGCCGCCGACAAAGCCTTATATCGCGCCAAACGCGGTGGAAGAAACCGGGTGAAGAAGTGAAACGGCTGATAAACATCGCACGCCGCCGTCCCTACCACTCCACTTCCAACTCATCAAGGTAGGGCGGTCAGTCCCTTGACCGCCGAGCCACATCCGGACGGCGAGGGACCGCCGTCCCTACCGCTCCACTTCCGGCTCATCAAGGTAGGGCGGTCAGTCCCTTGACCGCCGAGCCTCATCCGGACGGCGAGGGACCGCCGTCCCTACCACTCCACTTCCAACTCATCAAGGTAGGGCGGTCAGTCCCTTGACCGCCGAATTTTCAATTGCCGCAGCCACCCTCCTACAAACTGACCGGCAAAGTAGGCGGCAAGAAAACAGGGAAACGTGCACCACTGCCAACCCAGGCCACTGAGAATGCGCATGGCGGCTATCAGCGGAATGGGAAGGTGCACGGCAGCAAACCAGGCTACAGAGAATTTCCGAACCCCGGCACGCCAGAACCCGAATGGGATATTTAGAACCAGCACAGCAAATAAAACCGCAAAAAGCATAGACGGAGCGTCCTATAATACGTGGCGATTATACAGATCGAAGTAATAGCCACGACGTGCGATCAATTCCTCGTGACTCCCTTCCTCCACCACGCCACCCTCGCGCAACACGTAAGTATAGTCCGCACGCCGAACCGTCGAAAGCCGATGTGCGATAATCAACGTGGAACGCCCTTCGCATAATGCGTCCATTGATTTCTGAATCAACTCCTCTGACTCAGTGTCCAACGACGAAGTGGCTTCATCGAAAATAAGTACCGACGGATTCTTCAGAAACAGTCGTGCAATCGAGACGCGTTGCTGCTGACCTCCGGAAAGTTTAACTCCCCGTTCACCTACCAGCGTGTCGAATCCATTGGGAAGCGCTTGAATAACATCATAAATGTGAGCATTCTTCGCCGCCTCAATCAATTCTTCCTCCGTAGCTTCCGGGCGACCAAACATGATATTTTCACGGATACTGGAATCAAACAAAAAGACCGATTGTTGAACAATTCCGATCTGTCGACGCAGATCATATTTCCGCAGATCCATAATATCCAAACCATCGACACGAATCACGCCCTCCTGGGGTTCATAAAACCGTGGGATTAGTGATGCAATGGTGGATTTCCCAGCGCCTGATTCCCCCACCAGGGCCACAGCCCGGCCGGGTCGCACATGAATATTGACATTCTGAAGCACCCAATCGGGATCATCCGAATAATATTTGAATGAGACATTCTCAATCTCAATGTCCCCCTTAACCTTCGGCAGAGCAATCGCATTGGGCCGGTCTTCAATATCCGGAGACTCATCCATGATCTCTACAAAACGCTCAAATGCCGCCACACCCTGCTGATATTGCTCCATAAACCCGGTCAGGCGACGAATGGGCTGAAACATATAACGGCGGTACATGAGAAAACCTATCATCTCCACCAATTCTAAATGACCGTAATGCACCAACAGCATACCACCGCCAATAATAATCACTGAATAGGACTCGAGAATGAACATCATGCCGGAATGAAAGCCCGCCATTTGTCCATACATATTCGTCTTCGCCATACAAAATTCTGAATTCACATCATCAAACTGTTCAATGGCATAAGATTCCTTGGCATAGGACTGAACTTCGCGAATTCCCTGAATGGCATTTTCCACGTTACTATTGATATCCGCCACCCGTCGCCTTACCTCTCGAAACGTACGACGCAAACGCAGACGGTATACGTTGCCCCAGATCAGGATCAACGGCATGGGAATCATTACAATGATGGCCATCTGCCAATTCATGATAAACATGAAAATGAGAGAGCCGCCCAGCAGGCACAATGAGATGAGAAAATCTTCGGGCCCATGATGAGCCAGCTCACTGATCGTGAACAGGTCATTGGAAATCCGGGACATAATGTGTCCCGTTTTGGTATTGTCAAAATAACGGAACGATAGCTTCTGAAGATGGCGGAACAAATCGCCGCGCATTTCTGTTTCAATGCGAGTCCCGAGAATATGTCCCCACTTCACATTAATAAACTCAGCCAATGCCATCAGAAGAATAAGCACACTGAGCACCGCAATCGTATACCAGATGCCCGCCAGAGAGGCCTCGGAAAGTTGTTCACGCCCCAGCATACGTACTACCAGGAAAGGAATTACGATCATGAATAGGGCACGCAATGCTGCGGTCGATAGATCAAGCGTCAGCAAACGACAATGCGGCCGATAATACGCAAGAAATCGTTTTAAGAGATGGCGTGTGTCTTCTGACATATGCACCTTCAGCGTGCCACGAAGACGAGCAAAAGCTTCCCAGTTGATGCCGGCAATCCACCGAGCACCAGAGGAGTTTTGTCGCGCAATGCAACGGTCGTATTAATTAATGCTTTATTACCGCGACGCACCTGTATCTTGAGTTGCCCCTGCGCCCCACTGCACTGCACGCTGTATCCGCCAAGTGACCGGGTCTCACCAGCAGGAAGACGCATTGACGTAGAGCCTTTCAGGCTGAAATGATTATACGGCAGACTACGCTGAAGCACCCCTGCCACATCTGACAACCCACTGGAAGAGGCTTGCTGTTGCTGCGTGGCGTGAATCAGGCGAACGGAAAGGGTTTGACCCGCCTGTGCCGAAAAAACCCCTGCCGCCAGCAGAAAGATTGCCACCACACACAAACTAAATTGGTATCGATAATTATTCACGCGTCATTATTCTCCAGATCCATGATCCAGACGATGGTACCGTGGGATGACTCATCCTCCATTATGAGAACTCCGCCATGAGATGCAACCACTTCCAGCGAATTTATTTGATTGCTTACATCCATGGACGGACCACGCAAAGAAACCACGCCAACAATGGACAGCAAAAGCGCCATGGAAGCCATGGCCAGAACACGACGCGGTATAATCGGAAACCATGAGAGACTCGGTAAAGATTCTTCCTGCACACGGTAACGGGCGTGAGCGCGAAAATCAGACCAGAATTCATCGCTTTCCCGATTGGATTGCGGTGAGGATGCCTGACCGAGAGCGTTAAAGGCCGCCGCCGATTTCTTCTTATCATTCATGGTTCATCTCCGTTTCAAGAAGCACTCGAAGCTTTTGTTTCCCGTTGAACAGGCGGGACATCACCGTACCCATGCTAACGCCCGTAGCCGCCGCGATTTCCGAATAAGACAACCCGTCTGTATACCGGAATTGCAATGCGATCCTGTGCACCTCCGGTAATCGGGCCAGAGCTTGATGTACGCGCTGAATATCCTCATTGCGCTCCATAATGTGGTCTGGTGACTCCTGTTTCGTATCAGGTAGCTGTCGATAATCCTCAGGGTCATCATCTGGCAACGGCACTTCGCCTCGTCGGGAACGTGACCGAATATGATCCAGAGCACAATTATGCGCAATCCGGTAAAGCCATGTTTTCAACGACGCTCCCCGTCGAAATCGAGGCATTCCCCGCCAGGCTTTAAGAAACGTATCCATAACAACATCATCCGCGCTATCGGGGCCCACAAGACGATACGCTACGGCATAAACAAATCCGCGGAGCGGCTCAAAAAGCTCCGCAAATGCATCCATATCGCCAGATGCCGCGCGTCTGATTAGATCTCGAGAACCCATGTTCATTTATTATGACGCCTTAAACGCTGCGTTTATTCACTCTTTTGCGATCTTGAGGCCCATAGACTGCTTTCTGCAAGCTTCAATCTTGCACATAAATGCTAAACTCGACTTTCTATCAACAGCATGTCAACCTGTTCGCTGTAAAAACCATTACGGGAGATTTTTCATGCGTTACGTCTGCATTAACTGTGCATACATTTATGATCCTGTTCAAGGTGACCCGCTTAATAATATTCCACCCGGCATCCCTTTTGAAGATCTTCCGGAAGAATGGGTTTGCCCCATGTGTTATGCAACGAAAGACAAATTTGATCCTCTTGACTGAAGAAGGAGTCTCTCATGCAACCATTTCTTGACGCTATACGCGAAACACCCCAGATCTTTGATGGGGCCATGGGCACCATGATTTACGAAAAGGGCGTCTTCATCAATGCCTGCTATGATGAACTGTGCCTGACGCGTCCGGATCTTGTGAGAGAGATTCACTGTGAATATGTCGCCGCAGGTGCAGATGTCATTGAAACCAATACCTTCGGCGCTAACCGCATTCGGCTTGCCGAGCACGGCTTGGCCGACAAAGTGACGGCCATTAATACCCAGGCGGTCAAACTGGCACGTGAAGTCGCCGACGATAATATCTACGTGGCCGCATCAGTCGGACCATGTCTGAATAGCCATCAACTCTGGTCAGACGATACTGCGGAACCCATCCGGGCTGCCTTTTCCGAGCAAATTCAGATACTCATAAACGCTGGTGTGGATCTGATCATGCTGGAAACCTTTGTCCATCTGGGTGAGCTACTTTTGGCGGCTGAATGTGCATCCGGGAAGGGCGTGCCGGTCTTTGCCTCCTTCACCATTAATGAACATGGCCACACTCTCGTGGGAAATACCATCAAAACCATGGTTCATGCTCTTAGCGAATGCCCCTTTGTCGATGGACTGGGCATCAATTGCGGAGTCGGACCCTCTCATGCATATGAAGCCACAGAGCAGATTTTATCACTCACAAAAAAACCTCTGGTCGTCATGCCTAACGCAGGCCTTCCGAGACAGGTAGAAGGGCGCACTTTATACCTTACCAGTCCTGAGTATTTCACAGAGTATGCCAAGCGGCTTATTGAACTCGGTGCACGTGGCGTTGGCGGATGCTGCGGTACGACACCCGCACATATCCGAGTCGCTTCCAAAGCCGTAAAATCACTCAGTAAGGTCAAAAAACACGTCGATATTCAACGCTATGAACCCGAATCTTCTCAAAACATAACCCTGGTGCCTCCTGCTGAGAAATCACAATTCGCGCGCCGTATTTTAAATGGAGAAAAAGTCACATCAATCGAACTGCTTCCGCCGCGGACATTTGATCTGACCGTTTTCCTGGAAAAAGCCAAACGCTGTCACGAAGCAGGCATCGATGCCATTAATATACCCGATGGCCCGCGTGCCAGCGCAAGGGTTTCCCCCATGATTGCCGCCATTGCTATGCAACGCGAGGTAGGCATAGAAGCCGTATTACATTATTGCTGTCGCGATCGCAATCTTATCGGAATGCAGTCCGATCTGTTGGGCGCTTATGCGGCTGGTCTTCGCAATGTACTCATCATTACCGGAGACCCGCCCAAGCTTGGGGACTATCCGGATGCGACCGGCGTGTTCGACGTGGATGCCATCGGCCTGACGCGGGTGGTCAGTAATCTCAATCGGGGGTTTGATGTGGGTGGCAACCCTTACGGAGCTGCTACAGGAATCTTTGCCGGTGTGGGCGCCAACCCTTGTGCCATATCATTCGACTATGAGATAGAACGCTATCAACAAAAGGTGGAAGCCGGGGCAGAGTTTAGTATCACTCAACCCATTTTTGATGTGAACGCGTTATTCCGTTTTCTGGACAAGGCAGAGCAGAATGATGCGACCATACCGGTTCTCGCCGGTGTCTGGCCGTTAACCAGTTTCAAAAACGCAGAATTTATGCGCAATGAAGTCCCTGGAGTGGAAGTGCCTGATGCAGTCATGGAGCGTATGGCTCGTTGTAAAACTAAAGAAGACGGCATTCATGAAGGCATCGCCATCGGACAAGAAATATGTGAAAAAATCTCTGATCGTGTTGCCGGCTTTCAGGTCAGCGCCCCATTCGGCAAGGTCGATATTGCTCTTAATGTGCTGAATTTACATGGGTAAGACAATATAAGTCGCCTCATGGTTGTGTGGTTTGATTCTGAAGTCCGGTTTTTTATCTGGAATCCTAATATGGAGATCACACGATGAAAAAGAAAACGTGCACCTGCCATCGGCAATATTCATCTGCCATAACAGAAGGGGTTGAGCGCGCAGCAAGTCGTGCCATGCTTCACGCTGTGGGTTTCTCAGACAACGATTTCCAGAAATCTCAGATAGGGGTCGCCTCCACATGGAGCATGGTTACACCCTGCAACATGCATATTGACAAATTGGCAAGGCAATCTGAAAAAGGAATCAACGCAGCAGGCGGTAAAGCCGTTATCTTTAATACCATTACGGTTTCTGATGGCATTTCCATGGGAACCGAAGGGATGAAATACTCACTTGTTTCTCGTGAAGTCATTGCAGATTCCATAGAAACCGTTTGTGGATGTGAAGGCTTTGACGGCCTGGTTGCCATTGGTGGATGCGACAAAAATATGCCGGGATGTCTGATCGCCATGGCCCGATTGAACCGGCCGTCTATCTTCGTTTATGGCGGCACTATTTTACCGGGAAAACATGCGGGACGTGATGTGGATATTGTTTCTGTATTCGAAGCCGTGGGTCGCCATGCTCGTGGAGACATTAATGACTCCGAACTTCATGATATCGAATGCTGTGCCATTCCAGGTGCCGGATCTTGTGGCGGCATGTATACTGCAAATACGATGGCTTCCGCCATTGAAGCCATGGGTATGAGCCTTCCCAACAGCAGTGCTCTCGCAGCGGTTTCTCAAAAGAAACGTGATGATTGTCGCAATGCCGGCGCTGCCGTTCTTAACTTGATTAAAAAAGGAATTCGTCCTTCTGATATCCTCACACGTGATGCGATGCTCAATGCCGTCACTATCGTAACCGCTCTTGGAGGATCCACTAATGCGGTCCTTCATCTCCTGGCCATAGCACATACGGCAAACATTAAACTTTCCATTGATGACTTCACAAAAATCGGTCGAAAAGTACCTGTTCTCGCAGATTTAAAACCAAGCGGTCAATATGTCATGGCTGATCTGGTTCGCATTGGTGGTGTAACCCCGTTGATGAAAACATTATTAAAAGCCGGTCTTCTTCAAGGCAACTGTCTCACCGTTACAGGTAAAACGCTTAAACAAAATCTGCATGGAGTGAAGCCATATCCCGCTAAACAACAGGTTATTCGACCCTTAAACAATCCCATCAAACAAACAGGTCATCTTGTAATATTGCGCGGTAATTTGGCCCCAGAAGGTTCTGTAGCAAAAATTTCTGGTAAAGAAGGCACACGTTTCGAAGGTAAAGCACGCGTCTTTTCATCCGAAGAAAAAGCACTACAAGCGATTCTGGCCGGCCGCATACGTAAAGGACATGTTATCGTGATCCGTTATGAAGGACCTAAAGGCGGTCCAGGCATGCGCGAAATGTTATCACCCACATCCGCTATCATGGGTCAGGGATTAGGTAAAGATGTTGCTCTTATTACAGACGGACGATTTTCCGGAGGTAGTCATGGTTTTGTTGTCGGCCATATTACCCCTGAAGCAGCCATTGGTGGTCCCATTGCATTAATTAAAAACGGTGATCCTATTATTATTGATGCAGATAAATGCTCAATTACTCTTAACGTACCCGTAACTGAATTAAAACGTCGTAAGAAAGCCTGGAAGCCTATGCGTGCGCGTTACACACGTGGAGTCCTTGCCAAGTACGCGGCAACCGTTAGCACGGCATCTGTAGGTGCTGTGACAGATTAGAGCTTTTCAGAACATGCCGTGCAAAGCACGGACGTATCATCGTCCCTCAGCTACGCTTCGGCTTTGGCTCATAGAGCCAACTTTACATCAGCCACTTGTCGTGTCGGCTCTATGAGCCGATTCATGTCTTTCCGAGACATGCCGTACAAAGCACGAGAATATCAGTATCAGAAAATTTGTTAATCATGACCAAGAAAAGAAATGGTTGCCCGACTAGGATTTGAACCTAGACTGATTGATCCAGAGTCAACTGTGCTACCGTTACACCATCGGGCATCCAAAAATATTGACGACGAAGCGGGAGAGTATAGGGCTTGCACCTTCTGCTACAAGTCCGAAAATAAAGAATTATCGCTCTTCCGTTCTATTAGGTTCTTCAATTCACACGCATGGGCATCAGTACATACAGGAATGGAATATCACATTTCATCACTCCCGGACTCAGCTCATCAGTCATCTCAATATAGATTTCATCACTTGTGAGATTCCGCAGCGGATCCATCATAAATTCAGAATTAAATGCTACACTGATTTCTTTTCCACTGTACTTTACGGCCACTGTTTCGCGAGCTTCTCCAATATCAGGTGTATTGGTTACTACCGTTAATTGATTATCTGCAAATGTCAGACGTGTTGCATTAGATTTTTCAGTCGTTAATAACGATGTTCGTTTTAATGCTGTCAACAACACATCCCGCTCTATTGTGACACGTTCTTCACACTGATTAGGTATCACCTGTCGGTAATTAGGATACGTACCATCAATAAGCTTAGATGCCACCATGACATCACCAAATTCAAATACAATTTGATTTTCTTTCGAGTAAATATTCATATTCCCTTCATCTTCAAGAACATGTAAAAGTTCTTGAACCGCTTTACTCGGCAAAATCATATCCGCTTCTGCTTCGTCAGGGAATTCCACCTCATTTTCTACCAAAGCTAAACGTCGACCATCTGTGGCAACCATCGTTAATTTTCCATCACGAAAACTCAACAACACACCATTAAGAACAAAACGTGTTTCATCCGTAGATGCCGCATAAGACGTTTTCTTCAACATTTCCCTGAACACACCCTGATCAAGCGTATAACAGGATTTTTCTTCCGGACTGGAAATCGGTGGAAACTCTTCCTGGTTCAAACCGATTATCTTGAAATGAGATGAACTGCAATCCAGCGTTGCTACATCATTTTCATCAATATCCAACGTAATAGCTGAATCCGGCAATTCACGAACAATACTACTCAGCCGACGTACGGGCAGCGTACTGATTCCACTGTTTTCAATATCGGCTTCAATTGCACAACGAACACTCACTTCCAAATCAGTCGTTGTCAACCATAGCTTGTCATCTTCAGCTGTGAGTAAGGCATTGGAAAGAATAGGAAGCGTGCTACGCACACTCACCACGTTCTGTACAACATGAAGACCTTCCAACAAAGCGGCTTTTGTTACTGATAATTTCATTTATTTTTCTCCACAAGTCGACTTACTAACACCCTGGTACATTATGGATATCAATATATTTAAATACACTAGTATTATTATGTCCTGCTGATAAAGTAAAAAAGCCGAAGAAAAGCAATAGAATCAATGAAAAAATGGTCATATGGCCTGTAAGTAGATTGTGAACGAACTGAAGACACAAATTTGAGATGTCAATATGTAGCTCCTTATTGACAAGATATCGATGATTTGTTGACAGGAAATGAAAGTATTTATTTATCTTCTTTGAGAATAGCATTCAGCTCCTTGTTATGCTGTTCTGAAACAGTATGTATCTTGTCTTGCATTTGACGACCCTGTTTGAGAACACGATAGCCTGTAACTTCTTCAGCAATGGTGTTGGCAATAGAGTCAGATTTTGGTTTTTTGACTGGTTGATTTTTTTCAGACGATGAATTTTCAATAGAACAACCGGGAAAAATTATAGCGAGTAATACAATTAGAAGAAAATATGATGATTTCATGATACAACCCATTCTTTTCTGCTCAGCAATTATTCTATAAATGATGGTTGGAGGATGAAAGGTAAAACGAAACAAATATGTATTTTAATGGGGATGTTCACAACCTGTTAATAACTGTTAATGAAAATAGATGAAGTACATCACCAATAACGACGTGTTTAAAAACGGGAAAAAATATGACAAAAATGTGAAAATATGCACATTTTAGTTGTAAATCATTCGTAAACAATGAGTTATAAAAATTTGTTGATTAATAAGAAATGCAATATTCACGAAAAAATAGGCCAAATAAGTACCTGAAATAAGGGAAGATAGAAAAGAAAAGAGACAAAATGACCCAACGTAAGGGGCTTTTCATAACTTGGCTTGTTACAACAGCTTAGCATCTTTTGGAATCTATCTTGTTCACCGTCACATAGTGGTTTAAGCTGTGATTTTCAGAAGAAAATAAAGGAAAAGAGGGACGAAATGGGAGCCGCTGAAGAATTAGAAAAAAAATCATCGGCTGTGACATTGTCTGATATGGAAATGTTTCTATTTCCCGAGCTGATGTACAGCTTGATGTTGGCCAATATCATGTCTCCACGTATCTGGAAGTGGCTTGAAGATCCATGGTTTGATGATTTGGATAAAATGAAGCCCTATCGGCGTATTCAGAGACTCAAACAATATATCATGGATCATTATGCCTTTAATCTCGATTTGGATACCTGGGGGTTAACTACAACCGAACGAGAAATAGGTCGCTTTAAGCACATTATCTCTGAGGAGACGCTTGCGAAATCCAATGCACTCTTTGGATATGAAGGTGACAAATACTACTTTGATATTGATATTCGTACACATTTTGGTCTGGATAAATATACCAGCAACGTCATTCCATATTGGAAAACAGAAACGGTCGAAGCCATGGATGCTTTTTGCCACCGTGAAGAATATGAAAGAGGAGCTGGCGAATGCGTATCCCTGGCGGCTCTATACGGTGCGGCATTATTCATTATAGCCAAAATACCATTGCAGGACATTTATTTGATGGCAACACCTCTGCACTCGCAGAATTTTGTTAATCTTAATGGTGGTATTTTGACGAACAATCGTCGCTTGGTAACCAAAAATATGTGGTTTAATGGAACCGCACTTTCAGAACAGGCACGTCGAGCCCTGGAAAATGAACAAGTCACCATTGTGACACATGAAAGTGGAGTTATTCATACGATATATCAGGATGCGACCATTGATCCATCTGCCTATCAGATATTTTCAGAACAGCTTTCTGCATTTCTTAAGATCGATTTGACTCCTGAACTGTTAGGAAATTTTGTAAGGCATGATAGTAGCATCCATAAATGTTTCCAGGTTCGTGGAGAACGTAACGGAAAATCATATTATATAGCGGTTGAGAAGGCTCTCAATTACGAATATGGCAGTTCCTATCGTCTTACAGATAATACACGCGATAAACTGTTGGCCGACATCGATACGGAAGCATTTGAACCCAATCCGCTGAAGAGTAGAATTATTTTAAATGATCTGGAGACATTCATTCAGACAGAAAAAATCGACATTAATAAAGAGGAAGATGTCGCGCGACTGAAAGAACAATTTGCAAGCGATTGTTTAAGTGCGGAGATCGCAATTCAGAACCTTTGTAGTTTTTGCCATACAAAGCCCCGATTACCTGATGGTTTGGTAAAAAAATACCGCACCTACGAGCAACCTCTGGGTATTGAACAAGGAATGAAACGCGAGGAGATTATTGATCAGCTGAAAGCGGTTCGAAGTCACAACGAGCTCGCGGCGATGTCATTCTATGCCTTTAGAGATCTTAATGTGATAGACGTGGAACCATTCTTGAAAGCCTGTATTGAACGCAATCCCGTTTGCATTGAGGCAACAGAGAATTCAAGCAATGACCAAATCATAAAAAAGATAGAAGATTTGCCTAATATGTCCATTTATGATGGTCCCGGAAGGCTTGCTCAACCAGATGAGGTATGGAATTACGGTCGTGGAGATGGCGTGGAAAAAGCGGTGATGCTGGCAACGGTTTTGCGTCCTCGTCGACCGACAGATGAGATGACGATTTGTCTCGATGATGAAACCGTAGAAGTAAACTGTGGAATCTTAAATGTATCTTTCAGGACGTCTAAAGCATTGGGTCAAAAGGTATGGACAATTCCTCCGGAAGCGCAGGTATGAACAGTCGCGTAAGCCTTGATATCAGTCTTAAAATACTGCGACAGAATTATATTCGCATCGCAGAAGCAGTGGCACCTTGTACCGTCATTGTGGTGCTCAAAGCCAATGCCTATGGTTTAGGTGTTGAGGGAATTGCCGGAGAATTAGCCGCAGCCGGTGCAACACGATTTGCCGTTGCAGAATTAAACGAAGCTCTGGCTCTGAAGTCATTGGATTGCTCAATTCAAATTCTGGGAAGTGTGTTGCCCGGAGAAATAGAAGCCGCGATTGAAGCCTCCATTGTGCTGCCGGTGAGTGATATGGATACGGCTTCGCGCATAAACGAGGAAGCTGCCCGACAGGGACGCAAGGCAACATGCCAGGTGTTGGTGGATACCGGTATGGGGCGATTGGGAGTCCTTGCGGATCACACTGTGGATTTTCTTGAGCAAGTGATGGCTCTTCCTCATGTAATATGTGAGGGGATTTATTCGCATTTTCCCATGGCTTATCGTAGCGGCAGTGATTACACGCAAGCACAAATCCAGTGTTTTAAAGAGGTATTACATGCCTGTGAAGAACGCGGAATTGCTTTACCGTGGCGCCATATGGCGAACAGTGATGCCATCAATAATTTTCCAGAAACATATCGACCGCCGTTTAACGCGGTACGAACAGGAATTAATTTACACGGATCGTTTGATATTGAAGGACAGCGTTGTTTGGATTTGCGTCCCGTCTTGACGTTGAGAACAAAACTGGCGTCCGTGCGTCGCTTGCCGGCCGGTACATATATTGGATATGGCTGCACGTATCGGTTGTCGCGCGACATGCTTGTGGGTACCATTTGTGCCGGATATGCAGATGGTTTGCCGTTGGCGCTTTCCAATCGCGGTTATGTTCTGATCGGGAATCAACCTTGCCCGGTGTTGGGTCGTGTGTCCATGGACTATACGACGATTTCGCTGGAGCAGGTGCCGGACGCGGTGACAGGTGATGATGTTATCTGCCTCGGGGGCGAAGGTTCGAAAGCCATCAGCGTTGAAGATTGGGCGCAACTTAAAGGCACACATCCGTATGAAATTATTTGTTCATTTGGCTCACGCGTGGAACGTCGTTACGTGGAATAAGAATGGCAAGACGCATGAGCTTTTGTGTGCGGAGGAGATAGACCATGGCTTTACAAAAAAAACGACCCGACGCCAAACGGGAAGCAGAGTTGCGGGCCGGACTGCGGAGAGATAAAGCGCTCAAAGAGCAAGGATATCGGGCTCAAGCCCTAAAGCTCTTTCCGCATATCTGTGGAAGTTGCGGGCGCGAATTCTCCGGCAAGCGATTGCGCGAACTGACCGTGCACCACAAAGATCACGATCATGAAAACAATCCGCGGGATGGCAGCAACTGGGAGTTGCTGTGCGTGTACTGTCATGACAACGAACACGAAAAATGCTTGATGAAGGGACATGGGGGCGGCCCAGCTTCCGCGACATCATCAGCGCCTTCCTTGGCCAATCCGTTTGACGGTTTAGACAAGCTGATAAGCTAGACTGTCGCCTTATTTCTTTGACAGCATTCTGTAGTAGTTGCTCCGCCAGCCAACCCTCACGGAGGGGGGCAGGCTGGTGAGCGACAGGGGCGCAGGGCTCTGGAAGTCAGGGTAATAGCCGCCATGTCATCAGGATGCTCTAGATGTGAGCATGATGCCGTGTAGCGCATGCTTCGCACCCCTCCTTAGGCTTCTTTCTGCCTAACCGAATTCTAACATCACCCTCACAACCGTTTAACGGCCCGACGGAATACTCTGCCGCGTGAATAACGGAACTCTCAGTTTAAACGAAGGAGGTGATGACGATACGACCCGCAGCGGTGCGCAAAGTGTATCCAAACATCTGAACGTCGGCGTGGCCGGCAAAAGACGAAGACAAAGCATAGAGCAGAAAAAACAAGCAACAGAAGGAAGACAGAATGAAAGCAATTAGAATACTGAGTTTCTTCATGGTTTTGGCATTCGCCGCCTCCGCTGTCATGGCCGGGGGCGTCAAATACCAGAACGAAGACGGTCATTACCTGAAGTTGGGTGGTCGCATCCAACTGCAGTATCATATGGAAGACCCCGATGACGGTGAGTCGACGGACGAGCTGAAGTTCCGCCGCTTTCGTCCATACATTGAGGGTAGCGTTCATCAAGACTGGAAGGGCAAGTTCCAGTGGGACATGGGCAAGGGCGACACCGAGGTGAAGGATGCCTACTTCCAGTTCTCTGGTTGGGATGGCATCAAGGTCACGATCGGTAATGCGAACTTCCCGTTCTCGCGTGAATTCCTGACGTCTTCAAAGAAGCAGCAGTTCGTCGAACGCACCTTCGTGGGTGACCACAACTACGGTACGCCTGACCGTCAGGCCGGTGTGCACGTTGAGGGCTCCCTGTCCGATAAGCTGATCACGTGGGCCGTTTCCGGTGGCGTGGGTTCCGTGGACCCCGACAATAAGAAACTGGATATGGACACCACGGTTTCTTTGAACAAGGGCGACGACTGGAGCGATGGCCCGATCATCGGTGGGCGTGTTGAGCTGTTTCCGATGGGCTATTTTAAGCCCGAGCAGGGAGACTTGAAGAAGGGCGACTTCAAAGCCGCCGTTGCTGTGGCTGCCTTCGCCTGGGAGAACGACGAGGACAATCTTGACAGCGACATGGTCGAAGCCGATGACGGCGCGATGACCCGCAAGGTTGGTAAGCAGGATGTTGACAGCATCACCGGTGTTGAGATCAGCGCCGCCGTACGTGGTGCCGGCCTGTCTGTGGATGCCGAGTACAACACGTTCGACTCCGAACTGGTTGCCGGTGGCATCAACAGCGGCCTCTACAGCGACAGCGAAACGACGCTGGAGAACTGGTCGGTCGAAGGTGGCTACATGATACTTCCCGGGAAGCTCGAAGTGGTTGCCGGCTACCAGGTACAGGATGCCGACGGCTACTCAGACGAATGGACGCGCTCATCTGTGGGTGCCAACCTCTTCGTGAAGAAGCATGACATCAAGTACCAGGTGACGTACCAGGTCGGCGAAAACAAGGATGGCAAGGACGGCAACGATGTAGACGAGCTGTTCGTACAGGCACAGTACGTTTTCTAGATCAGTCACACGATAGAAGGATAAAACATCATGATAGTGAAAGCCGCTCACATTGAGTCGGAAGGATCACGCGAGATCCTGCGTAACGCTCTGCTTTCCCGGCAGGCCGTTGATCTGGAAGCCCTGGTGAACTCGACCGGCATGGACGCCGGGACGGTGCGCAAGGAGCTTCGGTCGTTGGTGGCTGCCGGTGAGGTCGAAGAGTTGCGCCCCGTGGCTTTCATGGAGAAGCAGCGGCGGGCGACGGTGTCGACGCACTACCGCCTGTTGCGCGAAACCGACACGAAATACCTTTGGGAACAGTCCCTTGTTGTACGAATTCCGGCTGCGCGGGCATTTAACTTCCGTCAACAGGAATCCGGCGAAAGGGGGATTATCCCAGTTCAAGAGCAACACAATGAAAAAGGAAGGAAAACAAAGATGAAAAAGACAAGACAAGCAATACTGGGAATCGTGTGTGCTGCGGCATGCACCGGTTCGATCGCTCTGGCGGAAGAAACGTTGACATTGGATGGATCCACTACAGTGGGCCCCATTGCCAAAGCGTTCGCAGAGTACTACATGAGCCTGAACAAGGACGTGAATGTTACGGTGGGAGAATCAGGCAGTGGCAATGGAGCCAAGAGCCTGGTGAACAGCACCTGTGATGTTGCGAACCTGTCCCGGTTCATGAAGACGAGTGAGTTCGAGGCGGCAGTGAAAAACGGTGTGACGCCAGTCGCGCATGTGGTGGCTATGGATGGTCTTCCGGTTCTGGTGCACCCGAGCAACCCTGTCACGGATCTGAAAGTATCCCAGGTGCGCGACATCTTCTCCGGAAAGATCACGAACTGGAAACAGGTCGGTGGTCCGGACCGTGACATCATCACGATCAGCCGCGAGACCAACAGCGGTACGTACGAGACCTTCTACAAGCTCGTCATGACGCACAAGGTCAACGACGAGAAGGTGAAAGAGAAGATCGCGGAAAAGACCGAGTACGTGGGCAGCAACGGTGCCATTCGTGCCCGTATCCAGAAAACCCCGAACGCTATCGGCTATGCCGGCCTCGGGTTTGTGGACCGCACGGTCAAGGCGCTTGAGATCGAAGGTGTATACCCGGACCTGGATACGGTGACGTCCGGCGAATATGCGATCTCGCGGCCGCTATTCATGTTTACGAACGGGTACCCGAAGCTCGGTAGCCATGTACACCGTTTTGTGACCTTGCACTTGGGTCCGAAGGGTCAGGAAATCGTGGAGTCCATCGGCTTTGTTCCTGTGACGAAGTACTGATCGATATCGTCCAAACATAGCCCGCAGCGTCTGGAGCGCTGTGGGCTTTTTTTTTGCTGAGATTGCTGCCGCATCTAACACAAATTTAACACAACCCTAACACGGCATCAACGAAGGCGCTCTAGTCTGTACATGACATTGCACAGGAATAGCAATCGTTTCGGAGGCACGAAGAATGGGAATACATGTATCACAGGCCGGAAGCCTGGTAATGAGCACCCGGGCCAACCTTCGCCAGAAGCTGACGAAAGTCTTCGGCGAGGGATTGCTATTCGTCATCACATCGGTGGCGGCCATTGCAGTCCTGTTTATCATTCTCTTCATTGCCAAGGATGCGATTCCCTTTTTTGAAGCGCGTGGCTTCAAAGAGTTCTTTACGAGTACCCGGTGGTATCCATCCCAGGAACCGCTGGAATTCGGCGCGCTGGCTATGTTTGTCGGTACCGGACTGGTGACTGCGGCGGCCGTCTTGTTCGCCATGCCGCTAGGTGTGGCAGCCGCTGTGTGCTTGAGCGACGTGTTGCCTTTCTCGGCGCGACAGATCGTGAAGCCTATCATAGAAATTCTGGCTGCGATTCCATCGGTGGCGTACGGCTTTTTTGCACTCGTGGTGTTTGCACCCCTCTTGCAGGATCAGGGCGGGCGTGTGTTGGCTATCGCCTGGTGGGTGGCGGCAACACCGCTTATCCTGATTACAGCCATTGTGCTCAGTGACTTGCTCACGGGTTTTCTGGGGAACGAGTCGGCACGGAGATGGGCACGACTCGCAACACTCGTATTGTTCTGCGCGGCCGGCCTCTGGCTTCTCACGGCAACAGGCAGTACGTTGCGGGCCCTGCAGATCAACAGTGGTACCAATGCCCTGAACGTAGCAATCATTCTCGGAATCATGGCCCTACCGACGGTGGTCAGTGTCTCGGAAGATGCCCTGCAGGCCGTGGGTCGTGAGCTGCGGGAGGGAAGCTACGCCCTGGGATCCACGCGGGCGGAGACGCTCTGTAAGACCATTATACCGGCAGCTAGCAGCGGCATACTGGCGGCGGTATTGCTGGGTGTCATGCGGGCCATGGGTGAAACGATGGTAGTCTGGATGGCCTCCGGCAATGCCTCGCAGATCCCCAAACCATTCTACAATCTTCTAGCTCCGGTCAGGACTCTGACAGCCACGATTGCGGGGGACATGGGCGAGGCCGACCACGTCACCGGCTCGGCGCGTTACCATGTCCTGTTTGCCATGGGGCTGTGTCTACTG
>JADHWI010000005.1 GCA_016783565.1 Kiritimatiellia bacterium
CCCTCGTCGTGAATCATGACGTCTTTGAGTTCCACTCCACGGCCTTCGGCTGCTTTCTCGCCGAGGCGAAGGGCTGTTCCGCTCGGGGAATCTATTTTGTGGACGTGATGGGTCTCGTCGATTTCGATGGTGTAATCCATCCCCAGGACTGCGGCCGCTTTGCGCGCAGTGGCGAAGAGCAGATTCACGCCCAGACTCATGTTGGGCGCCCAGACAATCGGGATGTCGTGTGATGCCTTTAGCAGAGGGGCGGTTTCTTCTTCTGATAATGCGGTGGCTCCGATGACGACGGCTCTGCGCAATTTGTGGGCCGTACGTACGTTTCCTGGAACAGCCGTGTGCAGCGTGAAATCCACGAGCACATCGGCTTCGGGCAGAATGGATTCCAAGTCGCTGGTTAAGGGAATGCCGATCGCATCAATGCCGGCAATCGTTCCGAGATCTTTATTCAGATCGGGGTGTTCAGAAAACTCTATGCCGCCTACGAGTTGTATGGATTCCATATTCTGGGAGCAACGAATCAGCGTTTTCCCCATGCGCCCGGCAGCACCGGCAATTACTATGTTGGTCATGATTATTCTCCTGTCTACAATCAAGCGGGACTGGCATGTCAGCCTGTCCGTTTTCTCTGGGATATGTGAAGTTGCTATGTGTTATGATCGCGCTATACGAGGTCGAGAGCTTTCAAAGTTGCTCGTAACTGCATGCGTGCCTGGTCGCCCAGTTCGCAAAGGGGAAGGCGATATGTCTCGGGTGTGAGTCCCATCATGGCCATGGCGGCCTTAACCGGAATCGGATTTGTGTCAATGAACAGGTCGCGAAAGAGAGGGTAGAGCAAGCTATGGATTTGGCGTGCGTCATCCATCTTGCCTTCCCGTGCGGCGCGAACCATGTCGCAAACGTGTTTTGGAGCAACGTTGGAAGCAACGCTGATCACGCCGGTTGCGCCAACGGCAATCATGGGGAATGCCAGTCCGTCATCGCCTGATAGAACCGTGATGTCGCAGGCATCGAGAATTTCGGACACGCGCTCCACACTTCCGCCGGCCTCCTTGACCGCGACCACATGGGGATGCTCGCTTAACCGTGCAATGGTGCTGACGTCGATCTGACGCGATGTGCGCCCTGGTACGTTATACAGTACGACAGGGGCGCCGAGATCGGCGAGTTGTGTGAAGTGACGAAAAAGACCTTCCTGGCTGGGTTTGTTGTAGTAGGGGGTGATTTGCAACACACCGTCCACACCCGCCTCGACCGCCTTTTTCGTTAGAGTGAGGGCTTCCTTTGTGGAATTGGATCCTGATCCTGCAATGACCTTGGTGCGTCCTGCGGCAGTTTGTACTGCACATTGGATGACATCCACGTGTTCGTCGTGTGACAGGGTAGGGGATTCCCCCGTGGTGCCAACTGGCACGACGCCATCAACGCCTGCATCGATTTGCCGTTCAATCAGTTTGGTAAGGGCGTCATAGTCGACGGTTTCATCTGAATTGAATGGTGTAACCAATGCTGTAAATGTTCCATTGAACATTGTGACTCTCCTTATCTTACCCATGTCTTATGGCCTGGGTATCTAGATGTTCAGCTAGACTTATCAAAAAGCTCGCTAGAGTGTCAACCGCCGCAACGTGGAAGTGGCTCCTTGTGTGAGCCTTTCTTTGTGCTGATCCAACCGGCATTGTGTTGCACGCAACATGAATACCTCGTATATTTCCCGCTATGCAGAAGAGGGGAAAACGAGACTGGGAGATGCGCGGACTGCGCTTTGTTTCAGATGTGGCCGCTATGGTTGCGGCTTATTACATCGCGCTCTACGTGCGCTTTGATGCGACGATTGGGCTTCGGCTATTTTCTTATATCAATAGAGTGTTTTCTATTCGTTCGTCCGGAGAGATCGGTGATGCGCTGAAAACGTTTTATCTGGTGAATTCTCCTCGCATTATTTTGATTCTTGCGGTGGTATTGTGCACGCTGTATGGCTTGATGGAGTTGTATTCAGGGTGTCGTTTTCTGCGTCGTCGGTTGACGGGGTGGCACGTGCTGCTTGCCAACGTAATTGCCTTGTGTCTTTTCTTTGCCTACTTCTATCTTCGTCGCAATACGTGGCATCCTCGAAGTGTGTTTGGAACGATACTGTTTCTCAACGTCATCTGTTGCGTTGTGTTCAGGGCGATGTTGGATCGATTTCTCAATTGGCTTCGCAAGCGCAATCTGGTTGATTCGTGTCGGGCTGTTTTGTTGGGGTCGGGTGATCGGGCCGATGAATTGTGGGAATATATCAGTACGGTTAAACCTCATGGCATCGAGGTCGAAGCGCGGGTCTCACGGGAGCCAGATGAAACGTTTGCGTCCTGTCTGGGACGCACCGTTAATGCATTGCATTCAACTGATGCGGGCATGCTGATCTGTGCGGATGAGGATGTGGATATTTCCGATATTATGCTGCTGTTGGAACGGTTGGAAGGGTTGGATATTCCGGTAAAGGTGCTTTCGGACAAGATGTCGGTTCTCACGGATCAGGCCGCTTTATCTGCTGATCGTATTCGAGGTGTGCCGCTTGTTCATTTTGAGTCGGCGGGATCCGGCGAGCGATTTGTGGCGATTCGCCATGGTGTGGCGCGAATGTTTGCGATCCTGATTGGCATTCTGGTTTCTCCACTGATGGCGTTGATTGCGCTTTTAATCCGGTTGACCAGCCATGGTCCGGCGTTGTTCAAACAGGAGAGGATTGGCTTGAATCGCGAACCGTTTATGATGTTCAAATTCAGGACCATGGTACAGGGCGCGCATCACAATCAACACGATGTTGAGGGCATGAACGAATCCGGGATGGCCTTGTTTAAGATTCGGAATGATCCGCGTATAACCAGGGTGGGTCGTTTTCTGAGGCGATTCAGTTTGGATGAGCTGCCGCAGTTGTGGAATGTGGTGCGAGGGGACATGGTGTTAGTGGGACCGCGACCATTGCCTCGCAGAGATTTTGAGCGTTATTGTGAGGACTGGCACTACAGTCGGCATGGGGGGATGCCGGGTTTGACCTGCTTGTGGCAGGTATCGGGGCGTAGCGATGTCGACTTTCACAATATGTGCATTCTTGATATTTATTATTTGCGAAATCAGGGATGGCTATTGGACTTGAAGCTTGTTTTGAGAACATTTTGGGTCGTGTTATTTGCGAAGGGAGCCTATTAGAGTGGGATGGGAGAGTTGCCGCTCATGGAGCGGCCCTACAGGAGAGCCTGTGCTGTAGTAACGGCTCCGTGAGTCGTAAGGGGTAGAACGGGGTGTGTCATGAGGAGAGAAGCATGAAAGTATTTGTTCCTGGAAGAATCTGCCTGCTGGGTGAGCATACGGATTGGGCGGGTGGTTACCGACGAATCAACGCAAATCTGGAACGTGGGGTTGCCATTATTGCGGGCACAAACCAAGGCATTCATGCTGAGGTAAAGCCACATCCCAATAAGCTCATTTTGCGTTGCACGTTAGAAAATGGTGAGCGTCGCGGACCCTATGAAATAGATATGGATCGTGATGCCCTGTTGGAAGTGGCGGAGCAGGGAGGGTTTCTCAGTTACGCGGCCGGCGTGGCATACCAGGTCCTGACGCATTACCGTGTACGCGGGTTGGAGATTGACAATTACCTGACGGACTTGCCCGTAAAGAAGGGGCTGTCTTCCAGTGCAGCAATCTGTGTGTTGGTGGCGCGGGCCTTCAACCGCGTGTACGACCTCAAGATGACGGTTCGCGGCGAGATGGAGTATGCCTATGGTGGCGAGATTACGACACCCTCACGCTGTGGGCGGCTGGATCAGGGATGCGCGTACGGGAATCGCCCCATTATGATGACTTTCGATGGAGATCGCCTGGATGTCGACGAACTGAGTGTTCCGCACAGTCTTCATTACGTTATTGTGGATCTGATGGCGGAGAAGGATACGCTTGAGATTTTGCAGAAGCTCAACAACTGTTATCCGTTTGCGGAGAGTGATCTGCAGCGTAACGTGCAGGAGTTCCTGGGACCGATCAGTGCGGGTATCACCAGAGAAGCGGCCGAGGCCATCAGTAAAGGGGATGTCGAAGAGGTGGGACGCCTGATGACTAAGGCGCAGGAGGAATTTGATCGTTGCCTGCAGCCTGCGTGTCCGTCGCAGTTGACGGCTCCGGTGTTGCATAAACTATTGAATCACGAACCGCTGCAACCGTTGATGCTGGGCGCCAAGGGAGTGGGATCACAGGGCGATGGTACGGCACAGATTCTGGTTCGGACTGAGGAGGATCAAAGTAAGGCCATTGAGATTGTAGAGCGCGATCTTAAGATGCATTGTCTGCGCCTGACGATTCAGTCCGGGCAGCGAGTGCGCAAAGCGGTTATTCCAGCAGCAGGAATGGGTACGCGCCTCTTCCCGGCGACCAAGTCGGTGAAGAAGGAGCTTTTTCCGATTATCGATCGCGATGGGCGCGCTAAGCCGGTTATCATGACCATTGTGGAAGAAGTCTTGAATGCGGGGGTGGAAGAGGTCGCCATTATCGTACAGAAAGAGGACAAGGATCTCTTTGAATCCTTTTTCGGTTTGCCGCCGCGCATTGAGCACTACAACAAGTTGTCACAGGACGACAAGGAGTACTCCGACTACCTGATGGGGATCGGTCGGCGTGTGACGCTGTTGACGCAGGATACACAAGAGGGATTTGGCCACGCGGTGTACTGCGCGCGCGAGTGGGTGGGCGCCGAACCGTTCATGCTGTTGCTGGGTGATCACATTTACTCGTCGGATACGGATGAATCCTGTGCGTTGCAGTTGATGAACCAGTTTGCCAAGACGGGTCACAGCGTGGTGGGATTGAAACGCACGCCCGTCGACAAAGTGAAGCACTTTGGGTGTGTGACGGGAGAATGGGATGATGACGACGGGCAATTGCTGAGCATTACAGAATTTGCCGAGAAGCCATCGGAGGATTACGCGCGTGAGCATTTGCGCGTGGAGGGGATGGAATCAGATGAATATTTGACCCTGTTTGGTCAGTATGTGCTGACGCCAAAAGTATTTGAATATTTGGAAGAGCACATTAGTGGGAATTTGCGTGAGAGCGGCGAGTTCCAGTTGACTTCATGTCTGGACCGCGTACGCAAGGAGGAGGGGTTTGCGGGGCATATCGTCCAGGGAAGACGATATGATATCGGATTGCCCGACGCCTACCGACAGACCGTCATCGACTTCAGGATGGCGTGAGGGTGGGGAGGGGGCGTGGTCCGCAGCGTCGCGCAGTAAGAGAGAAACGAGGCCAGTCACCCGGGCTGCGCCACCGGTGACACGGATTATGCCTCTCACTTATTCTGTGGTGGTTTTTGCGATGCGTGGATAAAAGTCCGCAATGAAGTCCGCAATGTCCTGTTTGGCGACCTGACTTGACCGAGGGGTACCTGAACTGACGGCAATGTAGGCCCATTTGTGCGCTACACCGTGCGCGACCCTGTCCCAGGCCAGCCAGAACATTCTGACAAGGTGGTGTGGCGTTTCTCTTCCCTGACCAACGAACCAATAGGCGTAGAACTGCGTTGCCGAGTGTGCTGTTCCGGATTCCGGATTTCTACGCGTTATCTCCAGCAGTTTTACGGCCAGATCTTCGCGGTTGTGGAGAGGCACTGAAAGCATGTCCGTGTTGAGAATGTAGAAGCCTTGACCCACAAGGCAACGCTGCGGACGGTGGATGCTGTTGCGTTCTCTCCCGCTTACAACGATAGAAACGAAGGCGTTCCGGTTCAGGCTGTTGCTGTAGACCGCTTTAATGAACTTGGTGTCGCCAGGCAAGGCCTTGTTCTCCGCATCACTCATGGCGTGCAAAGGGGCTCCGCAGGAGCCACAGGCGTCGGTCAACGCGTTTTCAATAGCGGAGGTGACGCCGTTAAAGGCCGGGCAGTCCTCGTTGTGGCAGTACTGAAATACAGCGGCAGTCCAGTCGCCCACCGACGGTGGTATGTCCACTCTGACACCCGCGGAATCCGATAGAGAGGTGTCGACACAATAGTGTAACGCAAGACACGTCAGAGACATCAAAGCGCAAACGATGGCAAAGCGCAGATGCCGGGTTCTATTTCCTGATGTGTTCATGGACGAGTTGTCTCACATTCAAGTTGATGACGCGTGCGACAGCAAGCATCAGGAGGGTGGAGCCTGCGAAGATGATATATCCTGAGTAATCGTGGTATACCTTGAGAGCGACTTCAGTCCCGAACCCGACAGCGAAGAGGCCGATGGACACGATGCGTACCACATTGCCAAATACGGCAATGGGAATTGAGAGAAAGAAAAGTATCCACTGGCGGATGCCTTTCTGTGTGAAGAAAGCGTAAGCGGCAACGAGGGACACCATGGCGAGCAATGACCGTAGTCCGCTGCACGGGTCCGCGACATCGAAGTTGAAGCCCCCGCCGGCTGAGGAGTAGATCGCGGAGCCCACGCGCACGGCTTCAATTCCCAATCCGTTTAGAGTCAGGGCGGATAGGTTGGCGGCGAATGTACGCAGAGGGAAGGCCAGGGCATCGAGGAAATTCAGTGGAATACAAAAGGCCAGGTAGGCACAGGGAAAGGTCAGCAGGCGAGCCAATTCCAGTCCGTGAAAATAGAGGGCGAATCCCCAGGGAAGCGCGATGAAGGCCATCAGTGAAACACGGGGCTGCTGCATGCGAGCTCCCACCCAGTGCAGGAGCAGAGCTGATGCGATGACGATGAGTCCCATCGGTGAGGGGTTGCTTTGGGCTCTTCGAATGGCTTCGCGTCGGTGCCAGAGCGCGGCAATGCTTACCAGCGGAATCAACCAACCGTGAGAATAGTCTGTCCCGAACGAGATCTTGTCGCTCCAACGGGCCACCATCCAGACAAATACGGACCGGTGCTGTATCTCACTGACGGTGTTCCCGAGGAGATGGAACATCACAAATGTCAGCCCTGCCAGAATGGAGGCCTCAATCCAGCGCACTCGGAGCTCGCGATCGCTCGCCGCAGCCTGCCACGCACCTGACAGAATGTCGCTCAATTCCTTTAGAAAGACCCAAAAAGTCCATCTTGGACGCTTCGTGCCGGCGGTGTCGGCGCTGGTTGTGTTGTGTCGGTTCATTCAGTGATCTTGTGTCATATGGGTTGGCGTACCTGCTTGCTACTCCCCCCCCTGAGTGCAGGAAAGGGGTAGCCTACTTGTACGGAGCTTCCTCGCCAAGGATCAAAAAGAAGACGGCGATCGATTGTCTGTCGAATACAGATACACACCTCCGAACGGCGATTGTGTCAGAGGGTTGAACTGTGGGCGCAGTGCCCTTCCCTGTTCCAACATGCTTGGATAGACGTGTGGATAGCGCAATGCCATGTAACGGGGCGGTAGGAACACATCGGCTGTGGCGTAGACCTTTCCCTGCGACAGCTCGAGTTGCGTGGCCACGTATTCGAGTGTTGCCGTTTGGGTCTCCATCAGGGCGATAACTGATGCAGGTTGGTTATAGCGGAGATATCTGATGAAAACAGGGCTCTCTGAGCTGACAATGAGATCCTTTGATTCGGTGTGCTCAATCAGCCATTTCGCTTTCTGCGCAGTGTAATCTCCCTGAGAATCAGCCACCCAAAGCATCCCGCCGAGGTAGTTATGCAAGATGAGAAGCATGGCGAAGATGGGAGCGGCGTTGAGCTGCCTGCCGGCTGGGAGACGTAGCAAGAGCCCGGCAAGCACGGCAAACGCAGGGATAGCCATTACCCATAACTCGGGATTTGCAGGCTCGTGGATCAGCACCACCGTGGCATGCAGTCCCAGCCAGAGCCCGGCGGCGACACCGAGCTGACTTACCGGAGTGGACCCGCCAGCGGGTGTGTGTTCCCGTGTAGAGGCGTGGGCTCCTCCCAGTGCCGTGCGGGCCGCTCCGCCTATAACGACCATGGAGACGAAGACAAGAGTCAGAAGCAGTCCGGATGCAACGACTGCGAGAAGAAAGCTACCTTGCTGCCCCATGAAGCATTCTTCCGCAAACATGCGGTCAGGGAACAGTCCGCAGAGAAAACTCCGAGCCGTCTCAAATCCGAAGAGGAAGTTGCCCGAGACAATGCACTGCCCCATGCCTACGATCCCGTGGAGGAGTGAGGTGAGGTGCAGTGATGGTCGCGAGAGAGCGGCAGAGGCGACGC
The DNA here is from genome assembly GCA_016783565.1 of Kiritimatiellia bacterium. Taxonomy (GTDB): domain Bacteria; phylum Verrucomicrobiota; class Kiritimatiellia; order UBA8416; family JADHWI01; genus JADHWI01. The sequence continues at coordinate 8,169 of JADHWI010000005.1, forward strand.
CGGGACACAACAGGGATGTCGGCAGGCAAACCAAATATGCGACGAATAGCACCACCCCGGAGAAAAATGCGTGAAGCAGCGCATCTGCACGTCTCCTTCGAAGCCAAAGGATCACGGATGCTACGATGACGGCCGGGATTACTGCCATGATGTGGAGAAGGGCAGAGAAGGACGCCAATGGGCTTGCCAAGGTTAGTGCGCTTCGTGTGAGTTTCTCCCTCGTGACGATAAGAAGAGGGAATAGAGCTGCACAGACCGCAGGAATGTATATTTCCGCCTCGCAGGAGTATCGCCAGAACCCATAACTGCCTGCCATGATTGCGGTAACCACTATGGCATCGATCTGTCGAAATGCAGATCGATTGCCGAGAAGGATAAAGAAGAGCACGGCGGCACAGGCGCCGCTCAGGATGCTCTGCCATACCATAAAATCAAAGGCGCGAGCTGTCCCGCCGAGGAATTGGTAAGTTCGGTAGAGGCCGCGCGTGATGGGCACGAACATCACGTGATGCGGATGGTAGAGCGCCCCGTCTCCCGTTTCGACGGTTAGGGCGTAGGCGTAGCCATCCTCAGCTTCGGAATGGTTCTGTGGGACGGAGAGGACGTACGCGATTACAACCGTCGCAAAGATGAGTGCGGGAAGCCATCGAAAGTGCGTGGTGTCTGGTTTAGCGCTCATCGGCTTCCTTGTGGTTCCACGGGGACCGTATGTGTGCCCACAGGATTTGCGACGTAAAAACCGGGATAATGTACAGATAGCGTTTCCACAGTCGACGGGGTTCCTGTAGGAGTCGGTGCGACCACTGCAGGCCGGCACGTTTCACCCACTTGGGAGCGTCCCTTAATCTTCCTGTGTGAATGTCGAATGCGGCACCCACTCCCAGCATGAGCGTCACGTCAAGCGAGTCTATGTGAGAGGCCATGAAGAACTCCTGTTTTGGCGTCCCGAGGCCTACCCACAGGATGTCAGGTTTCAGTTCTCCGATCTTGCGTTGCAGCTCCTCTTCTTCCGTTTCGGTGAGTTCTCGAAAAGGCGGTGTGTGTGTGCCGACGATGCGGATGCCGGGGCATTTCTCTTCCAACACCTTCTTCAGTGACTTGGCGACGCCCTGTTGACCGCCGTACAGAAAGTGAGAGAGACCTCTCGCAACTGAGGCCTTGCACAGGTTGAGCATCAGGTCTGGTCCATAGACACGCCCCATCTTTCCGTACCCCCGTCCCCGACCGATCCAAACGGTGGGCATTCCGTCCGGCACTGTGAGGAACGAGCGGTTCTGGATGTCGCGCAAAGCATGGGACCGCTGTGCCTCGACAACCCCGTGCACACCCGTGACGCACACGTACCCCTTGCGTCTGGTTTGGGTCGCATGGAGCAAGGTCTCGACTGCCATGCCCATGCTCACCGGGTGAACGTTCACGCCCAGGATATCCAGCGGGGCCGGAGGGGTGAGTTGTGTGGGGTGCCCTTGCTGTGCGGGTCCTGCGGTCGTGTTGGGTGTAGCGGCTGTGTCTGCTGGTTGAGGGTGGGAGTTCCTTGTCGCCGCCGGTGGCGTTCGCCAGTAACGAATGAGTAGAAAGAGAAACCGCGGGATGCCGATCAGGTATCGTCGCCAGAGCCTCCTCGGTTCTGTTAAAAGGCGAAACAACCATTCCAGGCCTGAACGCATCACCCAGCGAGGAGCTTGACGAAGGACGCCTGCGTGAAACCGGAAGGCCGCCCCAACGGGAATGAGTGCTGATGCATCCAGAAGCGGCCTGAACGTGTGGACCCATAGGTCCTGTTTCGGGGTGCCCAGTCCGACCCAAACGATGTCGGGTTTTGCTGCGTTGATGGTCTGTGCGATCTGACGTGTCTCGTTGTCGTCCAAGTCTCTGAAGGGGGGTGAGTAGGTTCCGGCGATTTGGAGGCCGGGAAAGCGTTCTTCGAGCCGATCATGGAGGGACTGCAGGGTTGTCGGTGTGTCTCCGTAGAAAAAGTGACGGGTGCCCTTTGCGACGCCTTGTGCCAACACGCGAAGCATTAGATCAGGCCCGTAGATTCTTTCAACCGGGTGCCGTTTCGCGCGACCGATCCACGCCAGTGGCATTCCGTCAGGGGCCGCGAAACCGGCCGTGTTTATGTCGGAGCCAAGCTCGGGGTTATCGTATGCCTGAACCGTCGTATCTGTCGTGCACAGATGCGCAACCTGGCGTTGGTCGGTCTTGATCCATTCGAATATGAGGTCCGCGGCTGAATCCAGAGTCAACGCGCTGATCTTCGTGGTCAATACACGAAAGCGAGTATGAGTAGGATGTGACTCGGGGTCGGCCACGACTATCGATTGTGAGTCTGGCGTCATTTCTTGTGAGGTGTCGATGTGGTGTCCGCGACCTGCAGGCTTTCGTATATCTCAAGCAGGCCCTGCAGGTGCGCTTCGGGAGAATACCTGTGTTCGTATTCCTCCCGGCAATTCCGGGACAGGGTGTCTCGTTCAATCGGGCTTGTTTGCCATGCACGTGACACGCTGTCTGCGAGAGATCGAGAGTCGCCGGGATCGCACAGGAGACCGGTCTGTCCGTGTTCCATGATTTCTTCCAGGCCTCCGCTGCGAGTCGCAATGACGGGGACTCCCTGCGCGAAAGCCTCGGCGATGATGACAGGAAACCCCTCGTAGCAGGTTGAAGGGACCAGGACGAATGCTGCGTCTGCGATGAGCTCTTGAACTTGGCTGCGAGGCAACCAGTTCAGAAGCTCTACGTGCGGGCAAGTGTCCGCCAATGCTTTGGCCTGTTGCTCCAGGGGGCCGTTGCCAACGATTTTCAATGGCACGTCCGTGGGCAGTTTGGTCCACGCGTCCAGCAACACCTGGACGCCCTTCTCTGTAGACAGTCGCCCGGCATACAGGACATACGTTGATGCAGAATCCGCCGTTCGAGTCTGCCGAGGTGCGAAGTTTGGCAAGACCGAAATCTTATCAGCAGGGACCCTGTGCGACAGCATGCCTTTGGCGAAATGTGTCAACGCGATATATCTGTCAACGCGAGCGGTCCATGTCCCGATGCAGTCGTGGATCCACACGAGGGTTGCAAGCACGGCGGTGGTTGCCCGGTTGTTGCGGTAGCAGGCGTAGCGAATGCCAGCCCATGCGAAGCGCTTGTCGATGCACAATGTGCAGGGAATGCCATCTCGCAGCAGCAGTGCGTTCGGGCAGATGAGGCGGAAGTTGTGCAATGTCTGGACGATCGGAACGCCGCGCGAGCGCGCAGCCCAGTATAGCGACGGTGACAGGACAAACTGAAGATTGTGACAATGCAGGATATCCGGTTGATGTTCGTCAATCAGCCTGCACACCTCCTTGTAGGTGCGCGGATTCCAGATTGCTGCCAATGCAGCGCGTAGCCCGCCGCGAGAGCCAATGTCATCGTTGCTGCAGACATAGCTTACGACAGAATGACCGCTTTTCTCCAGGAGTGTAAGTTCTGCATCGAATGCAGAGTCTTCCCCCCCGGGGTTCTGATAGCTGTTGTGGCATATGAGGATACGCATACAGATCGTTCTCGGGACCTACTTTATCGCGTCAAAGGCATGCAATATAACTTGGGCAACACTGGACGGCGTGGGAAGCTGCGAAGGGGATATGAATTCCCCGTCGCCCTCCCTGCCTGCTGTTATAGCCATGCGCAGAGCACGGACAAAGTCATCGTGGGAAAGGGGGTTGAATTGCCACGATGGTGGCACGAGATCGGCCGACGCTCCTGCGAAAACTGAGCTCAGAACAGGGAGCCCTGAGGCGATGGCCTCTCCAACGACTAGTCCCCAGCCGTCGCAAAGCGACGGGAAAACAAGGACATCTGCGCTCGCGTAGAGGGCGGGGAGGTCTTGTGGCTGCACAAACGGGTGAAAATGTACATCCTGCAATGATGTGGAACGCACAAGTTCCATCAGCACGTCTTGCTCGTCACCTTCTCCGACAATGAGGATCGTAAAACGTGTGCCCTCCCGTTGAAGTTCCGATGCAGCATAGAGCAGTTCTTGAACTCCCTTCAGGCGCACAAGCCGTCCAACCACGAGAAGGACCGGTCTTGGGGTGAGCACTTTTGATGGTGCAGGGGGGACGGAAAAGAACATTGAGTTGACGGCATAGCCCGATACGAAGATATCTTTTTTGGGCACGCCCAGTTCGGTCAGATATCGTCTGGATTCTGATCCGCATGCGACCCACATGTCGGGAAGCGTGATGAACACTTTCTTGCGAATTCTTGTTTTCAGTTTGCCTGCACGTTTCTGGTTATGCGGGGTGCCTTCCCAGTGAAGAACAAGAGGTATCCTGAAGAGGCGACAATACACCCACGCGATGAGTGTACGCAGTCCCATTTCACTGGACAGCACTGCATCGGGACGACAGCGTCGCAGCTCGCCGAAGAGGCCGAAGGGAATATGGAGGTAGGTGGTGTCAAAATGCTTGGCCCCGTGCCCGCGGATGTAGCGCTTGAAGACGAGACCGAAGGGGCGCCGGATATGAAATGTCCAGTTGTCCTGGATGTCCCACGTTCGGTTTTCTTCGGCGCCGGTGAGAAAGACAGATACTTTGGGTACCGTGTTTGCGAGGGCATCGTAGACGGGCGCACTCGACGGACTCAGTAGGTTGGTCAGAATGGCCAGATGTTTCATGGGTTTTGAGGGAGGATATTTCTGAGCACGTAGCGTGTCATTCTGGACCGGATTTGGTCCGCTCTTTTCGCAGCGTGTCAATAAGGTCCAGGAAGGCAGTTGCGCGCACGTCAAACCCGACATCCTTCTGCGGTTGGCTGCTGGCGTTGGTCCCGCGTTGTACTGTATCGCGCACCATCTCAATTGCCGCCTGGATGGATTCTGCATTGAACGCGCATACGTGTCCACGGTTTCGCTGTGTGAGAAGTGTTGCCACTTCGTCTTTCTGATTGTTGGTGATGTACAGCACCGGTCGCTGCGTGGCCATGTACTCGTACACTTTGCCGGGAATCTGATCGGAATGTCGGGAAGACAGGACCACAAGTACGTCAGACTGTTGTTGGAGTTCAACAACATCCCGAAGTTCCAGAAGGTCGAGCAACTCTATGTTGGGTGCACCATTTCTCATTCCGGCGGCGTCAACCTGATGTGATCCGCAAACGACCAATCGGACCTTGTCGACGTTCCGGAATGCCTGGAAGAGTTCAGTCGGCTCGCGCCATTTTCGATAGAACCCCCCGGCATAAAGAAAGGATACTGGTGATGTGTCCGTTGGCTTTCGCTGTGTTGACCAGTCGGCTGAGACATGAAACAAGGATGCGCCCTGAGGAATGAGCTCAATTCGTCCCGAATACAATCGGCGAAAGAGGCCTGTCGAATGTTTCGTGGTGATTGTGAGGGCCGTTACGTGCCGCAGTAGCGTTTGCTCAACCCGTCGTTCGAGCCATTTTCGCGCGGCGGAACCGGGCCGCATGCGGCTCACCGACCACGGATCGCCGTAGTCGGCAATCCAGACGGGAATCTGTCGGCGTTCCATTATGAGCCATGCGGCTATATGACTGGCGATGGGAAGAGCTGAAGATATGAGAACGTCATATTCGGCAGATTGAAGGCGGACATGACGTGCTACCCGCAGAGCCCAGATGATATCACGCCATGGCGTGGGTCCCTGATGGGCGAGGGGGATGCGGTTCGCCGTAATACGGGGATGGGCTGCTATCTCGCACAGGCTCTGATCCAGACCCAATGTTCTGGACGTAAAGTGCCCTGCCATGACCGTTACGTCATGCCCGCGTTCAGCCATGTATCTGGCAATGTTAGACCAGCGGATGCTCCGTGGTCCAGAAGCCGGCGCAAAATAGTATGGCACGATGAGGATCTTCATGGTCGAGTTGGCGGCCTGATGCATGTGTCGAGTTTTTCACACAGGTAGAAGAGCATGTGGTGATGAGATGGGTGCCAGGTTTCCGTCACCACACGGAACTGCGCTTGCAGGAGCGTACGAAATGCACGTCTGCTGAACGGTCTTGCCCCGATTTCCCATCTGTGATCGCCTTTTTTGAAATATGCACGTGTCCGCCAGAAAGCCGGAATGCGCATACCGACCTGCCAGTCGTGAAAACGGTGTCGCCCCCAGCGCAGCGATGGTAGGACGGTGATACCACAATATGGAACAGAGACGACGCACCATTGACGACTGACAGACGCGAGCTCCGCGAGCGCCTGTGGTACGTCGGACCAGCTAATGTGTTCAAGGATCTGAGCGGCGATGACGCAATCGAAGGATGATGGAGGTACAATGCTGGTTATCGACCGTATGTCCCCGGAAAAGTCCGGGCTAAGGCTGGGATCGATGTCGAAGGTCTTGACAGAGATTCCTTGTGATGCCAGCGCGAAAGCAACGATTCCCGATCCCTTTCCGACCTCAAGCACTCTCTGTGCCTTGGTTTTTGAGACAAGTTCAACCTGTCTCTGGAAGGCAAGCCAGCGCTCTGGCGTCAGGTAGTTCTGTGCAACATATCTATGCATGTGTCACGCGCCTATCAAATGATGGATGGACTGGCCGGGGTGGAGTTGTCCTTTTTGAACGTGACGTACTGTGTCAGGATCACGGTCAGCATTCCTACTTCAGAAGCTATTCGGGCGAGGACGGCACCAGAGACTCCGACAGTGGCGGAGGTCGGAATGCAGACGGCAAGTGAGACGATAAAACCCAGCAGGCCTGTTTTTACGATGATATCAGGCCGACGCATGGCAACGAGTCCGATCGAAGGAGCACGGCGTAGGGCAAAGAGCATAAAGGCGACGGCCCACAGTCTTACGATAGTGGTGGCGTCTGAATACTTGGCACCATAGAGAAGTTGCAGCAGGAGTTGAGGATAGATGGCAACTAATCCGCAGTATATCGCCGTGATGGCTGAAAGAATGCCACCCCACCGCTTCACAAAGACACGCAAAGCTTTCTGGCCGTCCTTTGTGAAGTAGCTTGAGGCCCTGGGGGTTACAAAGTTTCCAGCGCCGACGAGAAGCATTTCAACAGGCATGAGTAGGTTTCGAGACGCATGAAGTACGGCGGCGCTGGTCGTCCCCAGTATGGCTGCCACGACAAACGTGTTGGCCTGCAGATACCCAAAGCCACCAATCATGCCGATAAGATGCCAACGGGCAAAAGGCCAGTTTGTAACAATCGCAAGGCGCATGGGTTTCCATATTCCCTTGCCCGAGAAGACGTCTCGAAGACCGTACAATCCAACTGCGCTTGCAGCGGCTCCGCCGCATGCTAAGACAATGAATGCGGATCGTGCACTCAACCTGTTCGAGAACAGTAGAAAGGCCAGTCCCAGCAACACGACAAAACTATATGAGAGATCAAGCCCAAGGACTGTAAGGACCTGAAATCGAGCGAACAATAAGCGGCGGCAGAGCTCTCGCATCTGGAGAAATAGAAGCGCGCTCCCGAGTCCCATCAGCGCCGTACGAAGGCTGTTGTCGACGTCCAGGGCTGAGAGAAGACCGACTACGAGCCCGACCACGATCAAGCATGCGGCGGCGAGAGACAGTTGTGAGAACAGAAGCCCTCTCGAGTAGTCTGCCTCTCTGTCGTTTGCTTGTGATGCGTATAGATACGCAAGAGGGTCGGTGATCAGGGCGCACTGTATGCCCGCTATGGCGAGTAGTATGCTGAAAGCCAGAACATAAGCACCATACTCATCCAGAGATGCAAACCGGGCAAGCAGGATGTTCACAGCAAACCCTGTGCCGGAGACAACGCCCTGGTCCAACAACGCGAAGATGCCTTTCGACTCGTCGGATTCCGTCAGTAATGAGCGGAAGGGTCGTCGTGCGAATCCTTGTTTGTCGCTACTCATACGGATACGTGTGAGAATATGGGAGGGTGCGCTTTTCAGGTGTGACCTGGAACGTCTTCAGCCGTTCCTGTGGTCGTGCGGACATGCTCGCGTTGTTCGTGTTCATTCCTGGCCTCTGCGGCGCCGATGAGGATCGCAAGAGGTAACATGGCGTATGTATATACGATAGTGTTGTCGGTAATGAACGAGAGGGTAATGCTGATTGTAGCCATCAATGCCGCCAGAGTGGCTTGGTTGGCACCCGCCGAGCGGTGCGCTTGTGTCCGCATGCGTAGCAGGCCGCGAATTTTCTGAAGCCAGAAGAGAGAGAACAGAGCAAGGCCAATGATTCCCTGATCGTGAAATGCTCGCAGATAATCACAATGGGGATGATCCCACCTGGCAATCTGCTTGGAGTAAGATCGTGCAGATCCGGTTCCGTGGCCAATTATCGGCGATTCCTTGGCGTGTCGCCAAATGTGGGGCCACACGTAGCTTCGTCCCATCGTGTTGAAATTCCGCCACTCCAGAAGCCCCCGATAGTCAGAATTGCTCGTATTGAAGAACAGTCGATCCTGAATGATACTGGTGCGCAAGCTGGCAAAGGCCACGGTCGCAACAATCGCTAGGTAGATGGGGATTCTGAGAAGGTTGACAACGTTGGTTAGGGGGCGGGTGTTTCTTACGACAAACGCCAGGGGGATATGTACAAGTGCAATGCTGAAGATTACGGTTCGCGAAAGGGTGAGCAGAATCAGAATCCCCGTGGCTCCAGAGAAAACAAAGCCGAATCGTTGAGCGCGTTTCGAAGCAGGGTAGAGCCAGAGGGAAAGTGCAGCCGACAAGACGACCAACAGGAAAAGCGCCAGGGGCCTTTTTCCCAGTGGTGATGCGAGTCCCGAGGAAGTCCACGAAACCATTCCGAAAGCAAAGAAGAGCACCATGAATACAAAGGGGATTGCTCCTCCCATGAGTATGAAATAGGCGGATTTTTCGGAACGGTGTGGCCGTTCGATCACGTAAAGTCGTGTCACCGTGCAGACACACCAAAACATGGAAAAGAAGACGAGATCCTTTGCCGCGTCGAAAACGTCGGGGGTATGGAGCGTACGGACGATGGCCCACGCAAGGAACAGGATATAGGCAAAGTCGGATCTTAGCCACCGCGACCTGATCTGCCCGCTGGAAACGAGAATGATCACGCTGTTTATCAATACAAGAGACAGTGTGACCAGATCGTGCAGCTGAAGTTGGGGAATGCCTGAGGGCAGTGAGTTGAGGAGTCCGACCATGCCTGCATAGCCTGCACATGCGCAGACCACAGCTCCCGGAATCGATTCAGTGGCGAAAAGAAGAGGAGGTATGAGGGAAAACTGAATAACAACAACGGTCACCAGAATGGGCGCCCTCGGCAGCTTGGTGCCAATAAGTATTGCGCAGACCACTGCGCCTGCCAGCCATATCATATCGAGGAGCTTACGGTTCATTCATGTTTCCATTCTTGATGAGAGGAGTCGTGATGCGATTCTGCTTTCGCCGTGAAATGGAACCCGAGTCGTTTGAGCCGCTGTTGAGCGTTGTTTGAGAGATAAGCAGGGTCCTCTGCGCGGCGCTGGACCTGTGCGGAAAATTCACGGTTTCGGAAGTGACACCAGTAGGGGCCGGAAAATTGCTGCTGTGCCATCCATGTACGTGTGTCTTCTTCTTCCCCGTCTTCTATCAGTAGGATTTCGGCTTTTGCGATGCCTTTCTGAAATCCCCGCAAGACCTCAAGCTGATGTCCCTCAACGTCCAGTTTGAGGACTTGCGGCCAAGCCTTCCGCTCTGTGCATACGCTATCCAGCGTGCGGGTGGTGACCTTGAGCGAATCGCCGGTGGCGCCGCTGCCTGTTGCGGCAATGTGTGCGAGAGACGGGTCTGCTGCACTGATCAGGGCTGCAGTGCCTTCCTTGTCTGATAGTACGATCTGCAGCAGGTTCACTTGATCTCTGTTGTTGATCTCCACGTTGCGTGCGAGCTGGGAGAAGGTGACGGGGTGTGGTTCGAATGCATATACCTGGGCATTGGGGCTCTCAGAGGCAATCAATGTATAGGTGCCCACATTGGCTCCGATATCGAAAAATGTGATTTCCGGTGAGTGGTCGAGCATCAATCGAATAAGATGCATGTTGTTAGAATCATACATCCCCATGCTGTTCGTCAACGCCGCGACGCCGCTCGGACCCTCGACAAAGATCCGCGATCGTGATATCGCCAGCTGAACCGGAAACAACCCGAATGCTCTGCGGAACTGCCAGCAAAGATGTTTACAAAGTCCTTGCCAGGTCGGGACCGCATCCGAACGAGAAATTTGCTTTAGCGTGTTGATTAGACTCATTGTACGGGTGTAGCCGTCGGTAACGTCCTTGGGTGTGAGATCTTTAAGAGGGCGACGTCATTGCCATTCACATCCACGGCGAAGGCGGGCCGTTCCGTCCACGCGCCGGTGTTGATGTAGCGGATGCCGTTGAGGGTGATGTCTTCGGGGTGGTGGGAGTGGCCGCAGATGATGGTGGTGCAGTTGGCGGTCTTGGCTGCTTTGATCGCGTTGCTTTTCATGTAGCCACAGAAGCCGTTGTACAGAAATGACCATTGCTTGGCGTAGTAGGCGACGTGTTTGCGGTGTCCCGTGATTCGCTGCCAGACGAGATAACATTTGTATATGACACTGGTGAGTGGTCGGGCATAGTGAAGCACCCTTTCGAAACGGTCCCCGTGCTCAACCAGAATCGTGTCGTTTAATATAAGCTGCTTTTGCATCTTGATTGCGCCAGTGGCGGGTAGGCATCGCTTAAGGGTCTTGTCATGGTTGCCTTGCAGCCAGGTCACGGGGTGGCTCTCGGCGCGGGTCAGGATCTTGTCGTAGATGGCCTGTGCGGATTCGTTGAGAGGGAACCCGTAGCGATCGAAGACGTCTCCGTTCAGGATGAGTTCCGCATCGTCGGGAAGGGAGTCAATAAATCGACTCAATGTTTCTGTGTGGCAATACTCGGACCCCAAGTGCAGGTCGCTGATGATGACGCTATGACTGATTGGTTTCTCCGTCACGTTGTTCGATGATGCGTGCGAGTGGTACGGCTAGAATGCAGGCGAGCATCCAAGTGGTGGCCGGCATCTGCAGGTTAAAATCTCCCAGGGAATGAAACATCATGCAGATTAAAGCGAGCAGGCCTCCCAGCATCAGGGGGTAGTCGGACTTGGATTTCAGCCGGTGGGAGCGCCGTCGCCAGCTTCGCGAAATGTGGCGTAATTCGGAGGTTAGCAGATGGAATATTACGCAGCAGGGAATGAGAAAGAGACCCAACCCCACTAAGCCGTATTCTTCAAGTAGTTGAACCCAATCGCTGTGTACTTCGTATGAATGGTAGTTGTTGTTGAGTCGTGATGGCCAGCGACCCTCTTCGCGGCTGCCATCGGGCGTCGCGGCGAAACGTCGCCAGACGTTCTGGTGCATGCCGGGGCCTATGCCCCATACCGGGTCTGTACGCCATGCGCGTAATGCACCGGAAATCATTTGTGCGCGCGTTGCCGATTGGACTTGAGTGATGGTACGCTCAATCTGCTCTGTTCTTGAATTTTCTGTATTTGCGTTTAGGGCAAAATAGGCCTTGAAACGCTGCATATACGGAATGTTGCTGTTCCACACTACGATGGCGATGATGAGCAGTGCCATGATTGCCGAGATGCGGTGCCACCAGCGTTGAGCATCCGGGAACTGCGAAAAGCCCCAGATGATGGTGGCCAGGATCACGACCATAAGAGTAAGGCCGCCACCGCGTGATTTGCTCATACCTACGGCAATTACAGAAAGGACGCATAGGCATGCTGCCGGGATGCGGTGGTGCGTTTCTGATCCTCGGGAAAGGACGTATGCGATCCCGAGGCAGAATCCCAGCTCCATGATGCCGGCAAAATGATCGGGGCAGAAGTAGCTTCCAGAGGCGCGTCCATCGTTGTAGTAGTTGGCGTAGCCCGGAGCCCATAGGACCAGTTTGCTGCCAGTAAGAAAGTGGTTCACGATGCCGTAGGTTCCGAGTAGGGCGAAAACACATATGAGGAGTAGGAGAAGGTGTCGTCTTTGATCATTTTTCAGGCCGAAGATGATGACGAGCCCCAGCAAAAAGGGTGTTGCGAAAAGCAGGACGCTACGTTCGGCATCCATGAATACGTCCGCCTGAAATCCACGAACGAAGGCATAGAGTAGAAACGGAAGCATGGATCCGATGAGGATGCATGCGGTTTTGTGCTCTTTCAGTTGCGGCACAGCGTCTCGTGTTTTCTTAAGCCAATCGATGCTGCTGGCGAACGTGGCCGCGAAGATGCACAAGGCAAATCCCCAGAACCACCAGCGCTCCCATGCACCAAAGAACCATGGTGCAATGATGACTGGTAAGGCGGTTAGAAAGAAGATCAGTTTTTGACGCATGGTGGTCTGTCCCCTTGTCGTGAACACACTCCGTGCCCGTGGATTATGCACGCGGCGCGGCTTAATCCAGAATTCGGGTTCTAGTTGGGGTGTTGAAACTCAATGTCGTGAGACGATGGGATTCAACAGAGGTAGAAGATAGCACATCTTCTCTTTGCCATTCAATACCGCAGGTGCTTTTCGCTGATTCTGTGTTTGAGTAATAATGAATGAGCGCAAGCGTATTGATTAGTGGTGTTAAAGAGGCTATAGGTTATGGTCATGAAGTTTCCTGAGATAAAGATTTGCGGGTTGACGAATGTGGAAGATGCGCGAGCGGCGCTGGCGTTGGGGGCGGATTATCTGGGCTTTGTGATGTATGCGAAGTCGCCGCGTGGGATTTCGGCGGAGCGTCTGCGCAGTATTCGGGATGCGTTGCCGGATGAGACACGCTGTATTGCGGTGTTTGTGAATGAATCGCGGGATGTTGTGCTTCGGGTTGCAGAGGAATGCAGATTGTATGCCGTGCAGATTCATGGGGATGAGGCGGTTGATGCGTTCCGGGACATGCCGTTGCCCGTCTGGCGCGCGCTTGCGGTTTCAGCGCAGGGTGTTCGGCCTTTCCCTGCTGAATGGCCTGCGGATCGATATGTGGTTGATGCGCCTGCACCCGGTCGCTATGGTGGCAGTGGTGAAGTGGCGGATTGGGATGTTGCCGCGAAATTGGCTGTGGACAGTCCTGTTATGTTGGCAGGTGGATTGACGCCTGAGAATGTGGTTTCTGCCTTGCAGGCTGTGAAGCCGTTGGGTGTGGATGTGGCCAGTGGCGTGGAGGCTACGCCTGGAGTTAAGGATCATGTGAAGATGAAGGCGTTCTTTGAGCGCTGCCGCAATGTGATGGAGAATATGAAACAATGAAACAAGTGCCTGATTCTAAAGGCTTTTATGGGCAGTTTGGCGGTCGTTATATCGCCGAGACGCTGATGCCGATTCTGCTGGAGGTAGAGTCGGCTTATGATGAAACGAAGGCAGATCCTGAGTTTCGGCAGGAACTGGATGCGTTGCTGCGCGATTATGTGGGCCGACCGTCGCCGCTATACCTGGCTTCCCGTATGAGCGAAAAGTATGGCGCTAAAATCTACTTGAAGCGCGAAGATCTGAATCATACCGGTGCGCATAAAGTGAATAATACGATTGGCCAGGCCCTGCTGGCCCGCCGCATGGGGAAGAAGCGGCTCATGGCCGAGACCGGCGCGGGTCAGCATGGAGTGGCCACGGCTACCGCTGCCGCATTGTTTGGGATGGAATGCGTGGTCTACATGGGCGAAGAGGATATTTGCCGCCAGGCACCGAACGTTAAACGCATGGAGCTTCTTGGCGCTGAGGTGGTTCCCGTGTCCAGTGGAACGCGCACACTCAAGGATGCGATGAGCGAAGCTCTGCGTGCATGGGTAGCCGAGGTCGATACGACGTTTTACGTAATTGGCTCTGTGGCGGGCCCGCATCCTTATCCGTTGATGGTTCGCGATTTTCAGGCGGTGATTGGCGATGAGGCGCGCAAGCAGATTTTAGCGCAGGAAGGGCGTCTGCCGGATATGGTTTTGGCCTGCGTCGGTGGAGGAAGCAATGCCGCTGGAATCTTCTACCCATTCGTGGATGACGAAGACGTGCAATTGATTGGTGTTGAGGCCGAGGGCTACGGCCTGGCCACGGGTCAGCATTCCGCGAGTATTTGTGCGGGGCGCGTCGGAATTCTTCATGGCAGTAAATCGTTTGTACTTCAGGATGATGAGGGTCAGATCAAGAACGCTCACAGTGTGAGTGCCGGGTTGGATTACCCTGGTGTGGGGCCGGAGCATGCGTTTTGGGCTGACAGTGGGCGAGCGACCTATTGCAGTATTACAGATGATGAGGCGCTGGAGGCGTTTCATGAATTGACGCGGCTGGAAGGCATTATTCCGGCACTCGAATCATCGCATGCCATTGCTGAGGCGACGAAGCGCGCTATGCAGGCTTCAGAAGACGCCATATTGGTTGTCAACCTTTCCGGACGTGGGGACAAGGATCTTGATACGGTGCTGGCCATTGATCACGGCGTGAAGGGGGATGCGGAATGAATCGGATAGATTCCTTTTTTCAGTCTTGTAAAGAAAGTGGTAAGAAGGCGCTTGTTGGCTATTTGACTGCAGGTGACCCGGATATGGAGCAATCTGAGGCCAACGTGCGTACGGCGCTGACGCATGGTGTGGATGTTCTGGAGTTGGGGGTTCCTTTTTCAGATCCTACGGCAGACGGTCCGACGATTCAGGCGGCGTCACATCGTGCGCTGGCAGCAGGTGCTACGCTGCCCAAGGTTCTGGACATGGTGCGGCGACTGCGGGCCGATTTTGATCAGCCCATTGTGCTTTTTGGGTACTGCAATCCGCTTTTTTCTTATGGCTATGCAGATTTCTGTCGAGATGCAAAGCGAGCAGGGGCGGATGGATTGTTGGTTGTGGATCTTCCCTTTGAAATGACACCAGAGCTGCAAGATGATGCCGATGTGCAGGATCTGGTGCTGATTCCCCTGGTTGCACCGACGACTCCGCCGGAGCGCGCTGAAAAGATTTTGCAAGGCTCACGTGGGTTTGTGTATTACATCATGGTGAAGGGCGTGACAGGGGCTCGTGAAGCACTGGTGACAGATTTGGCTGAGCGCGTGGATGCTCTGCGGGCCGTAACATCCCTGCCGATTGCAGCAGGTTTCGGGGTTAGCAGCGGTGATCAGGCGGGAGAGGTCGCCAAAGTGGCTGATGGCGTTGTGGTAGGCAGTGCGCTGGTCAAGGCGGCGGAGGCTGGTCAACTGGAAGCGTTGGTGACGGATCTACGCCGTGGTTTGGATGGCGGGTAAAAGAGGTAGGCACGCAGGCGGTTGTGCGTGGTCTGGTGCCTGGACGTCGAGGGACCTACGTCCCTGCCTTGAAATGGTTGTATCAAGATGAGGGGGGCATTTTTCATGTCGGGAGAACCGCGCATATTTGAACACAGTTTTTTCGTTCCCTATGCCGATATCGATCAGATGGGATTCGTGTATTATGCCAACTATCTTGTCTATTTCGAAATGGCTCGAGCGGCACTGTTGCGGGAGTCTGAATTGCCCTATCTGGAAATGGAGCGTGACGGCGTTATGCTTCCTGTCGTGGAGTCGCATTGTACCTACAGGAAACCGGCACACTATGATGATGAGCTCACGGTAAAAACGCGCTTGGTTGGGTTTAAGGGCCCGCGATTGCGTATAGAATACGACGTGTGCAGAGGTGGTGAAATTCTGGCATCCGGGCACACTGTTCACATCTGTATGTCGCCGGAAGGGAAGGTGTTGCGGCCGTCTCCGGCGCTACTTGAACTGGTTGGGATGCCTGCGCCTTGACTACGTTTTCGTTTGCTTTTTCTGGTAAGCGGCTTTGGATTGAGATGCACCGACGTCACCCAGGTCTTTTCGCGAATGTCCCTGTGAAGCCAGAACCTTATCCGTGGTGCGAAAATGGCATTTCGCGATCTCTGTGAGCACCATGGGGCCATGCGTGCGCACGAGTTCACCAGCCATCTCTGACACTGCGGCTGAGGCGCCTTTCTTCATCTCCACCTTGTATTGATCCCCCAGTCGCTTAAGGGAGAGCAGAAACGCCTCACGGGCAATGATGGATGCCGCGGCTACTGCAAGGTCTTCTTCGGCACGCGGTCGTTGCTCCAGTTTGATTTTGCGTCCCTTCTTCATGAGGGCCTTCTCTACCTGATCTTTTCGGCCAAATTGGTCGGACAGTGCACGGGGGCAGCCGGGTACCAGTTCCATGACATTTTCGATAGCCCTGGCATGTCCCCAAGCGAGCAGCGTATTCACGTTCCGCATTTTTGCGTAGAGGCGGTTATATGCAGCAGGGCCGATGCGAACGAGGGAGAACTTGCCTTGCAGCACCTTGCGTAAATCTCTCCCCAACTGGAGCGCCTTTTTATCGCTGCTGATTTGTTTGCTGTCTTTGACGCCCATGTCCTGTAGTGCGGGAATTACGGTGTCATCGATGTATGCACCCGCAATGACCAGTGGGCCGAAGAAGTCTCCTTTTCCGCTTTCATCAATGCCCATGTGTGGCTGATAAGCCTCAGGGTTCAGCATCTCTTCGTACCCGACACCGACACTCTCAAGCACCATTGGTTCGAGTATGAACATGACGAAGTCTTCGGCTTCTTTGCCTTGCACGAGGCATTTTCCACTTTTGTAAAGATTGACGCCGTATCCAGGGGTCTTAACCGCAATCACCGTATGAGGAACTTTTGTGGGGCGATAGTTTCCTGCGCTGAGGATGTCGAGCAGTGTCTCTTGCTGCGCTTCTGTTAGCTTGAAGGTAAATGAAGTCTTTTTTGCCATGCAAGATAGCCTATCAGGAGGGGGGCGTGGATTCAAATATCAAAAGGAAAGAGTGCCCCTTTTTTGTTGACGAAACTGGGGTTAGATGGCCATAGTGAACTCCAAATACTGCCCGAGTAGTGTCGCGAATAGGTGGTTCATGTTTAAAGAGGAGACGGGTCATGCGGTTAGCAATTAAGATTGTGAGTGGAATAGTATTTTCTCTGATGTTGTTTTCGATTGTCGCTCAGGGCGAGGAAACGACGGCTTTGGAACCGTTGAAGGTGTCTTTGACCCTTCGGGCAGATTACACAGACAACAGAGATTCTCTGCCGGATGGACTTGATGAAGAGACGTGGGATTTCTACGTTAAGCCTCGTGTGGATTGGCTTATAGACTGGGAGCGATCCTATCTTGATCTGTTTTATGCACCGTCATGGCGCTATCGCACAGACGAAAGTGATACGCAGAATGAAGAGGAATGGCAGCATGATGCCGGCTTACGCATTGAGCACAGCACCAGCCCTGGTACGGTTCTGCGTTTGGATGAAAAGTTTGACTTCACAGACGACCCGGCCGTCAGCCAGGAAGAAGGTGTTGTACGACGCAATTCCAGTTATATTCTTAATCGGGTCGAAGTCGGTGCCACGCACATGTTAAGCGAAGGTTGGACGGGTGATGTGGCGGTTCGTCATATGACCAAGCAGTATGATGAAGACCTTGTTGCAGATGATTCAGACGAAGATCGTATCGACGGCATCGTTAAAGCGATCTTTCAAGCAACACCAACCCTGAATACGTACGGAACCGTTATGTATTCTGATTATTCCTTTGATGATAGCCGAGGATTGGAACGTGATTTTTCCAGTGTGCTTCTTGCGATTGGTGTGGAGCAGACGATTAATCCGCAGCTCAGTGTAGGCGCCAGCGTGGGTGTGCAGAGTCAGGATTATGATGACGCTGACATTGATGTGGACGAGGTGCCCTATGCCTCTGTATGGGTGCAGGCGCGTACAATTCCCACCACACGTATTCGTGGTGAAGTGTCTCATGGTCTGCGTGATTCGGATGTTTATCCTTTTGCTTCCCAGGAGTATACTGATGTCAAAGCTTCTGTTGAATGGGATGTGCTCCCTCGCGTGATGTTGGGTGTGACGGGGCTTTACCGGAATAGCGATTATGATGATGCTGCTCCCGGTGCTGCAACGGCAGGCGACTTTGTTGGCATTGCTGATGGCGAAGAGGACAAGATTATTGCTATGGGTGAGATTGCGTATAAACTCAATGATCGCAACAAGATCTCCTTGATGCACAGATACGAAGATGTGGATTCGGACGTGTCCTGGGACTATACAAAGAATACAACGCGAATACTTTACGGACGTTCATTCTAAGTCAGCCTGATTGAGAGACTTTTGTGAGCCCGCTGACGGATATTGACCGGCAGCGGGCTTTGATTGACCTAAACACCCGAGGTGGTTCCCTCTTATGCAAGAAGAACAGGAAGCGTTACATTTTTTGGATTACTGGCGCGTCATTCGCTCCAGAAAAGAAATCATTATTGCGGTCACGCTTCTGGTTGTTCTGACCGGGATACTGGTGACGTATTCTATGCCAAAGGTGTATCGTGCCTCCTGCATTATTGGCGTGCAGCAGGAGACTCCGGATGTTGAACTATGGAACCGTACTGCGACGGGGTATGACCCGTTTTATATGCGGACAATGTTTGAGATCATTCAGTCCCGCCCAATCATTGAGGAAACCGTACGCAAATTGGGTATGGATCGCAAATTAGCCGGTATCTACGGATGGGCCAGGGGGGACGCCTTAAATCAGACGGTCAAGTTGTTGAGTCATGGGATGAAAGTTCAACAATATCGCGACACGAATCTGATCGAGATTCAGATCTACCTTGCAGAACCGAAGGCAACCGCGCATGAAGAGGCGGCTCGTGCGGCTAACATGGTTGCAGATGTTTTTCGTGATCAGCGCATACTCGTGAGCAGAGAAGAAACTGAGCGTGGTTTGCGCGCATTGAAGGCATCCCTTGATGACCAAATTGAGAAGGTGGACAAACTCAAGGATTCGGTGAAGGAGATTCGCGATCTGTATGGCATCAATGTAGGTATCAGGGCTTCTGGTTCTGAGCGTAATACAGATCAGGATGGGATAAGAACGCTGGATGTCTATCGACGCCGGACGAGTGTTGAACTCGCAGAGAAAGCGGCACGGCTGGAGCAAATTGAGGCTTTGAGTGGTGAACAATTATTGGAGACCACATCGCTGTTTACGGATGCCGTGTTGTCCAGCCTGGTAGCTGACAAACAGAAATATGAAGTGGAATTAAGCCGATTGATGGAGAGTTATGGCGATCGTCATCCGCGTGTGCTTGAGATAAAGGAAGTGTTACAGGGGCTTGATGTCAAAGTTAAGGACAAAATTGCGGGGCTCAAGACCAGCCTGCGCGTTGACTATGAATCCACGAAAGCCAAACTGAACATTATTATTGCCGAGCTCGACGAGCTGAAAAAGATTGAGCGTGAACGAGCGGGGAAAGATTACCAGGCTTTTGATGAAGCGGTTCAGGAATTGCAGCATGCTCAGAAGTTGCGAGACTCTCTGGAGGCACGTTATCTGCAAGAACGTATTGAATTGCGCATGCCGCGAACGATCGTGGAAAAAGTTCAGCCTGCACGCCCCTCAGGTGATCCTGTCAGCCCTGATATTGCACTGAATATCATTCTCAGCATTATTGTGGGTCTTGGGTCAGGAATCGCGCTGGCATATTTTGTTGAGTATCTTGATACCTCAGTGAAAACGGTTGAAGACGTTGAGAAGTTCATGGGTGTACCGGTATTAGGAGTGATTCCGCAAAAGGTGAAGCCACTATCGGATGAAGATGCCGATGCTGCGCACGCCGAGGCCTATCGAATTCTGCGGACAAACTTGCGCTTTTCCAAGCGTATTCCTGATGGCTGCATATTTTCTGTTACCAGTGGCAGTGCAGGAGAGGGTAAGTCTTTAACGCTTTTCAATATGGCGTATGTATCCGCAAAACTGGGTGAGAAGGTCTTGGTTGTGGATGCTGACTTGCATCGACCGACTCAGCACAAGATTATGGGTGTTGATCGGGATGTTGGCTTGGCTAATGTATTGGTTGGGGAGAAGTCGATTGATGACGTGACGATGGATTCCGGACTGCCTAATCTTTCGGTAATTCCGAGTGGACGACTGACTTCCGGTCATCATGGTCTGCTCGATACGCTACGGATGAAAGAGGTCATTGAGGAACTGCGCGAGAAATATGATTTGGTTCTGTTTGATGGGCCTCCTATCACCGGCGTGAGTGATGCTGCACTGCTGGCGCGTGAAATGGATGGCGTTATTCTTGTTATCCAGCACCGAAAACATCCCAAGGCAGTTTCGAACCGTGCAAAAGCTATGGTCGAGAACGTGGGCGGATTGATTGCGGGTGTGGTCTTGAACAACATCAATATTTCGCGTGATTATTCGTATTATTACTATGGTCATTACTACTCGTATGCGTATACAAAGACGTCAAAGCGCAGGGGTTCGCAGGAGGGACGGAAATGAGTAGGTTGAACCAATGGTGTATCGGAATGCGTGACCACGTAATGCGGTATGCGCATTGCATGGTTCTCATGTTGCTCTTAGTCGGGCTGACTCTGTTGACCAGTGGTTGTTTGACCAGTGGTGTTGACGCGCTACGCATAGACCCCTATCGTCCGGAAACGCGGCGAACCGGTGAGTGGTATGAGCGTGCGCATCCTTCCCGAATGCAGGCAGAAGGCATTTCGGAGCCTCGGGAGGAAACGTCGACAGTGGTCGCGGATCGTGAGGATCCTGTCTCAGTAATGCCAAGTGAGAATCCTGTTGAAACAGTCAAGACAGAAGAAGCCAGTCGTTCTGGCATTGATAATCAACGTCTTCGCGCTCTTGAGCGGGGCGATCGTGTGACCATTCAGGTGGATGGGCCTGAATCGAGCCGGATTGAAGATATGATTGATGGGTTGGGCATGGTGACCTTGCCTCATATTGGAGCGGTTCGTCTCGCGGGACGCACGACTTCGGAGGTGGAGAACGCTATTGAAAAGGCCTACATTGACGGTAAGATCTTCAGGTATGTCAATGTGACGGTGGTATCGCTTGATGATGAGTTTTTTGTCAAGGGAGAGGTGAAGAAGGAAGGGCGATTTCAGCTTACCGGAAATATGACTTTAGCCAAGGCGCTGGTTGTGGCGGGTGGGTTCACTGAGTTTGCCAAGACGTCAAGAATTGAGATTAAGCGTGGGAACGAGATCCTTCGGTTCGATATGAAAAGGATTGATCGGGGAGAGGAACCGGATCCCCTAATCCGGCGAGGCGATGTGATTAAAGTTTTTCGTCGCTGGGTCTGGTAGATGGATTGCCTCACTCATCTTCTCGCCAGGACGGAAATGCATGAAGACCAACTGGCTTAAAGGTGCAACCTTTGCACTGTTAATCTTCTCGGCACTTGGCATGGTGCACAGTGTGCGTGCACTGGTTGCGCAGTCTTTCTATCATTACGGTCGCTACGGAGAAGGCAGCAAGAAGTCTCCGCTTCGTATTGCGGCGGCTTGTGCTAAAGCGCACAAACTTTATCCCTATAACTACAACTTCTGCATCTGGGCAGGCAAACAGGCGTTCTATGGTCGGTATGAGACCAATGATGTGGCGGCAGTGGAATTATTGATCCAGGCTCGTTTATGGTCTGATGCAGCCCATACGTTGAATCCACGCAACAGCGAGGCCGTGCATCTGAAGGCTGAAGTCCTTGCGCTTGACTCTCTTGATGAAGCGATTTTGTTGTGGGAGGACTATGTAAACTGGTGTTTCTGGGAACCTTTTAATCAATGGGTCCTGTTTGATCTGTATGAAAGGGCAGGACGTCTGGAGCAGGCAGAGATGACGATGTACTGGTTGCAGGAGACTGAATATGCAGAACGCGCGGAGTCGATGTTGCGTTCTGCATGGGCCCGCAAACGTCGTAAAAGAGATGGATGATTTTCTTCAGACAATCCGATTTGTCGAGTTATTATTCATGCGCGGGATGGTTTCTATAAGATGAATATTCTGGTCACAGCAGGCCCAACGCGAGAATCCATTGATCCGGTTCGGTTTATCAGCAATCGCTCGTCCGGCAAGATGGGGTATGCCATTGCGTCTGCCGCTCATTCAAGGGGACACAGCGTACGTCTTGTCAGTGGCCCTGTCTCTTTGCCTGTGCCCAGTGGTGTGGATGTGGTGAGCGTGGAGTCTGCGGCGCAGATGCATGCCGCTGTTGTAGAGAGTCTCCCGAAATGTAACGTTCTTATTATGTCAGCGGCTGTCGCAGATTGGCGCCCTGGAACGGTCAACACCCGAAAGCTTAAGAAGCATACCATGGATGGATGTCTGTTGTTGGAAAGAACGACGGATATACTGCAGGAGATACGCCCTCTTAAGGGCGATCGCCTGTTTGTGGGGTTTGCCGCGGAAACACATGATGTGATTGCCGAGGCAGAACGAAAACTGAAAGAAAAGGGACTCGACCTCATTATTGCCAATGATGTGAGCGCCAGAGATTCAGGCTTTGCCGTGGATACGAATCGGGTAACGCTGATCGATACACGCGGGAATATTGAACGGTGGCCGTTACTGTCGAAGACCGAAGTGGCGAAACGCCTTCTCGAACGCGTTGAGCGGTCTTGTTGTTGGACCCGGCCGTAACGAACTACCCACCCTTGGCAATCCAGGCGCGGACGAATTCACATACTGCGAAGAATTCATCTTGCATGACAATGCCGACATCCAATCCGACTCCGGCCATCAATCCACATATCGTGGCTCGGAAATACACTGCATCTGTCACGCACACGATATAATACAGTGTGTAGAAAGGGATCAGGAGGCATAGAATGCCTTGAAACACAGAGTCTTCAAATGCTTTTAGAATGATAAGCAAGTGTAGGGCGATGCCAATCCAAATTGCATACTGTTTGAGCATCTCGAGATATACATTAGGCAGCACACCCCCAAAACGCAGGTATGCCATGAGGCTTCCCAGTACGCCGAAGAGAACCCAGCCATAGAGGTGATGGCGCACTTTGGCACGACGCGGTGCCCGCGGTGCATGTTTTCCTCCCGGCCAGAGATCTGTCGCTCGAGAACCATCCTCGTTAGGTTCTTCTGCCTCTTGCGTTTCAAAAGTTTTTGTGGATATCCCTACCTGTCGTTTCTGTTTTGTGCTGCTGTCGACAATGGGGCGGGTGAGTGCGTCGCCGCATTCTGGACACGTTAACGCACTTTCGTCCACAAACTCAGAAACGGTCATGACGTGTGAACATTTTTCGCATGTTAGCTGAATGTCGGCCATGATGTATACTTTCTTGCTATCCTGAAACGCATGTTTTCGGGTTAGTTAATTCTGTGCCTTAAGCATGTTCCGACTGCCCCGCCTCTGTCAACCTATTAGAGTTGACGAAGTTCACGTTCAACGTCCGCAATTTCGGCTTCAATCCTTCTTCGTGAAGAGGTGGTGCGGGCTCCATTTTGAGCTGTGCGGGGATGTGCATTTCTCCAGGCTTTGTACTGTTCGCTGGCAGCGTCATAGGCCGCTTTCAATCGGATGTCTTCGCCTTTCATATTGCGTAGCTCGTTGGCGAAGTTCATTCTTTTGGCTCCAGTGGCAGCGTTCATGCTTTCAGTGAGTTCTTTTACTCTTTCGCCAAATGCAAGGTATTCCTTTCGGGCTTTTCGGTAGGTGGCCGTGTGTGGATTGCTGCCGTGAGAACCGTTGCCGGCAGCCTGTTCCTCCGGTTGCGCATGAAGTGCTGCAAGCAGTTTGGCGCGTCGAATACGCAGCTTACGTTCATCAATTGATAGGGTGCTAAGGCTTCCTCGTTGCTCGTCAAGTGCTGAGGTGCGTATCATTACGATGGTTCCATTTCCACCCAGGATTCTGCCAATGGAGACGCTTTCTCCGGATTGTGTTCTGTTATGGTCGTGGATCGTGAGCAGTGTTCCTGCCGACAAGTCCATGAAATGGTTGCCATCCTGAGTATAAGCGGGTGCAGAATCTGACGTGACGACGCCCCATGCGTTTTCCTGTTCGGGTTGAGCCGCCGGTTCAGTGGTGGGTTGGCTTTTCTGCATCTGGGGCAGTTCAATCACAGGCTTAGTGGCGTGAACCGGTTTATGAATGGATTGCGGTCGGGAGTGGGTCATCGGCGTGGTTGTCACCGTACTGATTGTTGACGGTTGAGTCGTGGTGCGCCCGGGGCGAAGAATATTTTTCAATTCCTCCGGCACTAAATGTGCCTGATGTCGGTCGAGGATGGCTTTTGTGATCGCTTTCAGTGAGTCTGTTTTCCCCATTTTTCGTAAGTCTGCCGCCGTGGCAATATAACCCTCCCAGCTTCGAATGCGGTGGCCATTGTGCGATTTCAGAGTGGTACTGAGGGGGGCTTGGACCAGGAGCCACTCCACCTTCTCAGGTATTGTGGACGGAGAAAATCCATATGTGTCGACATCCATCAATTCTTCGGAAAATTGGATGGCGCGTGCCAGGTCTGATCGATGCGTGTGACAGCGGATTGAAACGTATAACCTTTGTTTGTTTAAGGGCGGATAAGCCTTCGACCATCGTCGACACCGATCAAGATGGCCGAGAGCGGCGCCTGCCTGTCCGCGGGCCAATAGCTTCTCTGCTGTTTGGATTTCGCGGGACATTAATGCCGGCCTTGCGAATGCGGTGGCAAGCAGCACCAGTATTGTTCCCAAAAGGGATAGTACAATGCCCTTTGTTACGATGACTCCCCAGTTCTTGTTCATTTGATTGAATTCCCGTTATTGCCTTTCCAATATAATGCCGGAATCTGGTATGTCTTTGCCAGCATTCTGTTTGCTTCTGCAATGCGCTCTTTTTCGATCACGATATCAACCCCCCATTTTCCTAACGTCACTCTATGAATGTGTTGATCTCGTTCTCTTATTTCAAAAAGGTCATCCATGTTGTCAATGGGGGTTCCGTTTGCATGTGTGACTTGCATGTTCTGTATCTGCTGATAGCCTACGTTGATCGGGTGGGGTAGCACCTGCGTCAGGAGTACGATTCGCTCTCCCTTTCTGTCGGGATGCATGCGTCTTGTCAGGTACTGATGCACAAGTGAGGAGTCCAGACGTCTTTGCCACGAGGAGCCGTAGGCGTGGATATAACGCCCTGTCATTTCACGTAGCACCAAGCCCCCTTCCACCAGGTAGGGTGCCTTGTTCCCCGGTGTATTTGCCGGAATCAGCATACGCTTCTCAGAAGGTCGCTGAAGCGTGATTTCAATATTCTTTTCGGTGCGGTCTCGCATAATCGTGACCGCGATGGTATCTCCAGGGTGTCGTTGCCCCCTGATGAGATACGGGAACATCATACGTCCGAATGTTTTATCTTTGTAGAAACCCAGATTATCGACAGCCTGCCCGTCCCATGAGAGAATGACATCATTTGGGGCGAGCACATTGTCGGCTCCGGACCCGGGGATGCATGAGACAACCAGTACTCCGCCAGGTTGATTTTGCACACCTAGCCATTGTCTCTTGGATGGGTCGACGAGTTCTTTCCAGATAAAACCTGCTGAAGCGAATCCTTCATATGGTAGTTTTGTAACGTCATCTAAAAAGCGCTTAAGCACTGCGGTAGGAAGTATGGTTGCTGTGCGTGTGGATGAGGCATAGCTGACGACCAACCCCGCAAGTTTTCCGTTTTGCAGAACGGGAGCACCGTTACCGTTGATGTTCTGGTCTGCCAGCACATCAAATACGCGTGATGGAAAGGGTGCGGAGGGGAGCACTTCTACGGAGGTTCGTAGAAATGTGGCTTTACTGGTTTGGAGCTGTCGTAAATCGTCGAGCTGTGTAATCGTCAGGTTAGAGTCGAGACTCATGTTTGTCGCAAGCGTAAAGGGGGCCAGCGGTTCAGGTAGTGTCTGGGTGTCGATTTCCAGAAGCGCTAGATTTGCCTGGAAGTCAGAGGCGATGACCCGTGCGGGAATCTGTTCTGCCCTGCGGGGTTGCATTAATTCAACGAGACTGTGATTGCGGATAAGGCCTTCCGTTGTCAGGACAAGATTGGATGTTACGGCGATGCCGTAGCCACGTTCTTCTGAGGGTTTCCTTTTTTGCCATGGAACGCGGGCGTTAAATTCCTGGCGGGTGCAAAGGACTCTAACAAGGGCTGACGGGGGGATGGAATCCTTGATGCTGGAATGATCGGCAGCAATGCCGGGGAGGAGAGTGGAGAGCGTGATCCATGAGATAAGAGTGTTACGCATCATGGTTGCACCTCCCCGAGATATGCATCAGCGGGGATGCCGTAGGCGTCGAGAATCGCTTTATGGGATGTGTCAGACAGATTTTTCCGCAGGATCAGATTTTCTTTCATCCCGGCAAACTCAAGATTGATAAACCCATTGTCAGAAGATTGCCATGCGGTGCGCACGTCCTCAAGGCGGCGAATACGTTTTCCGTTCAGGTGGGTCAAAACGCCATTCATGAATCCCCCGGAGTAAGCATTCACCGGGTGAGGCAAGCGTCTGATCAGAACGACGAATTCATCAAAATCTTTGTGAAACCCATCGATTTTGGCATGTGTTGCGAAGTAAATCAATTGGCGTACGTTCGAAGAAGAACTTCCCTCTACCTGTTGCAGGTAGCGATGGGTGAGCGGAGCAAACACAAGGCCACCTCGCACCAGATAGCGGGGGCGTTTGTCGTAAGTATTTCGGAATAGAAATGGGTCGTGATGATTGATCAAGGGCACGTCAACACTCAGTCGTTCGTTATTGTGCCAGACTTCCATATTGATGGTTTCGCCCCATTGGCGTCGTTCTGTTAATTCTGCAAAAAGAACACGCGTGCCATTGAAGGCAATCGTTCCGTCGTTGCCGACGGTATGACCATCGACCGTTAACACGACGTCCCCATTTTTCACAAAACCTGCTGCCGCACCATAGGGATCGACCATGGTGACGGCGACGCCGCCTTTGCTTACAGGAATATTCAGATGTTTGCGCAGGGCAGGATTTCTTGCTGACAGAAAAGAAATGCCCAGTTCCGGGTATCCGTGGTATTCGCCATCGGCAATGTCGTCGAGAAAGTGATTCAGAACGGGGAGTGGGATAGCGTAACCAATGTTTTCGGCCCAGGCCAGCCCCTGAAAGGCTAATCCGACAACACGTTTTCCAAATAAAACTGGCCCACCGCTATTTCCCGGGTTGATGGCGGCATCCACCTGCAGCACGAGATGGTGGTCGATTCCGCTGTGTGCATAGCGGCTGAAGTCAATCCGAGACACTACGCCTCGGGTTACGGACTGGCGATCTCCGCCCATGGGATAGCCCAGGACGGTCACTTCATCATTTAGATCGGGTAGTTTTTTTGCCATCGCTAGAGGATGTGTCCCCTCATAGAAGGCAGTATTGGTGACTTCAAGAATAGCGAGGTCGCAATCGTGCGCGACAAATTTTACCCGCGCCCGGTAGCGTTGGGGGGCATCTTCTTTCTGGACTTCGATGAAGCGCGCGTCGGAAACAACATGGGCATTTGTGAGAATACGCTTGTTGGCAATCATGAACCCCGTGCCCGTGCCACTCGCGGGTGGATGTGTCTGCCAAGGCATCGTGTAATCCGGGCGTTGATAAGTCGCATAGATCTTGACTACTGCTGATCGCAGGCGTTTGTCTATAGTGGCGCCCTTAATCGTCGCCAATGAGGGAGACAGAACAAGCAGCGCCATGAACAAAAGTGTGCGATTTCGAATTGCCTTGCATCTCATGGTCGGCATAATAGGTGTTGTGGCAGGTTGAATCAGTAAAAAAACGAATCAGGTTAGCTAAAAGGTGCGATAGTGGGACTTCAAGACAGAGAGTATATGCGGTCTAAGCATCGAGGAAGCCTGCGTAAACAGCAAGCGACGCCCTCTGCCTGGAAGAGGTTGCGGTTCTGGGTCTGGAGATTGTTCCAGGCTAAAAAGAAAATTTAAGCCAACCGACAATGTCAATGTCGCTGCCATCAAACTCGCTCAATTCATCAAATGATTCGAACGGATAGGCACCCATTACCTCTAATTCCATCCTGCCTAGTGGTATTGCGAGTCCAAGAAGAAATTGTCCGTAGACGTCTGTCCATTCGCCATCGTCAGTATCTTTGTCTATCATGTATGAGGCCAGTGCGCCTATACCACCCCGCCAGATTTCGTCTTTGAAGATAAGGTTGATCTGCGGCGTGAGGACATAGTCGAACTCACTGGTAACTGAATTGGTCCCGCTGGGATCAAAGGATGCATCAAGGGCGATTTGCCAGTATGCTGCGCCTTCATGATATTCATAAGCGATGGCATACGAGTAGTCTCCGTCTCCAAATGGAAGTTCGCCATAGGTGGAATGTTCCTGGTGGTGGCGTGTGCCGAAAGAGAGAACATGAGAAGACAATTCTGCCTGCGCTTCAACGTTCACGAGAAATGCTGCCAGAACAGCAACCAGACCAACTGAGTAGAAACGTGTATTTTTCATGCTACGCATCGTACCAGACTTTCATCTGAACGCAAGTCGTAGTGGCTATTTTTCGCTTTGAATTATTGGGCCATCAGGACGAACCAATTGGCGTCTGATGTCCTGTGTTGCCCGTTACCGTATGAGCATGAAGGAGGTTTCGTCGTACGTACGTCGTTTAATTCCGCATGACGTTGCCTATGGTCGAAGGATGGCGTTGCGGGCGGATTGGGGGGTGATGCAGGCAATGGAGTTGATTAAACATTGTTCGGCAGGTAATTCGATTTCGAGGTACTCATCGGTCCAGCCACGAGCGATGCCGTCTTCGGAGACCTTTTCAATGAGCGTGTGAACGGGTCGACCGATGAAGGAATCTGCGAACTGTTGTCGTTTGCGATCTCCGAGTTCGATCAATTCGCGTGCGCGTTCCCGTCTCACATCCATCGGTATCTGGTCGGGCATGTCGGCGGCGCGTGTTCCGGTGCGGACGCTATACGGAAACACGTGCAGGTTGTTGAAGGGGACTTGTTCCACAAGAGTGACGGTGTTGCGGAAGGCTGCATCAGTCTCCCCCGGAAATCCTGTGATGATGTCTGTGCCCAAACCCAGAAAGGGAAGTTTCTTTACGGCGTATTCAATAACGGAGCGGTACTCGGAAGACGTATAACGGCGCCCCATTGCGGCCAGCACGTTATCGTCGCCACTTTGTAGTGGGATGTGCAGGTTGTGGCATAGCTTTGTGGAAGTGGCCATGTGATCGACAATGCGACGTTCAATGGTGGTGCTTTCAATTGAACTGAGCCTTAGTCGTTGCAAGTCATTGATTTGCTCAAGTTGGTTAATCAGATCTACAAGGTCGTATCCTTTGTCACGGTAGCATCCCAGGTTTGCGCCTGTGAGTACGAGCTCCTTGTATCCTGCATCCACCATGCCGCGTGCTTCGGTAACAATATCGGACAGGGGGAGGCTTCGTGGAGTGCCGCGCGCGGCGGGAACGATGCAATAAGCACAGCAGAAATCGCAGCCGTCCTGCACTTTGATCAGCGCTCGGGTTGTGTCAAACCGGGGGGCAGGGGCGGGACAGGCAGGAATGTCGGTCCTTTCATTGGGTGCGTTGTCCGAGAGCGCGTTGAGAATGATGTGCGGCAGGTTGAATTTTTCGGACTGGTCCGCCACGATGTCGACGGAAGGCTCGGCTAAGAGCTTCTCGCGTGTGGTTTCAACTGCACATCCGGCAAGGATGACCCGGCATGCGGGGTTGCGCTTTTTGACGGCTCTGGCGGTTCTGATGCAGGTTTTCTCCGCGTTAGCAGTGATGGTGCATGTATGGATCACGCACACATCCGCAGGTTCGTCGAATGGGACGATGTCAAATCCCGCTGCGTCAAACTGAGCGGACATGACTGCCGTCTCTGCTTGATTGAGACGGCAGCCGATTGTTTTGAAGCAGATGCTGCTCATGTGCAGGAGACTCAGCTCTGGTTGACAATGGCGCCGGTTCCCGCGTTGCGAACCATGCGTGCATAACGCTGCAGATAGCCGGTTGTGGCGCGCGGCTCCGGTGGCACAAAGTCGGCACGCCGCCGGGCAATCTCCTCATCGCTGATCATGGCTTCCAGTCGATGATTAGGGATGTCGATACGAATGGTGTCGCCGTCTTTGAGCAATCCGATCAGGCCGCCTTCGGCGGCTTCCGGCGAGACGTGACCAATACAGGCACCACGGGTGCCTCCGGAGAATCGACCGTCGGTGATTAATGCAACGCTTTCCCCGAGTCCTTGTCCCATGATATAAGAAGTGGGCGCCAGCATTTCCTGCATGCCCGGGCCTCCGCGAGGACCTTCGTAGCGAATGACCACGACGTGTCCGGCCTGTACTTTTCCAGCCAGAATGCCTTCGCAGGCTTCTTCCTGGGAGTCAAAGATGATGGCTTTTCCTTCGAATGTGAGCATGGGGGCGGCGACGCCTGCTTTCTTTACAACCGCTCCTTCTTCGGCAAGGTTGCCACGCAGGATAGTTAATCCGCCGTCAGCGGAGTAGGGCGCATCCACCGTGCGAATGACCTGGCCATCCGGCTCTGGCGCACGACTGATATTGCGTGCCAGGCTGCGACCCGTGACGGTCGCGGATTT
The DNA here is from genome assembly GCA_016783565.1 of Kiritimatiellia bacterium. Taxonomy (GTDB): domain Bacteria; phylum Verrucomicrobiota; class Kiritimatiellia; order UBA8416; family JADHWI01; genus JADHWI01. Next base: position 38,508 of record JADHWI010000005.1, read on the forward strand.
TTTGTTGATCAGCCCGTGGACCTTTGTGATTTCTTTGAGAATTGCACTGATGCCGCCGCAGCGGTCCACATCCTCGATGTGGTACGAGGAAGAGGGCGAGACTTTGCATATGTTCGGGCAGCGCGCTGAGATCTTGTTGATGTCATCAAGGTTATAGTCCACGCCTGCTTCGTTGGCAACGGCCAGGGCATGCAGAACCGTGTTTGTGCTGCCGCCCATGGCCATGTCGAGTGCGAAGGCGTTATCAAGGGAACGTTTTGTCACAATCTCCCGCGGCAAAGGCCCGCCATCACTCGCCATGGTGACGATGCGTTTGGCCACATCGCGATAGAGCTTTTTTCTGCGTGGATCAACGGCAAGGATCGTTCCGTTGCCAGGAAAAGCGATACCGATGGCTTCGCACAGGCAGTTCATTGAGTTGGCTGTAAACATGCCTGAGCATGACCCGCAGGTGGGACAGGCGCATTCCTCAATGGTTTGAAGCTCCTGATCGCTGATTTTTCCCTGCCCGTGGGATGCCACGCCTTCGAAGACGCTGATCAGGTCGACGACTTTGCCGTCCGGCGTTTTGCCCGCGGCCATCGGTCCGCCGCTAACCATAATGGTGGGGATGTTGGTCCGCAGCGCACCCATCAGCATGCCGGGAACAATCTTGTCGCAATTTGGGATGCAAATCAAAGCATCAAAGCAGTGTGCATTGACAACCGATTCCACGCTGTCGGCAATGATCTCACGGCTGGGTAGAGAATATTTCATGCCCGTATGGCCCATGGCGACGCCATCGCAGATGCCGATCGTATTGAATTCAATGGGAACTCCACCCGCTTTGGTTATGTAGCGTTTGATGTATGCGCTGACCTTGTCAAGATGCACATGTCCTGGGATTACCTGGTTGAAGGAGTTGCAGACGCCGATGAAGGGCTTTGGGAAATCTTCGGTTTTCAGTCCGGTTGCTCTCAGCAGGCTGCGATGAGGTGCTCTTTCCCAGCCTTTCTTTATTTGGTCGCTTTGCATAAGTCTTCCTTTTTTTCGTGTTCCGATTAATATACAAACGCTAGCAGCATCAGGGCGACTGCGCAAAGAAAATGCAGCGGATAGAGGAGATTCAATCTATGAAGAGAGTTTTGACAAGGATAGTGGTGTTGGCCGCAATGGTGTTTGTGGTCGCTTCCTGCAGGAAGGACGACGTACGCACGGTTGTGATTCGTGTGCCCGGCATGCACAACGAGGCTTGTGTGCAGGTGATTCGGCGGGCTCTGGCACCAGCGCAATACGGTGTGAAGATGGATTCCATTAAGGTGGATTTAGAGAACCGTCGCATCACCCTGGCTTATGACAGCATGAAGCTATCGCTTAAGAATATTGAGTTTATGATTGTGAAAGCCGGCTTCGCAGCCAATGAGGTGCCTGCCGACCCGAAGGCTGCCGCGGCCCTGCCGGAAGCATGTCGGTAACGGGGTATGAACGTTCTGGTTCAGCAATTTCTGGACTACCTGTCCCTTGAGCGCGGTCTCAGTGATAATACACGGACAGCGTATGGAACGGATTTGACCAGTTTTTTTGATTACCTTGGGACTCGAGGGATAGACCGTGTGAGCGATGTGAGTCGTTCGGTGGTTTTGGGCTACCTCATGCACGAGCGTGACCGGGGTATTAGTGTAAACTCCGTTTCACGCAGACTGGTGGCCATTAAGATGTTTCTGCGATATCTTGAGCAGGAAGGTTTGGTGCAGAGCAATGTGGCAGAAGTGATGGATTCGCCCAAGTTGTGGCAGACGTTGCCTCAGGTGCTTTCGCCTGGAGAGGTTGAGCGGATGCTGGCTTTGCCTGATGAGGGAAATCGCTGTGGTGAGCGTGACCGTGCCATCCTTGAGATGTTTTATGCCACGGGCTTACGCGTCTCGGAGCTTGCCTCTCTGAGGCTTGAGGACGTGCATTTTGATTCCGGCTATATTCGTTGTACGGGGAAAGGCAATAAGACGCGCGTGGTTCCGTTTGGGGATCGGGCGCGGCGTGCACTTGAGGCCTACTTGAAGCATAGTCGCCAGAAATTTCTAAATGAACAGTCGGATCGCACATTGTTTTTAACGATACGCGGCACGGGTTTTTCGCGAAAAGGGCTTTGGAAGATGATTAAAGGATATGCGGAGAAGGCGGTACCGAACAAGGTGGTTTCGCCGCATACCTTGCGGCATTCGTTTGCGAGTCACTTACTCGCTAATGGTGCTCCGCTGCGTGTTATTCAGGAGATGCTGGGGCACGCGGATATAGCGACAACACAGGTTTATACGCATGTGGACCAGGGACGGTTACGATCGGTTCACTCGCAGTTTCATCCTCGAGCATAGTGGACGTCGCTCAAATCAGGCAGGAGTCATATGAGGAAGAATGTGGATGCATTAAGGGCGTTGGAGAAGTTGATTAATTATCGATTTAAGAATCGACAATTACTGGAGATGGCGTTGACGCATCGATCCTATCGCTTCGAAAATGCAGGGATCAGTCATGATAATCAGAGACTGGAGTTTTTGGGTGATGCAGTTCTTGATCTTGTTCTTGCGGAGTTTCTTTACGAGAAATATCCTGATAAGGGCGAGGGATTTCTCACGTCGACACGCAGTCGCCTCGTGAGTGGTCGTGGGTTGGCCGTCTGTGCGCGCGGTCTCGAATTGGGTGAATTTCTACGTATCGGTAAAGGCGAAGAGGCCTCTGGCGGACGTGAGCGGGAGTCAAACCTTGCTGATTGTCTCGAAGCCATTGTAGGTGCGGCCTATCTTGATCGCGGGCACAAAGCCGCCCGCCGCGTGATTATTGCTGTGATTCTGCCGCAGCTTGGCGAGGCTGAGGGTTGCGAATGGCGTGATAATCCCAAAGGAAAACTTCAGGAATATTCGCAAAGAAGGTGGAAAGAGGGGCCTGAATATGAGGTGGTGAAGGCAACCGGCCCTGCGCATGAGCGTGTTTTTACGGTTGCAGTGCGTTTGCCTGATGGTCGGGAAGTAACGGCTCAGGCACCAAGTAAACAGGCTGCGGAGGCAGCCGCGGCGACGTGTTTGATTACGGACATGCAGAAAGAAGATGTAAATGATGGATGATCAGTGTTTGACATGCGAGTGTCTTCCGATTATTGTCACGGCCCCTTTCTTCAGTGGGCCGTTAGCTCAGTTGGTAGAGCACAGGACTTTTAATCCTGGGGTCGAGGGTTCGAACCCCTCACGGCCTACCACTCTTTTTCCGGATTGTGTAAAGCCTGGGACTGCAGTGTGAGGAAGTCTAAAAAAACCCTATCTCGCGAGATCCGGCAAGTTTTCGAGTCGATTTTTATTTGCCTGGGACTGGTTACCATCCCTTTGCTTCCTCGAAAAATGGTGTTGTGGGTGGCTGCATGCTTTGGTCACCTTGCGTTTTGCATGGCGGGGAGTTTGCGGCGGATAACGTTGGTGAATCTGGATGTGGCGTACGGGGATTCGCTATCGCATGCCGAGAAGCATGGTGTGGCAAAAGCGAGCTTTAAGGCCTCGGCCCTTCTTCTGTTAGATATCTTCTGGTTCAAGGTTTTTGTGAAGCGGCGTATCAAACGATTTGTACGTGTTGCTCCTTCCGTTCAACCTTTTTTTGATCAGGCTCCCATGGTGGGCGTTACAGCACATATGGGGAATTGGGAGGTATGCGGTCTGGCCTTGGCATTGCGTGGGGCTCCTATGTTGAGTATTGCAGCACCTTTGAATAATCCATTTGCTGATTCGGTGTTGAATCGTACTCGTCGTTTGACGGGTCAGAAAGTGGCATCGCGTCGAGGTGCCGTACGTGCGATGCTGCGGGAGTTGAAACGTGGAGGGCGTGTGGGTTTGCTGATGGATCAGAATGTAACGCCACGCAAAGGGGGGGTGTTTGTGCGTTTTTTCGGATTGCCGGTCCCTGTATCTAATGCCGCGGCCACCTTGAGTGTACGTAGCAATGCGCCGATCATGGTGATTATGTGCGTGGTGGATCGGCATGGATGCTACGAGCTGCAGGGGTGTGCCCCCATTGTGGTTGGAGATGGTGGCGTGAGTGAGGCCGAGGCCACGCAGGCGATGACGGATGATATTGAAAAGATGATCCGAAAGACGCCTGGACAATGGTTTTGGATGTATAAACGCTGGCGTTATGTGCCGGAGGATGCGGATTTGGAGCAGTATCCATTTTATGCGGAACGGTATCGTGCCCCGAAGAATGATTAATATGCAGCAAGGTGGTTGATTTTTGTGGGCGCGGCGGTTTTTTGTGCCGAGAATGATGAAGGGATATAACCATGGCGAAGGTTGGAATATTGGGTGGTAGCGGCCTGTATGATCTTGCGGGTATGGAAGCAGTTGAGAAACGGGAGTTGAGTACACCTTTTGGTGATCCCTCCGATGCGTATGTTTGTGGAACGCTTGGCGGAGTAGAGGTGTGCTTCCTGCCGCGGCATGGCGTGGGGCATCGTGTGCTTCCTTCCGAGATCAATCACCGTGCAAATATCATGGGGTTCAAGATGCTTGGAGTGGAGCGCGTCATCTCTGTGAGCGCTGTGGGCAGTCTTCGTGAAGATATTCACCCGCGCGATCTATTGCTTCCGGATCAGTATCTGGATCGGACTAAGCATGCATTGAGTCATACTTTTTTTGGAAAGGGGATTGTGGCTCACGTGGGGTTTGGAGAGCCGGCCTGTTCCGATTTGAGGCGGATTATTGCTGAGACCGCGGCCGATGTGTTGCAGGCACGTTCAGAAGAAGATCGCCCGGCACTGCATGTTGGCGGTACCTATGTCAGTATGGAGGGACCGGCATTTTCCACAAAAGCGGAATCGTGCTTTTATCGAACGCTTGATTGCAGCGTGATTGGTATGACGAGCTTGCCTGAAGCGAAGCTGTGCCGCGAGGCGGAGCTTTGCTATCAGGCGATTGCAATGGTCACGGACTATGACTGCTGGCACGAGTCGGAGGAGGCGGTGACGGTGGAGATGGTGCTGGGGCATCTCAATGCGAATACCATTTTTGCAAGAGAGCTGTTGTCCCGTGTTTTGCCCAGGGTTGCCGGGGATCGACACTGTGTTTGCGGGGATGCTCTGAAGCATGCATTGATTACGCAAGCGGATGCGATGCCGACCGATACAAAAGCAAATCTGCAACCCATTATCGGGAAGTACCTGGCGTGAGCGTCCGGCAACGTACTACATGATTGATTTGCACGTACACTCAACGTTTTCCGATGGCTCGTTCACTCCCGAAGAGTTGGTGGCGCAAGCTGTAGATGCGGGAGTGTCCGTTCTGAGTTTGACGGATCATGACACCACGGATGGAGTTGCTCGCTTTCTTAAGGCCTGTCGTGCCAGTGAGGGACGTGTGGCGGGTATTCCAGGGCTTGAGCTCAGCGTGCAGCATGGGCGGCGTACTGTGCATATGCTGGGTTATTTTGTGGACTCCCATGAGGCAGGCTTGCAGGCAATGTTGTGTCGTGTTCGGGCTGGGCGGCATGAACGTAACCTGGAAATGATAAAAAAGCTGCAGGCTTTAGATGTGGCAATTGATTTTGAGTTGGTATCCCAAGCGGCAGGAGGCGATGTCATCGGGCGCCCTCATTTTGCGGCGGTGCTGCGCGATATGGGTGTTGTGCAGTCGACGAAGGAGGCTTTTGAGCGTTTTCTGGCGCGCGGACGGGCTGGCTATGCGGAGCGTTACAGGCCTGAACCTGAGGAGGGTATTGCAGCGATTCGCGGTGCGGGCGGGGTGGCCATATTGGCCCATCCTGGAGGATTGCAGTTGGGGAAGCGGGGGTTGCGTATTCTTTTGGCGCCAATGGTAGAAGCAGGACTTGAAGGGATTGAAGTGCACTACTCTGAGCATTCCGCGCAACACCGTCGGCGCTTTGCGGCTCTGGCCGCTGAATTTGACCTTATTGAGACTGGCGGATCAGATTTTCATGGCAGTTCGAATCCGAAACTTCGCCTGGGTAGGGGGTATGGGTCTTTGGCTGTGCCGGAATCGGTTGTATCTGATCTGGTTGCGCGTGCGGGTGTTGCCTGGCCTCAGCCGTAGTACTGGTGTATTAGATTTGCGATCGATTCTTTTCCGATTTGTACAATGCTCATTTCGCGTTGTGCATTTTCCGGAGAATCTGAGGCATGGGCGGCATTGATCATGATGTCTGTGCCGAATTCACGCCGGACAGAGCCCGGTTGTGCTTTGTTGGGATCCGTGGGGCCCAGAATGCTGCGGATCTTTTTGACGGCGTTCACGCCTTCGTATACAAGCGCCAGACATTCTTCGGAACTCGTCTCTGCTTTGAGCGATTCGACGCAATCAGACGGACGATGACCCGTCATGAATTGGACAATCTCATCGAATTGAGTTTGGGCGAATTGGGGTCCAAGTGTACGGCAGAGGGGGCGGGTGGTGCTTTCAGGGACGGTGAAACCAAAAGCCTGCGACAAAATTGTTGCGGCACGGCTTGCCCCGATGTCTTCAAATTTCTCTGCCAGAGCTTCTTTTACGGGGCCGTAGAAATCTTCTGCTTGTGCGACGCTCATGGAGAATTTTCGTATGGCTACAATGCGTAGCCCTGAAGAGGATAGCACGTCGATAATGCTGCCAGGTCGCAGGCTGGGGAAACGGAAATTGTCCGGTTTAAGCATGACAAGGGTTTTTTCTACATGCTCAGTGGTGGGTACATCTATGGCGCCGTCAATCAATCCGCCATCCGAGGCAGAGTATTTGGCCCAAAGACTGAGTGTTTGTTTTGCGCGTTCTCGGGTGGGCGCAACAAGTACAGCCGGTTCAAAGTAGTGGACGCGTCCATGGTCGCCGACAATGTAGTCTCCGTACGTGTCTCGGATGGTTGACCCTGATACACGTCGTTTGGTGGCGGATCCGGTAACACCCCAGATTTTGCGAACGGCAGCTTTTCCTTCGAATAGAAGCAGCATAACCCGTCGTGGTTTCCCTGTTTTGGGATCGGGGCTATATTGTTTTTCGACGTAATTCGCCAGAAGATCGCAGGTGGATTGGTGGGTGGGGTCTGCGTGCCGGACCAGTTCTGCATATTCAGAGGCGAGCTCTTGACTGGGGCCGAACATGCGTGCACCGACCAGTTTTAGATCGGTTCGTCCGATGACGCGGGCAATGACACCTCCGGTACGGGACTTGGCAATGGTGTACGGGTTGATCAGAACGAATGATAATTCTTTCGGCATGACGAGATCCTATTGTGTTTTCACTGTTTTCCTCAGAAACCAGACTGACTGGGCTGCCAGCACCACCGCCATGATGAGCAGGAAGGCGGTGGCAATTACAAGCTCCATCTTTTTATCTACAAGATTCTTTGTGAACAACTGTACCAGCGCCCATACGGTGATGGTTGTCATGAATATCATGGGTGCCAAAGTGACCCAGAAATTCTTTCGTCTTCGTACGAGCCAGAGCGTGACAATCAATAGTGTCAACGCAGCCAGAAGCTGATTGGATGCTCCAAAAACGGGCCAGAGTCGTCCTGCATCACCGCTGAAGGCAAGGTACCCTGCCATGGTAACCGCAATGGCCGTTGCGGTGATCGGGTGCGCAAAGTAACGGCGCACAGATCCAACCGGGTCGGACTCATGTCCCTTTGGAGGAATAAACAGTTCCTGCCAAGTAAACCGGGTTAATCTGGTCGCGGTATCCAGCGTTGTCAACATGAAAGCGGAAATAGTGAGTGAGAAAAAAATGGAAGCCAATGCCGGGCTGATGCCCAGATAGGCTGTGAACGACGCCAGGCCTTCTGCAAAAGCCGGGATTTTTTGCCCTGCTGATAGTTTAGCCAGGAAATCGTCAGGGGCCAGGGATGCGACGGCAATAAGCGCCATGAGGGCCACGAGTCCTTCAATCAGCATGGATCCGTATCCGATGGGGCGGATATGTCGTTCGGAGAAAAGCTGTTTGGCGGTAGTCCCTGAAGACACCAGTGCATGAAAGCCTGAGCAGGCGCCGCAGGCCACGGTCACATAGAGGATCGGGAAAAGGCTGCCCATGCCGCCTCCGGGTTTTTCTGCGCTCCAACCCACAAAAGCGGGCATTTGGAACTCTGGTCGCGCGATGAGGATACCTCCAAATCCAGCAATAATCATGGCGTAGAGCAGGTAAGAGTTCAGGTAATCACGTGGTTGAAGCAGCATCCATACGGGGATGGTGGATGCCACAAACACGTAGGCGAATAGAACCATCAACCAAATGTTGGCAGCGGTTTTGTCGCTCACGGAAAGCAATGAGGTGAGGTCGAGTGGCAGTTGAGCCCCGATCCAGATTCCTGCAAACAGCAGGGGAACAAAAATCAAACTGGCCACGACAAGGCTTACATTACGACGATATACGAGCGTGCCAAAGATTGGTGCAAGTATGATGAACAGTAGCGATGAGGTGGCTACTGCCGGGGTTGCCACGAAGGTTTTGGCGACGAGCAGGGCGAAAATGGCAACGACCAATACCAGGGCAACCCAGCAGAAGAGGAGAAAGATGATGCGCCCCGCGTAGCCGAGCTGCGCCTCAATGACGTGACCGATAGAGTGCCCGTTATTTCGTATCGACAGGAACAAAGCGGCGAAGTCGTGCACCGCGCCGATAATGATGCATCCCACAACGATCCAGATCGCTACGGCGCCCCACCCGAGGTAGGCTGCTGCAACGGGACCTACGATGGGTCCCGCGCCGGCGATTGAGGCGAAATGATGTCCGAACAGGACCGGCAATCGTGTGGGGATGTAATCGACTCCGTCTGTTTGTGTGTGCGCGGGTGTAGCGCGATCCGGTTTTATGCCGAATAATCGTTCCAGGTATTTCCCGTACGTTAAATATGCGATAATGAAGAGCAACGCTCCGCCGACAAGCAACAGCATACCGTTCATAATCAAAAGCTCCCAGTCGGTACTTTGGATAAAAAATGATATTATAACTGTGCCCTATCGAGCTGACCAGCATCAAAAGCAGGTGAACCGTGACTTGCACGCTAAGCGCGTCTGCGGTAGTGTCCTGTCCCTGTTTTGGAAAATTGCGTCATGGGCGTATGGCGCATCAGGATTATATCGTATGTTTACAGTGAAATTACAGCTTCCCTCGGATGTAACCGTGTCGGTTTCGGCACTGTTGGAGTTGACAGAACATAGCATCGTGCAACGCGAAGATCGGGAAACGGGCAAAGCATGGCTGGAGATGTTTTTTTCTACGCGTGATGAAGCCCAGGCGGAGTCTGGAAATCTGGTTTCCATCCTGGAGCTGTTCGGATGTGAAGATATTGGTCAGCCGGAAGTGGTGGAGAGCCCCGATCGGGATTGGCAGGATGCATGGAAAGAACACTTTCATGCTGTGAAGGTGTCGTCGCGCCTCACGGTGGCTCCAACTTGGGAGTCAGAGCCGGAAACGGATGGAGAGATAGTGGTTCGGTTGGATCCCGGCATGAGTTTCGGTACGGGGCAGCATCCCACGACACAAGCATGTCTGGCATTCCTGGATCAGTTGAGTGATTCCGGATGTGACGGTAGCCTGTGTGATGTCGGGTGCGGCTCGGGTATTCTCAGCATTGCTGCCGCAAAGTTGGGGTTTTCTCCCGTGTTGGCTTTCGATAATGACCCTCTGGCTGTCAAGATCGCGAAAGAGAACCTGGTGTTGAACGGTGTGAATGATGTGGACGTGCAACAGGTCGATCTTGCAGAGGCGTCGGAAGAGATAACGTCTTGTGATGTGGTGGTTGCCAACATGCTGGCGAATCTTCTGGATGCATTTGCCTCCTCTATTGCGGCGCGTCTCAAGCCCGGAGCGGCATCACGCTTGATCCTGGCGGGGATGATGGGAGAAGGACAATACGCATGGACGCGTGCAATGTTTGAAAAGCGGGGTCTGCGTGAGATTGAGCATCAATATGATGGTGACTGGGTAAGTATGGTTTTGGGCTGGCAGACGAACTCGCCTTCCTTTGACAAGGCAAATGTGCTTTAATGAAAGTGAAGTTTTTGATATGAGCAACAACCCCATGAAGCAGATTGACGCATTTGATTTTTGGTATGCCGTAAATAATACGGAAGTGGTCTTGATGCCTAAAGGGCATTTGGAAACGTTCGGGACGACCGTGTTGCACTATCATTTGATTAGTGAGCTCATGGACTCTGTGGGGCAAATTCGTGTGCGTGAAGGGCGAATACGTGCGGGTCGCCCGCAAATTGTGACGCCGGAAGCCTATCAGAAGACCCTGTTGGAGGGGTTTGGAGAAGAGGCGGAACGGTACATTGAATGGATGCGGGAACACGAGCAAGATATGCGTGTGTTGCAATACGGTTACTCTCTGCGGCGCGAGTCATTCAGTGAGCACTTGGTGTCCGATTCTCTTGCTTCGGTTGCCGAGAGGGTGAAACAGGATGTCAGCGACAGTGAAGATCCTCTCAGTGCGGTTGTCGTGGGGGTGGATAAGCCGTGGGATGTGTGTCTGGTGAAACTTTTCAGAGAGGTCATTCAGCAATCTGCGGTGACTAATATCCGCGAGATGGAGCGGAAGCAGTGCTTTGATGATGTGAATGGGTTGCCGCGTGGTGTGCGGAATGAGATTGAATCGGATTTTTTGCATGCGAGCAAGACCCCGACGCTCGTTAACGCTTTAGCCGAGAAACTACAGCGTCTGGGCGTGTTTGAAGAGTATGAGGATCGTTTTTTCTCTCTGGTGAAAGCCTCACGAGGGATGTAGAGCGGCATGGCTGCAAGTCTTGACTGTGGAGAAGTTGTGTATGGGTGCGCGAATTATTGCCATAGCGAATCAGAAGGGCGGAGTGGGGAAGACCACTACGGTTATCAGCCTGGCTGCCTGTCTGGGGGAACTCGGTCGTAAGGTTCTTGTGGTAGATCTTGATCCGCAGGCGAATGCAACCAGTGGCTTGGGATTGCCAATAAAAGAGGGTGGAAGTCTCTATGAGGCCATGCTCAGCGGCGTGTTGAAGGAAGGGGTTATCCGCGAGACGACTGTAAACAACGTCCATGTGGTTCCATCCGAGCTGGATCTGGCCGGTGCTGAGATTGAGATTGCCCGACAGGACTCCTATTTGCATTGTGCCAGTCGAGTTCTGAAGCCACTGGTGGCTCGGTCGGACTATGATTTTGTTCTTGTTGATTGCCCGCCATCTCTCGGCATCCTGACCATGAACGGTCTTACGGCGTCTGATGGCATGGTGGTGCCCATGCAATGTGAGTACTATGCCCTTGAGGGGTTGAGTGTGATAACCAGTCTTTTGAATCGGGTCCGAAAAAGCGGTGCTAATCCGAATCTACAGCTTGATGGTATTTTGATGACGATGTTTGATAGTCGTACGAATCTTTCTGAGCAGGTTGTGGCGGAGGTGCGTGAGCATTTTGGCGAGAAGGTGTATCGAACGGTAATTCCGCGCAATGTGCGACTGAGTGAGGCGCCAAGCTACGGACAGCCTATTACGCTTTATGATTCTTTCTCGCCAGGCGCACGTGCGTATCGTTTCTTTGCGCGAGAATTCGCAAAATCACAGGCATCCATTACGCCTGCGATTCCTTCTTGAGGCGTTTAAGGCGGCCTGAGACGGCCATCTTCTGGATGTGAGACATGTGGTCCACAAGCAGGACGCCGTTCAGATGATCAAGTTCGTGCTGAATGGCACGCGAAAGCAGTCCTTTTGCCTCGACTTCACGGGGGGTTCCTTCTAAATCGAGATATTTACAGGTCACATTCTCAGAACGTTTCACGTTGGCATAAATCTCTGGAAAGCTCAGGCATCCTTCTTGCCCCACTTGTGACCCGTTATGAGCTGTGATCTCCGGGTTAATCAGTACCATGGGCATAGGGGTGTCTGGATTCTCATTGGCGATCTCATCATCCTGATGAGCATACGAGACGTCGATAACGCAGATACGTTCAGTGCGGCCAATCTGTTCGGCCGCAAGTCCTGCTCCGCTGGCCGCGTACATGGTTTCCAACATGTCTTTGGCAAGGGAACGAATATCTTCCGTTATCGTTATCACGGGCATGCTTTGTTTTCGCAAAACCGCGTCTCCATATGTGACAATTTTGTGAACCAATGGCTCCTCCATCCATCTTGAATAATTAAAATCACCATTATGCTATCATTTCATCCCTGTATCGAAAAGTAGGATTGCTCGCTTGCGCTATAACAAATCTACCCTATATACTCCGCAAGTATGAATACTAAACTGATTGTAATACCTACGTACGATGAGAAGGACAATGTTGGCCCGATTGCTGAGGCGGTGTTCGGGATTAGTCCTCAGACAGATATTCTTTTTGTGGATGACAATTCCCCTGACGGTACCGGCGACTTGCTTGACAAAATGCATGCCGCGGATGCTCGGGTTAATGTGATGCACCGACAGGAGAAGTCCGGTTTGGGCCGCGCGTATATAGCTGGTTTCAAATGGGCACTTGAGCGTCATTACGAGTTTGTGTTCGAGATGGATGCCGATTTTTCTCATGATCCTGGTGAAATTCCTCATTTTATGACTGCTGCCGAGAATGCAGACTTGGTTTTGGGGTCACGTTATGTTGATGGGATCCGCATCACCAATTGGCCGTTGAGTCGGTTGATGCTCAGCAAAAGTGCTGCACTGTACGTGCGCATGATCACAGGGATGCCGGTGACCGATCCTACGGGTGGATTCAAGTGTTATCGGCGAAACGTGTTGAGCGCCATTGATCTCGATATCATCCAGTCGAATGGGTATTCCTTCCAGGTGGAAATGACGCATACAACCTGGAATAAGGGATTTTGTATTGCGGAAATTCCGATTACGTTTGTAGATCGGCGCGCGGGTTATTCCAAAATGAACAGTGTCATTTTCAAGGAGGCGCTGTGGATGGTTTGGAAACTGGCGTTACGGAATCATTTCCGGCGTAAACCGCAGGTTGTAACTTCAGCGTTGTCCGTCATGGCACCAGAGGAGTCTTGTTCTTGAGTGCATGGACCTCCAGGTCGATGGATGTTTTGAGAGCCATGCGCCCGGGGCAGTGGACCAAGAATGCAGTGGTCGCTGCAGCCTTCTTTTTTGCGATTGGAGATAAAGCCCAGTCGCTGGATTTATTTTCCGCCACGATACAGACCATTCTGGCCGTTGTCGCATTTTGCCTCGTGTCGAGTGGCGTCTATGTGTTTAACGATATTCGTGATCGAGACGCTGACCGGCGACACCCTGAAAAGCGATTTCGCCCTATTGCGGCGGGGCGTATGCCTGTGCGTGATGCGGTCGTGTTGTCATGTTGCCTTCTGATGGTTGGCATCGGTTTGGCTTCGTGGTTGCATATCAATATGGGCCTGATTGTTTCTTCTTATGTTGGGCTACAGGCGTTATATAGCCTGGTGCTCAAGCGTGTGGCGCTGTTGGATATCCTGGTTATTGCGATGGGATTTGTTATTCGGGCACTGGCAGGTGGTTTGGCGTTGAATGTGCCCGTTTCTCCCTGGTTGCTGATGTGTACGTTCTTACTGGCGCTTTTTCTTGGCGTGTGCAAGCGCCGTCACGAAAAGGTCCAGGTGGGCGATGAGGAGCAGGTGCAGCGGGAAGCGCTCGAAAAGTACGATACGCGCCTTCTGGATCAGCTCGTTGCGATTACAAGTTCGTCTACGGTGTTATCCTACGCCATCTATACCTTATCCCCGGAAACTATCGAAAAATTTGGTACTTCTGCGCTGGGATTGACGATACCGTTTGTGGTGTTTGGTGTGTTCCGCTATCTCGATCTGGTTTATCGGCAGCAATTGGGTGACCGTCCGGAGAAGATCCTGTTAACGGATGTCCCTATTTTGATTAATCTGGCAGCGTATGGAATCACCTTGTTGATTATCTTTGCATGCGCTGTCTGATGGTCCGTGATTATGCCATCCAGTTGAAACGGATTGGGGTTTCATCCGTCGCGGTATCTCGTCGCCTTTCCAAGGCTTTGCGATAGCGTCCTGGAAGTGCGCATACAAAATCCCTGGCATCCTGCGCTTCGGTGGATAGACCCGTGAGTTGGGCTAGTTCCCATGCGTCGATAAGAAATTCCATGATCTCAATGTAGTCGCGCGATGTATAGACTCCTGCGCGCTGCGCAAGGACTTCAAAACGCTTGAAAGCGATGCCTTTTTCGCCCCCGGATTCCCTTAAATTCATTGCCGGCATGATGATCTTTTTGCGAAACATATCTGCGATAGCCAGCACGGCTTCGTCGGTATCGATCTCAAGAAATTTCTGGATGAATAATCTATAGGCTTTGGCATGCCAGCCTTCATCGCCCGCAATGACGCGGTTCATCTTTGCCAGACGTGGCGCACCGGCGGATTCTGCCATTCGGCCAATATTGCGGTGAGACCGTAGCGTCGCCAGTTCCTGGAAACTTGTGTAGACAAAAAAGCGGTAGGGATCACTTCCTGTCTGTATATCCATGCCATCGTAAACCAGATGGTGGATGGTGAGTTCCACTTCGCGCATCTTAACTCTGCCGCAGAGACGCAGGTATGCGGCCAGGACATCGCCATGTCGATTTTCTTCAGCGCACCAGGCCCTGTTCCAGGCTGCCCAGGGTGTACCGTTCGTGCAGCCCGCCTGCCCGACGCCCTTCATAGACGCCAGCCATTGTGCATATGTGGGCAGAGCTTCCTCGGTGATGGTGTCGCCCACTAGCGAATTGAGGATGTCCTCAGGAAGTCGAGAGGCCTCCTCTTGCAGCTCGGCAAGGTCTTCTGCGGCTGATTCCGAGGTGAAATCAGGCAAAAAATCTGAGGGTTGCCACAATTCGTCGGTGGAGCGCAATAGCTTTGGCCATTGTTCATCAATAAATGGTTCCAGGTGCTTCATAACACTTTTTCGTGATGCATACATCATTTTGGTCCTTTTGCGCTGAGTATTCATCTAATTTATTATATGAGACCGACAAGGTAGCATATTGTGTCGGTAATGGCGAGCAAAGAATGAAGGTGAGGTTTCTGTTCTTTAGACAAGTCCACCGCCGAGGTTGACTGTCTCGTGCGATGCCTCTATACTCCACCACGTTTTTTAATGATCAGGAGGAAAAAGTCGTATGTCCGATAAGGAAGCCCCGCAGGAAGAAGCCGTCGAAGAAGCGCTCCCAACACGTGCACTGATGTTTGTGCTTGAGGATCTGGCCTTTGATGTGCACGAGATTATGTATTCAACGCTCAAAAAGCTGCTCAAGAACCGAGAGATCGATTTGACACAAGCGTTGTTCAGTGCGCATTTTGTCTCAGGTCGTATCGATAGAAAATTACCTCATTTTCTTCGCGCTGTCGGAAGAGAGCGGCTGTCTGAGGAAAAGTTGATTGCGGAGATTAACGAGGCTATATCGGCTGCCATTTTGTCTGAAGATGTACAGACGGGTCTCAAACCTTTGTTGAAAAAGTTTCGAGGCGACGATGTCGCCATAGGTGTGATCAGTCTGCTTAATGATGAGCAGGCGGAAGCCGTCATTGAAAAGGCTGGACTGGAAGAGTTGATTGACGGTGTCATTTGCTGTGGTCATTCCGGTCTCGCTTTACCTGCTGCAGAGGCTTGGTGGCGTTTGGTGCGGACCTTGTCCGTGAAGCCCGTACGTAGTGTAGCGGTTTCATCCACTTCTGCGGCGATGCGTGCATCGCTTAAAACGGGTTCGCGCGCATTCGTGTTGGAGTCGACGTATACAGAGTGTCAGGATTTTGGCGGTGCGGATGCCGTAATATCATCGCTTAAAGATCTGCAGGGAGTTTTGAAAGAGTGGTTGGACGCCGCAGGATGATGACACAGCTGGCTGCTGCTCTTAACCATACCATCACGCCCGCTATGGAAGCGGCCGCAACGGCCGAGCAGGTTTCTGCGGAGCTCGTTCGTTCCGAGGTGGCTGCGGGTCGCGCTGTGGTGCCTTGTAATCCTGCGCATCGTGCCTTGGTGCCCGCGGTCGCCGGCCGCTCTTTCAGGACCAAGGTGAACGCGAACATCGGCTTTTCTCCCGATCTGTCTTCTCGCCAGGAAGAACAGTGCAAACTCATCGAAGCACTTTCTGCCGGTGCTGATTTTGTCATGGACTTGAGTGTGGGTAAGGAGCTTGGTCCGATACGTCAGTCGATTCTGGATACCTCTACCGTTGCGGTTGGCACTGTCCCGATTTACGAGGCGTTGTCGCGCTTGGATGGGGATGGAACTGCGTTGACGGATGAACTGCTTCTGCAGGTGATTACTGAGCAGGCGGAGCAGGGGGTGGATTTCATGACCATTCATGCGGGACTGCTCAAGGAGCATGTGCCGCTGGCTGTGCGGCGTAAGCTGGGCATTGCGAGTCGGGGTGGGGCAATTCTTGCGGGATGGATGCAGCATCATGAGCGTCAGAATCCTTTTTACGAGCGTTGGGATGATGTGCTTGAGATTTGCCGTCGTCATGATGTGACGGTTTCGCTTGGGGATGGTTTGCGACCTGGCTGTTTGGCTGATGCCAGTGATGAAGCGCAGTTTGCAGAACTGGCTGTGCTGGGCGATTTGGTGAAGCGCTGTCGCAGCGCGCACGTGCAGGTGATGGTTGAGGGGCCGGGGCATGTGCCGTACGACCAGATTCAAATGAATATGGAGCGGCAGCAGGACGTTTGTGACGGTGCGCCTTTCTATGTGCTTGGGCCGCTGGTTACGGATGTTGCAGCCGGGTACGATCACATTGCTTGTGCAATCGGTGGTACGGCTGCTGCATACCACGGTGCCTGCTTGCTCTGTTATGTCACGCCATCTGAGCATCTTGGGCTTCCAACATGCGATGACGTACGCGAGGGCGTCATGGCCTGCCGTATCGCTGCACATGCAGCAGATGTGGCCAGAGGGCTTGCCGGGGCGCGCGATCTGGACGACCGTATGTCGGAAGCGCGAGCTGAACTGGACTGGGAAACACAGTTTTCTGTGGCGTTGGACGGTGAACGGGCTCGAAAACGTTATTTAGAGGGAAACCCATCGGCCGGACACGGCAATGATCACTGTTCTATGTGTGGACGTGAATTCTGCGCGGTACGAACCAGTCAGCATTTGCGGGAACAGGCAAAATGACGGATGATCAACCAGCCATGGACCGTCTCGTGGATGTTATTCGACGGTTGCGGGGACCGGATGGCTGCCCCTGGGATCGCGAGCAAACCCTTGAATCTCTTCGCCCTTATCTGATTGAGGAAGCCTATGAGCTTCTGGAGGCGGTGGAGTCGGGTGATCCCGCAAAGCATCGTGAGGAACTGGGGGATGTTTTGCTCCAGATTTTGCTGCATGCACAGATTCGAGATGAGCAGTCCGATTTCAATCTTGAGGATGTGGTCGACCAGTTGACGGAAAAGCTTATCCGCCGACATCCGCATGTGTTCGGCGATGTGCAGGTCGATGGCGCGCAGGAGGTACTCAAGAATTGGGAAACAATCAAGGCCCGGGAACGTAATCAGCGCCGAAGTGAATCGGTCGTGCACGGTATTCCTGCTGCTTTGCCAGCGTTACAGCGGGCGCAGCGCATTCAGTCGCGTGCTGCGCGGGTGGGCTTTGACTGGGAGCATGAGGACGACGTGCTCGATAAGATACATGAAGAAATTGATGAATTGCGTGTGGAACTGGATCGCTGTGACGCGCAACGCTCTGCCGAGGAGGTGGGTGATCTCCTGTTTTCGATCGTCAACTTTTGCCGGTTTCGTAAAATTGACGCTGAAGGTGCATTGCGTCATGCCACAACGAAGTTTGTGACACGTTTTCAAGGAGTGGAGCGTCGCGTGCATGCTGAGGATCGCGAGATGAGTGATTGCACCCTGGCTGAACTCGATGCACATTGGGATGCGGTGAAGCGCGAGGAGTGAAGACTCTATTATGGCGCCAAGCCAGCGACAAGGCGTGTTTCATTGGTGCGGATGTTTCGAATTTTCTGATCGCGACTGATCGCGCCGGTTTTTACAAGATGACGGGTCGCTTGCAAGTGGAAGGGTCCAAAGGTTGTACCGTCGGTCAGGTCTGCGACCCAGTCCATTCCTAATGCGGTGAGATCTGGCGCAGCAATCCAATGTGTGCCGTCAGAAGAGATCTGGTGTGAGGGATCAATGCGGCAATCGGTCGCCCATTTCTGTAGTTCGCTCAAGCTGGCAGGCCCATATTCTGCATAGTCGGCGTCTCGAATGCGCCACTTCAGAGTTGCTGCGTTTTCGGTTTCTTGTTCGCGTTCCCGTTGCTCTTTATCGAATTGCTGTTGCAGGCGTCGGTTATCTTGTGCCATATCCCGATTTTTTTTTTGCAGCGCTGTGAGCTCGCGGTTGAATTTGGCCTGTGCATCCTGCTCCTGCTTTTCTACTGTCTCGCGTGCAAGTCGTTCGGCCTGAAGCTCATCACGCATGCGGCTGAGGAGGGTCGCATCACGTTGGGACGCTTTGAGCGCATGGTCCAACTTCGCAGCAAGATCGGTTTCTTTATTGCGGGCGGCTTGCAGTTCTGCTTCAAGCATTGCAGCCTGTTTTTCTATCTGCGCAAGAGATTGCTTCAGTGCCGCTTTTTCGCTGGTTAATTTTTCGGTCGTACTATCCAGTTTTTTTTGTAGTCGGGCTTGCTGCTGTTTTGTTGTCGTCAGCGCTTTTTTCGTTTGCTTTGATTCTTCCAGGGTTTTGGCCAGTTTGTTTGAGGTATTTTTCAGGGCCGTGTCTGCTGCCTCGATCTTTTTCTGTAGTTTTGCACGAGTCTCTTTGTGCTTCTGTGTGATTTCTCGGACGGATTTCTGGCGCTTATCTAACTCCTTTTGGGCATGTTCGAAGAGTTCCGTTGAAGCGTGGTGATCGTCTGAGAGTCTGTTGACTTGTTCGGTGAGGGCTTCGGATCGGTGGTGCAAGCGTCGCTTGTCATCCTGGTGCTTCTCTAAGGCTTGTTTGAGCTCGGAGATCTCTGATTCCAGCTTATTACTTTTGCGTTCAAGCCCTCGGGCGCTTTTGCGGGTGGATTGCACTTTCTCTCGACGCTTTTCTTTTTCCTGTTCGAGCCGTTGCTCAAGAACCTTGATGCGTCGTTCCGCGCCTTTGGCACGTTTCTCGGCCTCTTTGACTTGCTCTGCGATTTGGCGCGAGAATGCCTGCACGGCATCGCTGAGAGCTTTTTCGGTGAGATCAACCATAAATACCTTTCACTAAGTGCCTATTGTCTATGCGGTTTTGACGTTGGTGGTCAAGCTTTTTGGTCGCTGTTGTGTTGACAGAAGGCGGGGCAGATCCTAATCTGAGCGCCCATTTCAATCCGAAAACACAAGACGTGGAGAGAATAATGTACAGTGCTTCAGATTTGCGCAAAGGCCTTCGAATCGAGATTGACGGTTCGCCCTATATTGTGACGGAATTTCGATTTAACAAACCCGGTAAGGGACAGGCGATCTATAACTGCAAATTGAAGAATATGCTTACGGGTAGCACCATGAGCAAAAGTTATCGTTCAAACGATAAAATGGATAAGCCTGCCCTGTCAGAACGGCCGTTGGTTTATTCTTACGAGGATAGTGGCCAGTATGTCTTTATGGATGAGAACTATGAACAACTGGAGTTGACAGCTGAAGTGCTGGGCGACATGCGTCTTTTTCTCGAGGAAGACATGAAAGTCGATGTTTTGTTCTATAATGGTGCACCCGTGGGTGTGACGTTGCCGACTTTTGTTGTGAAGGTGATTGAATTTACCGAACCGGGGGCACGTGGTAACACGGCCACGAATGTTCTGAAACCCGCCACGGTGACCGGTGGTTACGAAGTAAACGTTCCGATTTTTATCAACCAGGGCGATACCATTCGTATTGACACACGCACGGGTGAATATTCAGAGCGTGTCGCAACGGCTTGATGCCGGGAGTTGGTAATGGCCTAACGTGTTTGCGGGGGATGGTGGTAGTATGAGACGCGATCACCTCATTTGTCGCAGCCGAGTTCTTCAGGCTTTACGACGTTTTTTTCTGCAGCGCGATTTTATTGAGGTGGAAACCCCTGTTCGCATTCCTGCGCCTGCCCTTGAGTTGCATATTGATGCCGAGTTGTCCGGGGATGCCTATCTGCGCACTTCTCCTGAACTGCACATGAAGCGGCTGCTTGCAGGTGGGATGGAACGAATTTATCAGATGGGCCCCTGTTTTCGTCGTGGCGAGCGCGGACGCATCCATCACCCCGAATATACGATGTTAGAGTGGTATCGGGCCCATGCGGATTACGAAGACATCCTCCGGGATACTCGAGCTTTGCTTCCGGAACTCTGTATGGCGGTTGTAGGCGACACGCACTTTACATACCTTGGAAGGCGTATAGACGTTGGGGAACCGTGGCACGAAATGAGCGTTCGGGACCTGTTTATGCGTGAAGCGGGCTGGGACCCCATCGCGGATTTTGATGCGGATCGCTTTGATCTGGATCTGGTTAACAAGATTGAACCGATCTTACCTGGCGATCGCCCCGTTATTTTGCGGGATTATCCCGCAAAGGTGGCTGCGCTGGCGCGTCTGTCGCCTGCGGATCATGCCGTGGCAGAACGCTGGGAGTTGTATCTCGGTGGCATGGAACTGGCGAATGCTTACTCTGAGCTTGTGGATGCGGTGGAACAGCGTCACAGGTTTGAGGTGTGTGCAGAGCAGCGGCGTGCAGCAGGTCGTGCGGTTTATCCGCTTGATGAGGCATTCTTGGCTGCTTTGCCCTGTATGCCTCCCTCGGGAGGCATTGCATTGGGTGTGGACCGCCTGGTGATGCTTCTTTCGGGTGCTGAGTCGATAGAGGACGTTCTGGCCTGTTGCGTTTAGCGTGAGGGCAATTCAGGGGTCCAGGGGGCTGCAGGCTTGCGCAGAGGGGTTCCCAAGTCGTAGATGGCTCGCCGCAGAGGGGGAAGACCTTCTCCTGTTTCGGCTGAGATTTCCAGGGGTTGTGTGCCTGTCTCTTCTTTGAACCGTGAAATATTCTCGCGTGCGGCTTCGAGATCCATCTTGTTTGCCACAACGATAAACGGGCGCTCTGCCAGTGATTGGTCATGCAAGGTGAGTTCTTCTCGCAGGTTCGCAAAGTCGACCCAGGGGTCGCGGCCATCAACGCCTGCCATATCAATCACAAAGGTTAACGCAAATGCGCGTTCAATATGACGAAGAAACGCGTGGCCCAAACCTACACCTTCATGGGCACCTTTTATCAGTCCGGGGATGTCGGCCACGGTCAGGCTGGTGAAGTCCTCAAATTTCATGGTGCCAACAATGGGGTTCAGTGTGGTGAAGGGGTAGGAGGCCACCTTGGGATGCGCATCACTGAGTTTTCGTAGCAAGGAAGATTTACCGGCGTTCGGGAACCCAACCAGTCCGATGTCGGCAATGAGTTTCAGAATCAGTCGAAAATCCGCGTTTTCTCCGCGTTTTCCTTCTGTATGTTCCTGTGGGGCTTGGTTTGTGGAGGATTTCCAGTGCACATTGCCAAGGCCGCCTTTACCGCCGGATGCTGCCACGAATTCTGAGCCATGCTCGACGATATCCACGAGCAGTTCTTTGGTTTCTATGTCTCTGACTTCGGTTCCACAGGGCACTTTGACGATGCAGTCTTTTCCATTGCGTCCGTGCTGCTGTTTTCCCAATCCGGGACCCGCATGTTCAGCGCGCTGATGGGGCGAAAAGAAAATATGAATGAGAGAGGTGACGTCTTTATCGGCGCGGAGAATAACGCTGCCGCCGTGGCCGCCATCTCCGCCGTCCGGTCCGCCGCGGGGTACAAACTTTTCGCGACGAAAACTTGCGGATCCATTACCGCCGTTTCCTGCGTAGGTGTGCAGGATGACAGTGTCAATAAATGAGCGGGATTTCACAGTGACGTGCCGGTTAAGCCGTGGCAGCTTCAAGCACGGAGACAACTTTCCCCTGTTTTTCAAATGTCACGACGCCATCAATCAGTGCAAAGAGTGTGTCGTCTTTGCCGCGTTTGACGTTCTGTCCAGGGTGCAATTTGGTTCCGCGCTGACGAACAAGGATTGATCCGGCGCTGACGGTTTGTCCGCCAAATCGCTTAACGCCAAGGCGTTTTGAATTGCTGTCGCGCCCGTTCTTGGCTGACCCGCCACTTTTCTTATGTGCCATTGTCTTCTCCTAAAAAAGTCGTCCTGCAGACCGCTTTTCGGCCTGAAAGGCTGACTACTGGATATTGTCCACCTTGAGTACGGTCAACTCCTGCCGATGTCCGACCTTGCGTGAGTAACCTTTACGGCGCTTTTTCTTGAAATTGACTACTTTCGGGCCGCGAATCTGATCCACAACGGTGGTTGTTACGGTGGCACCTTCGACGGCTGGTGTCCCGATTTTCAACTCGTTTCCGTCTGATACGGCTAAAACATTGGTCAGTTCCAATTTGTCGCCGGCTGTTCCTTCAAGCTTTTCCACCTGCAGGGTATCCCCTGTACTCACCCGATATTGTTTTCCACCGGTTTCAACTACAGCGTATGCTTCCATGGTCTCGCTTCCTTCGGGTATTGTTTGCCCGTATTGATTTGTTCGTTTCCGAACGAAACGCGGGGACACTACGTGAAGTGGTGGTATGTGTCAAGTCTTGCATAAGCGAAATTTTCAGAAAATCACGAGATTGTGCGCTGAATAATCTCTTCCGCTGCCTTTGTTGTATGCATTTTTGATTCTTGTTGAGTGTCGTGGCTTGTGGTATTTAATTATAGAGACGATGGTGATGTTGTGAGCATGTCATGCGGGTGGTGGGCGTGACTTGGTGCGTAGGGGGTGTCATGGAACCGTTAGAGGAGATGGGTGCAAGTTCGGCTTCTACAACTGAGCCTCCGGTAAGTTATGACTTGGATGCAACGTTGGATTGTAATGATCCTGTGTGCCGGTATCTATTGGACCGATTGCCGGTAGGCTGTTTGTTGCTTGCCTCGGCTCCACCCGCACGTTGTCTGTTTGTTAATAAGGCTTTTGTTCGTATCACCGGTTACTGTCTTGACGATATTCCGACTTACAACGCATGGATCGAGAAAGCCTATCCGGATTCCCGTTACCGCGAACAGGTGACGGCATTCTGGGGTGAGGAGGATTCCTGCGGGAGTGGGGATACCCGGCCTGTACGGCGCATCATTTGTAAAGATGGAGCAGAATGTGCGATTCAGATGTGCGTGAAGCAGATGGGGCCTGACGCCGTTCTGCTGACGCTTGTGGATATAGACTGCAGGCGAGATCGTGATCAGGCGCTTCGCGATAGCGAACAGAAATACAGTAATCTTTTTCATCAATCTCATGATGCCATTATTGTTCATGATCTGTCGGGAAACATTCTGGATGTTAATCAAAGTGCTTTGGATTTATTCGGTTATCAAACGAATGAGTTGTTGGCGTTGAAGATTGCGGTTCTGCACCCGAATGATCAGGTGGATATCGCTCGTAAGGCCTTTCAAGATGTGGAGTCGGATGGGCATGCACGTTTTGAAATTCGTTTTCTCAGGAGGGATGGCAGCAGTTTCCCTGCAGAGGTGTCTTCAAGTCTGTTTGAGGCCTCCGGACGGCAGTTGGTGCAGGGTATTGTGCGAGACATGACTGAACGGATCGCGTCGGACAGTTACCGTCGCGGTATTGAGAATCGCCTGCGTCACATGCAAAAGATGGAGGCTGTGGGGGAGCTTGCCGGTGGTGTTGCGCACGATTTTAATAATATGCTGACCGTTATTATGGGGAATTGTGAACTGCTGGAAATGAGCCTGAAGGAGTCTCCTGATTACGAGTTGGTCAAGCAGGTGTTGACAGCGGGACGTCGAGCGGCGGAGCTGACGGGGCAGCTCTTGGCCTTTGCCCGTCGAGGTGGTTTCTCGCCGCATGTGGTGGATGTCCATGACACAATTCGAGATGTTCATGCACTGTTGCAGCATGGGATTGACCGAAAAATCGGGATCAATATTGAGCTTGGCGCTGATGTTTCTCAAGTCATGGCCGATCCTGCGTTTCTGCAGACAGCACTTTTGAACCTGGGGATCAACGCTCGGGATGCGATGCGTGATGGGGGCACGATTACATATCGCACGCGCAGTGTTGAATTGCTGAAGAAAACCTCTATGGCGACGGGATTTGAGCTTGCACCGGGTCGCTATGTGGAGATTACGGTTTCCGATACCGGGTGTGGGATTACCCCGGAGTTGCGTGAGCGAGTCTTTGAGCCGTTTTTCACCACTAAGGAGACGGGGAAGGGGACCGGGATGGGGTTGGCGGCAGTCTATGGTTGTGCGAAGCGCCATGGTGGTAGCATCGAAGTGTCCGCAGGATCTCCTTCTGGTACTGTGTTTACGCTTAGGTTGCCGGAGACCATAGATGCTGATCATGTCGTAGATAGCCCTCCTGTCAGAGAGTTCATGACAGGGCAGGGGCAGGTCCTGGTTGTGGATGATGAGGAAATGGTTAGAAATTTCGCTGCGACGGCCATTCGTAGCCTGGGGTATACGGTAACCACGGCTGTTGATGGATGTGATGCGGTCGAGTTTTACGCGCAGAATTGGACAAGCATTGATCTGGTGGTATTGGATCTCGTGATGCCGAACATGAACGGGGAAGAGGCATTTTTGGCATTTAAGCGTGTGAACCCGAATGTGCGTGTGCTGGTGGCAACTGGGTATACAGAGCAGGATATTTATGATCGGCTTGGCAAGCAAGGCGTTGCCGGGTTTGTGAGCAAACCCTTCCGCATTGATGATCTGGCGCGAAAAATCCACGCTCATGTGGGCGAGCAGGTGGACTGATTAGAATAAAGTCAGAGTGGTTTTCTCTCGGGTTGATTCGAGACGTGCGGTTCCTCCCAGGGCAATAGCGCTTCGATGTGGCACATGCCCATAGTTAAAACCTGCCGCAACGGGGCCATTGATCCATTGCGGGAGTTCTTTCAATACCTCTTTCACAGATCCGTCTGCAGGATTTTTTGCGGTACAGTCTGTGAATTGGCCAAGCACCATGCCTGCGATTTGCGAAAAGATGCCTGCAAGGCGTAATTGGGTCAGCATGCGGTCAATACGGTAGGGCTCCTCCTTGACGTCTTCGAGGACCAGGATGGATCCGGAGAAATTGGGACAATACGGTGTGCCCATGAGGGAAACCAGCATGGAGAGGCATCCGCCGATAATGCGACCTTCGCAGGTTCCTGCTTGTTGGTTTGTCAAGTCGCTGAATGAGACTGTTCTGCCCTCAAGGAATGCCCATAGGTTCGCGTTGTTCTGCTTGCTGTCGTTCTGAAGGTCCGGATATAGGTTGACCGCAGAATAACTGATGAGCTCGGCGCGGGTCAGTAGTGCAAGCTGCAGTGCCGAGATGTCGCTGAATCCGATAAATGGCTTCTTGTGCGTAGCAATGGCTCTGTAGTCCAGCTTGTCCAGAATGCGCGGTGAGCCGTAGCCCCCGCGGGCCGCAAGAATGGCGTCGATCGTCGGATCTAGAAATGCGGTCATCAGGTCTTCAGCACGCTCCGCGTCACTTCCGGCGAGATAGCGCTCCTGTTTTCGGGCGTGGTGACCGAGGCGTACATGAAATCCCTTGGCTTTGAGGTGTGCGGCAATGTTTGATTCGTTGTCCTGGGGTAGTGGGCTGGCAGGTGAAATGACAGCAATGGTGGCACCGGGTGTAAGGGTGGGACGGGGAATGTCAGTATGTTGAGTCATACGGTATGCTTATCTTTTCTGTTAAGGTGCGTATGGATGCGGTGACAGAAGTCCGTCAGGGTGTCGTCTCGTGCGCCCATGATTACAATGCGGTCACCAGGGGCGATGCCGTCACAAAGCCAGGTGAGTGCCTCTTTGCGGTCCGTTGCGAGGCGCGCATGGGTGCCGCGTGCACATACGGCATCAATAAGATCTTTGGACGTCACGTCGCGGGATGCAACGGTGCCTCCCGCATAGTAGACGGGTGGGATGACCAGCAGGTCGTTATCTTCAAGACCATTGGAAAAAGCCGCGGCCAGTTGATCAAGGAAGAGTCGCAGGGGGGCGTAGCCGTGTGGTTGAAAAAATATGCGTAATCGGCCGGGTTGCGATTTCAGTGCGTTCAGGCTGGCAGCAACTTTATCCGGGTTATGGGCGAAGTCATCCAGGACTTGAATGCCGTTACTGCAACCGATGGTTTGCAGTCGCCGCCGAACGCCGCCGAATGTCTGTAAGGCTTCCGCAGCGTCGTGAATCGAGATGTTGAGGATGAATGCCCCGGCAATGGCTGCGAGTGCGTTCGCAACATTGTGCTCGCCCGGCATCGGTAAGGTGTACGTTTTCTCCTGCAAGCGGTACGCCATGCCCTGCGGAGTGGGTTGCACTGTCGAGGCATAGAGGTTCGCTGAATGGTTGTGTATGCTGAATGTGGTCGCGTTGGCGTGGTGTGCCAGTTGCATGGATTCGTCACAGTCACAATTTATGACGGCTCCTACCGTTGCGCGACTGAGAAAATCGCCAAAGAGTTGGCGTAATTCTGGCAGCGACTTATGGTCCAGTCCCATATTGGTGAGAATGGACAGGGTCGGGGTATAGTTGGCGATAGACCCATCACTTTCATCAGCCTCAATCACGCACAAATCGCTGTTTCCAGTACGTACGTTGCCAATGCCGGGATCGGAGATGTCCGGTGTCATGGCGGCCCCGTTGATGATGGTGGGGTCCAGATTGTTCACGGCGAGGATATGTCCGAGCATGGCGGTCACCGTGGATTTCCCGCTTGTGCCTGCCACGGCAATGCGGCGCGTGAAGGACTGAAAAATTTCGGCCAGAAGTTCCGCGCGGGACGT
This sequence comes from Kiritimatiellia bacterium, assembly GCA_016783565.1. Taxonomy (GTDB): domain Bacteria; phylum Verrucomicrobiota; class Kiritimatiellia; order UBA8416; family JADHWI01; genus JADHWI01. Next base: position 65,269 of record JADHWI010000005.1, read on the forward strand.
GATGGGGATGTTTCGTTCTTTTGCTGCTGCCACGTCGGGGATGGTGGGTTCGATAGCCGTGGATACAATCAGACTGTCTACATCCGACGTGACGCCACTGCCATCCTGGCGGGCGATCGTGATGCCTTGCTGTTGCAGCATGTCTTGCACGGAAAGGTTTTGTTTCTTGTCGAAACTGCGGTCGGATCCGTAGACCTGTGAGCCGCACCGACACAGGTATTGCGCCAGGGCGCTCATGCCGCTGCCACCTATGCCGCAAAAATAGTAGGTCTTGGTGTTCATCATTCTATGCATGATAGCGTTTGGGGTCGGGGATGGGAACGGCTTTCATTAATTGTTGCGTATAGGGATGGCTCGCGGATGCAACGATGCGGTCCGCATCAAGCCATTCGACGATCTTTCCGCGGTGCATAACGGCCACGCGGTCGGCCACATGGCGTACGACGGCCAGATCATGCGAGACAAAGATAATGGTCAGATTGAGTTGTTCTTTGAGATCACGGAGTAGATTGAGTACTTCGGCCTGAATGGAGACATCGAGCGCACTGACGGGTTCGTCGCAGAAAAGAATGTGTGGGTTACAGGCTAATGCACGTGCAATTCCGATGCGTTGGCGTTGGCCGCCCGAGAATTCGTGCGGGTAACGGTTTTGCCAGGCAGGGTCCAGTTGCACGAGGGCCATCAGTTCTTCGACCCGAGCGCGTGTCTGCCGTCTGGGAACCACAGAGAAATTTTTGAGTGGTTCGGCAATGATGCGTCCGGCGGTCAGACGTGCGTTCAAGCTGCCGTAGGGGTCCTGGAAGACCATTTGCATTTGCTGCCACAGTTTGTGCCGTTCGCGTTGTGTCAGGTTCTTCAGTTTCCAGTCTTTCAGGAAGACCTCTCCAGTGGTGGGTGTCTCAAGTTGAAGGAGGGCACGGATCAGCGTTGATTTGCCGGATCCACTTTGCCCGACGAGGCCGAGGACCTCTTGTTCGTTGAGGGCGAACGATACATGGTCGACGGCTTTTACGGTGCGCATGTGGCGACGCCCGCTGCGAAAATGCACGCTGAGATTCTTTATGTCGAGCACAACGCGTTGTGTGCTTTGAATGCTCTGTTTTTTTTCTTCGCGTTGTTTGGGTGTGGTTTCTTTTCCGACTGTACGCAGGTGATGTACGCGTGGGCCATCCAGGCGTGGCACGGCATCCAGCAATGCACGTGTGTAGTCATGTTGGGGGTTCTCATAGATAGTTTTCGTGGTTCCTGTTTCCACGATTTGGCCCTGGTACATGACTGCGACACGTTCGCAGGTCTGTGCCACAATCCCAAGGTCGTGTGTGATCAGCAGCAGCGCCATGCCGTGTTCGCTCTGTTTCGTGCGGATCAGGGATAGCACCTGATCCTGTGTGATCACGTCGAGTGCGGTTGTAGGCTCATCCGCAATCAGCAGTTTAGGAGCGCATGCCAGGGCGGAAGCGATCATGGCCCGTTGGCACATACCTCCGGAGAGTTGGTGGGGGTAGGTTTGTGTGTCGCGGATGCTGTTATCGAAACCGACTGAATCAAGCAACTGTATGGCTTCTTTGCGTGCAGCGGCGTGTCGCATGGGTGTGTGGGTCCAGAGTGGTTCCGCGATCTGCATGCCGATGCGCAAGTAAGGGTTCAGGCTGGTCATGGGATCTTGGAAGATCATAGCCATGTCGCGGCCGCGTATGCGGCGAATCTCCTTTGTCGTCATGGACAGTAGATCCTGATTGTTAAAGTGGATGATCCCATTCATGGTGATTTGTTTGGGTGGCAGTAGGCCCATGAGGGCCAGGGCAATGGACGTCTTGCCGCATCCGCTTTCTCCAACGATGGCCACGGATTCTCCTGCGCCTATCTGGAGCGAAACATCGCGGACCGCATCGGTATGGCCACGTACACCGTGGTACCGAACGTTTAATGCTTCGATGTTCAGCAAGGGGGTCATCAGTCGTTTATACTCCGTTTTGGATCAAAGCAGTCGCGCAAACCATCGCCGAGGCTGTTCAGTCCGAATAACGTCAGCACCATTGCCATAGAGGGGAAGAATAGCAGCCAGCTCTGTTCGCCGCCCTGGCCGAGTGCCTGCACGCCCCGGCTGATCAATGCACCCCAGGAATCCAACGAGATACCGTGGTACTGTACCTGCAGTCCGATGAAGGCAAGAAAACTTTCTCCCATGATAATAACAGGAACCGTTAGGGTCGTGTACACGATGACAGGGCCCATGGTGTGCGGAATCAAGTGGCGTAAAATGATGCCCAGGCTTGATGCTCCGCTCAGGCGTGCTGCTTCCACGAATTCCATCTGTTTGAGGCTCAGCACCTGTCCGCGGACGATGCGGGCCATGGTGAGCCATTGCACGGCGCCAAGGGCAATGAACAGCATGATGATGTTGCGCCCGAAACTTACCATCAGGATGATCACAAGAAACAGGAACGGCAATGCATAGAGAACGTCAACAGCACCCATCATAAGGCGATCGCAGCGACCGCCGATGTAACCGGCGACGGCACCATAGAGCAGGCCGATCAGCAGGCTGACCACCGTGGCAACCAGGCCAACAAGCATGGATACGCGGCCGCCATAGAAGACGCGCACAAAAAGATCACGTCCAAGCTCGTCCGTTCCGAACCAGTGCGTAAGCGTCAGGGGGGTGTCGGAGTGTCCGTCTGTAATGGACAGGATGTTCTCGCCGCGCAGGGAAATGTGCTGCAGTGTTTGTTCGCCTTCGTGTATTGCCGTGACGCGTCCATCAGTCATGTGAATAGTGATGGTCCGGATAGTTTCGGGATGTGTGATTCCCATGATCAGGACACGCGCGCCCTCTCGCATGAGTCCTTCAGGAGGTGGCGCTCCTGTTTTGATCACGGTGGGCGTGATGGTGCGTCCGGCAATTCCTCCCGGATTAATCTCAAAGGCAAGTCCGCCGCGCTCAATTAAGTTCAGTGTGTCAAGGTGTTGGGCGCCGATGGCAATGGAATGCACGCGACCACGACGGACCACGATGCGGAACTCTTCCGGCGTTTGATCTTGAACCTGGTAGATCAGGTGACTACGGTGCGCCGGTCGTCGTGATGTTTCGGGGGCTGTGCCGACAGTGAAGACGTTTTCAACTGCGCAATCGGGATGCTGGTTCAGCGGTGCCTGAGTCCCGATCCATGGGCGTGTCTCATTGGGAGACATGTGAGAGATTTCCGGCACAAGCAGGACGCCGAGAACCATGAGAAGCACCAGCACCATGCCGAGCATACCCAATTTGTGTCGCCGCAGTCGTCCCAGGGCCAAGCGGAAGGGCGAGGCGTGGGTGTTTGTGGGTGAGTGTGGGATGTTGGGCACTATGCGACCTCCTCGGCGTCCCGGACGCGTGGGTCCAGGGCGGCATAGCTCAGGTCAGCCAGCATGTTGCAGAGTACGATAAAGGTGCCATAGACCAGCGTGGTGCCCATAACGAGCGTATAGTCTCGGTTCAGTGCACTTTCCACGAATTCGCGTCCCAGGCCGGGAATATTGAAGATTTTTTCTACAATCAGAGAGCCTGTGGTGATGGCGGCTATTGCTGGTCCGAGGAAGCTGATGACGGGTAGGATAGCTCCGCGCAGAGCATGGCGGGTTACGATGGTGAATTCGCTGAGTCCCTTGGCATGTGCGGTGCGGATGAAATCCTCGCTGAGTATCTCCAGCATGCCGGCACGCATTAAACGGGCGAAGCGTGCAGCGAAGGGTAGAGAGAGCGTGACAGCCGGGAGTATCAGTTGACTTGCGTTTCCGTAGCCGGCCACCGGGAGCCATCCTAGTTTCATTGAAAAGATAAGTTGCAGCAGGGGTCCGAAAACGAAAGCGGGTAGGCTGATTCCGATGACGGTTGCGCCCATACCCAGGTAGTCGATGAGCGTGTTTGCTCGCAATGCGGAGATGATGCCGATCGTAATGCCAACCCATAGTGCCAGAAGAATAGCCGTGGTACCGAGAAGTAAGCTGGGGGGAAGGTGGTCGCTGATGATGTCTTTCACAGTGCGGTCCCGATGCTTCATGGATGGGCCCAGGTCACCGCGGAGCAGGCCGCCTACCATTCGCATGTACTGAATGTGCAGCGGTTGATCGAGACCGAAACGGGCGTTGAGGGCGGACTCTACTTCTTCGGGAAGATCGCGTTCATTACTGAATGGCCCCCCGGGGGCTAATCGTACGAGAAAGAACGTCATGGTGACGAGAAGGAGCAGTACGATGGGTGCGTACAGGAGGCGTCGAAAAATGCGGGGCATCATCAGTCCTCCATCCAGATATATTTCAGATTATGTAGATCGCGTATGTTGCCGTACCAGCCATTGACATTCTCGGCCAGAAGTCCCTGGTTCACGTAGCGGTAAATCGGTAGTATCGGGCACTCGTCCTCAACCAGAATTTTTTCCATCTTTCTGAACATGGAATAGCGCATGGTTGAATCACTTTCCTGGCGGCTGGTATGGGCAAGCTGATTGTAGAGCGCGTTGTCCCAACCGGTTCGATTGTTGCCATCTCCGCCTCGAAAACAGTCAAAGAATGTGCTGGGGTCGCCGTAGTCGCCAATCCAGCTTGAGCGGCAAACCTGGTAGTTCAGGTCACGCATATCATTCAGGAAGATCTTCCATTCCACGTTGCGGGCCGAGGCCGTGATGCCCAGATTGCGCCGCCACTGGGCGGCGATTGCCTCGGCCACGGTTTTGTGCGCTTCGCTGGTATTGTAGAGAATCTCGACAGGCGGGAACGGTTTTCCATTGGGCCCATAGCCGGCTTCTGCAAGGGTTTGACGTGCGCGGTTACGATCGTAGAGAAGTCCCTCGATGGGTTTGTAGCCGGCCACGGGGGGGCAGTAGCTGGCGACAGGGGTCTGCCCCGAGCGTAATATGTGTTTTGTGATTTCCTCTCGATCTGTGCCCAACGAAAGTGCTTTACGTACGAGGCGATTGTCAAACGGTGGTTTTGTAACATTGAAGCGGTAATAATAGGTACCGAAGAACGGCAATGCGTAGTAGTCCGGGTTGCGCTTGATTTCGTCGATGCGAGCTTGAGGGATGGAGACCATCCAGTGCAGTTCTCGCTTAAGGAAAAGTTGATAGGCTGTGTTCAAATCATCCAGAGGCATTGCGGTGACACGGTCCAGCTTGACGAAGGAGGCATCCCAGTAGTGCGGATTGCGGATAAGTTCAATGTGTTGACGTGGTTTCCATTGGTTCAGCATGAAGGGGCCGCTGGTCACAAGGTGTTCCGGGCTGGTCCATTGTAGGCCATGTTCTTTGATGTGATCCGTGCGAACCGGTGCATAGGTTGGGAAAGCCGTCAGTTCCAGGAAATACGCACAGGGGGTGGTCAGTTCCACCTTGAGGGTCGCTGTGTCTGGGGCTTGGATGCCAACGGTGCTGAAATCAGTCTGCTTGCCATGGAAGTAATCCTCTGCACCACGGATGGCGAAAAGAAGGTTGGCGTACGATCCGCCTGTGGCTGGGGTTAGCGCTCGCTGCCATGAATGCAGGAAGTCGGCGGCTACGATCGGCTTCCCGTCGCTCCATGCTGCTGAAGGGCGAATGTGAAACGTGAAGAGCTTCCCGTCTTCCGAGATGCTCCAGCGATCAGCGATACCGGGTCGGGGTTCGAGTGTGGAGGGGTCCAGCGTGGTGAGTCCCTCATAGAGGGCTCCCGCGAGACGTATCTCCGGAGAGCCGGTCATGATATGCGGATCCAGCGTTTCAGGTTCGGATCCGTTATTGAACACGAAGTGTTGTTCGGTTTGTTGCCATACCCGGTTTGTGGGGGCGTAGCGTTGCTTCCACAGGGGGATAGAGTTCGGTGCTGCAGATGCACTATGGCTGACAACTACAGACAGGAGAATGCATGTGGTGCTCAAATATGCTGTTTTTCTTTTGATCAATCTTTTGCCTTAAGTCGGTGCCTGAACATGCCGTGCATGTGTTAAACTGCCAAAGTATCAAAATTCACGGGTCGGTAAAGTAGATACACTGGCATTTTACCGGGTATTTGCTACCATTTGGTCCAATTATGGAACGAAGAGAATATTTTTTGCGCAGACTTCTGCTGATTGTGCCAACGTTTATTGGCATTACATTGCTGTGTTTTTCCATAACACAGTTTGTGCCTGGTGGTCCTGTTGAGCAGATGATGATGAAGATGCGCGGCATCGGTACGACTGAAAGTGCCCGAACCGGTGAAGCGGGTGCTATTACCGAGGAGTATCGTGAGCAACTGGAAGCGCATTTTGGTTTTGATAAGCCATTCTACCAGCAGTATTGGAATTGGTTGGTGTCTGATTGTCTCGGGATGCGCCGAGAGTCCTATAAATACCCCAATAAGTTGGCGTGGCAGCTTATTGTTGAACGATTCCCTGTTTCACTGATCTTTGGAATTACTGGATTTGTGTTGAGTTATCTTGTCTGTATTCCGCTTGGAATTGCAAAAGCATTGCGTAACGGGTCCACGTTTGACCTGGTGTCGAGTGCGGTAGTTTTTGTCGGCTATGCCATCCCGGCTTTTGCATTTGGCATGGTGCTCAAGATGCTTTTTTGCGGTACGGTTGCGCATTTCTGGGATGTGTTCCCGGTTGCGGGGTTTGAGTCGGACCAGTTTGCTACCTTTACGTTGTGGGCGAAGTTTCAGGATCGCTTGATGCACATGTTTTTGCCGTTGAGTTGTTATGTGGTTGGCAATTTTGCAATCCTGACGCTCTTGATGAAGAATTCGTTGCTGGATCAAGTCAGTAGTGATTATGTGCGTACCGTACTCGCCAAGGGTGGTAGCGTGCGTCGCGCGGTATGGGGGCATGCTCTTCGAAATTCTCTCGTTCCCATTGCCACTGGATTTGGTCGAATCTTGACGCTTATTTTTGCGGGATCGGTCATTATTGAGCGGGTGTTTGAGATTCCCGGAATGGGATTGTTGAGTTACGACTCAATTGTGGGACGTGATTATGCGGTGTTTATGGGGATTCTTGCGGTGACATCTATTCTGGCGTTGTTGGGTAATGTGTTGTCAGACATGTGTTATGTTTTGATTGATCCGCGTATCAGTTTTCAGAAATGAAGAAACTCTTTGCGAAGTGGACATTGAATCCGGTGGCACGCAAGCGGTTGCAGCGCTTTCGTGCGCATCGGCGTGCCTTTGTGTCGTTTTGGCTGTTGATAGTCCTGTTTCTGGTCAGTCTTGGTGCTGAGTTGATTTGTAATGATCGCCCTTTGTATTTGCGATTTGAGGGCAAGTCGTATTTTCCCGCTTTTCGATATTATCCCGATGATGTGTTTACCGGTAGTGGCCAGAAGACTCGCGCGGATTATCGTGCGTTGAATGGGCAGCCGCAATTTGATGCTGAATCCGGAAATTTCATGCGGTTTGCGCCGGTGCGTTATGGCCCGTTGGAGAGCATCTCGCCCGATTCGTTGCGCAACGAGGAATGGATGGCGGTACAGGTAGCCACGTTGCAACATGTTGGGTTTGTTGAGGTCGATCCGCATTATCGTGTGGTGAGGCAGCGTGCGGCAGGTTTCTTTTTAGATGACGAGCAGGGAGTGGATCTGCTCAAGCTGTGGACCCTTCCTGAATCTTTTCAGGATGCGGTGCGCTGCCGTTTTGCCAATGAGGCTGCGTCACGGCAGGAAGTGGAGCTTGCGGGGGGACGTGACGGGGATATACGTGCAACATGGGCGTTGTCTCCATTTTCTCCCCGTTCGCAGCCGCCCTCCACGGTCCGTATTACATTGCGTGAGGTCCTGGATGAGGCCGTGGCGTATGAGTGGCGATTGGATGCTGAAGGGAATCTTGTCGGGGGAGAAAGGGAAGCTTGGGGGCTACAGCCGCAAACGGTGCGTGAAGCCATTCTGGGGAGTCTTCCTGATGCTTATGTGCGCAGTCGGATTGATACAGTGGTTGAGGGGTCGAAAGGGGCGTTGCGGGTGCGATTCAGGAAGAATGAAGTGGCTTGGCCTTATCCGCCCTGTCGAGGGCATTGGATGGGAATTGATAGTGCAGGGCGTGATGTTTTTGCGCGCGTATTGTACGGGCTGCGGATTTCGTTACGCTTCGGGTTTATGCTTGTCAGTCTGTCGATGGTGATTGGTGTTCTGGTGGGGGCATTACAGGGATATTACGGCGGAAAAGTGGACATTGCCACGCAGCGGGTGATCGAGGTGTGGAGTGCCTTGCCGTTTCTGTATGTCATGATCCTGATCGGGTCTGTATATGGACGTAGTTTCATGTTGCTGCTGTTCTGTTATGCGATTTTTAATTGGATTGGGATATCATACTATATGCGCGCGGAGTTTTTGCGGCTTCGTCATTTGCCGTTTGTGGATGCTGCGCGTTGTATGGGCATTCGCACGCCGAGAATTATTCTGCATCACATTCTCCCGAATGCCCTGACCCCGATCATTACCTTTTTTCCGTTTTCGTTGGTCGGTGCAATCGGGTCGCTGGCCGCGTTGGATTATCTCGGGTTCGGGTTGCCGCCGCCGACTCCGAGCTGGGGGGAATTGCTGCACCAGGCTCAGCAGTACCGGTGGGCATGGTGGCTCATTTTGTATCCCTCTCTGGCGCTTTTTGTAGTGATGTTGTTGGGCGTGTTTATCGGGGAAGGCGTCCGTGATGCCTATGATCCTAAGCCGAGGAGTCAACTGTCATGAGTGAAGGTGCTCGGACAGACGAGGTGCTGTTGTCTATTCGCGACTTGTGTGTGTCGTTTGATACGGATGATGGTCAGGTGGATGCGGTTGAACATGTCTCCCTGGATGTTTATCGGGGTGAGGTGCTCGGCCTGGTGGGGGAGTCCGGGTGCGGTAAATCGGTGACGGCGTTGAGCGCTATGCGTTTGATTCCCTCGCCGCCCGGGCGCATTTTGTCAGGCCAGGTGATGCTGGATGGCCAGAATCTGTTGACCATGCCGTTGAATAATTTGCGGAAAGTGCGCGGAGCGCGAATGGGAATGATTTTTCAGGAACCGATGACGGCGTTGTCGCCTTTGCATCGTGTGGGTCGTCAGCTTGTGGAGACATTGCAATTGCATCGTGATATCAGCCGGAGTGATGCCTGGACGCTTGGCGAAGAGTGGTTGTCGAAAGTGGGTATTCCGGATGCGGCCGAGCGGATGTACGCTTATCCCTTCCAGCTTTCGGGTGGCATGCGGCAGAGGGTTATGATCGCGATGGTGTTGATGTTGGACCCGGATCTGGTGATTGCTGATGAACCAACTACGGCTTTGGATGTGACCGTACAGGCACAGATATTTGATCTTATGCGTGCGATGAAAAAGAAGGATACCTCGCTGGTGTTGATCACGCACGATATGGGGGTGGTTTGGGAAATGTGCACGCGTGTGGCCGTGATGTATGCTTCAGAGATCGTTGAGACAGGCGATGTGCATGACATTTATGATCGTCCTCAGCATCCGTATACGAGCGCTTTGCTGGCGTCGCTGCCGGTTCATGCAAAGCATCAGTCGCGGCTGCAAACCATAGCCGGCCAGGTGCCATCACCACTGGATTATCCTGCTGGGTGTCGCTTTTGTGATCGTTGTGAGCATGCGTTTGATCGTTGCCGAGTGGAGCATCCCCCTGTTTATGTGCATGGAAACCGACTTGTACGATGCTTCCTCAGGGAGAAGGAGTTGCAGTCATGACGCCCTTGCTCGAACTGGATGGTCTACGCACCTGGTTTCCCATACGGCGGGGAATATTCTCACATACTGTCGGGCATGTACAGGCGGTTGACGGGGTATCGCTGAAGCTTGAGAAGGGTAAGACGCTGGGCCTGGTGGGGGAGTCGGGTTGCGGCAAGACCACGCTGGCAAGAACGGTCCTTCGATTGGACCCGGCACGCGAAGGGCGTATTCTTTTTAAAGGGGATGATGTGCTTCAACTTTCGGGCGAGGCATTGCGCCGATTGCGTCGTAATTTGCAAATTGTGTTTCAGGATCCTTTTGCATCGCTTAATCCTCGCATGACGGTGATGGAGCTGGTGACCGAAGGCATGGTGACGCATGGTCTGATTTCTGTCGCGCGCAAGGAGGAAGAGGCTGTGCGATTGTTGCAGGAGGTCGGGTTGGGCCCGCGCGCGCTTTACCGTTATCCACACGAGTTTTCAGGAGGACAGCGACAGCGTATCAGTGTGGCTCGAGCCATTTCCCTGCGTCCAGAGGTCGTGATTTGTGATGAGGCGGTGAGTGCACTGGATGTGTCGGTTCAGGCGCAAGTGTTGAACCTGCTGATGGATTTGCGTGAACGGCATGGATTGTCGTATCTGTTTATTTCTCATGATTTGAGCGTGGTGCGGCACATTGCCGATGATGTAGCGGTGATGTATCTGGGGCGGATTGTAGAGCACGGTCCCGCTCAGCAGGTGATGGATCAGCCGCAGCATCCCTATACACAGGCATTGGTTTCGGCGATTCCGAAGCCTAAGTCCGAGGGGAAAAGACGTATTGTGCTGGAAGGGGATGTCCCTTCACCGGCGAATCCGCCAGCGGGCTGTCGTTTTCATCCGCGTTGTCCTTATGCAACCGAGCAGTGTGCCCGGAATGATCCCATGTTGCAGGAGATGAAGGAGGGGGGACTCATTGCCTGCCTGCGCTATGGGGACTTCTGAGTGTAGTGTGCCGTTTTTGATTGATTGGATCAATTGCCTGTCCTCATGCCTTGACATACTCGGGGCAGATGCGTAGCATCGTAATACGATATTGAAAATTCGTATGAAGGAGATGTGCGTGTCTGAATTGACAAGAGTGAGTGTGTCGCTGGACGGGGCGTTGCTTGAACGCTTTGATCGTCAGATAGAGAAGGATGGGTACCCAACCCGGTCCAAAGCGGTGGCGGACCTGATTCGTGAATCGTTGGTGGAGCAGGAATGGGAATGCGGTGCAGAAGTTGCAGCTGCTATCATTCTGGTGTTTGACCATCATAAGCGTGATTTGAGTCATAAGCTCACGCATATCCAGCACGACTACCACGCATTGATTATTTCGTCGCAGCACATTCATCTGGACCATCACAATTGTTTGGAAATTGTTGTTGTACGTGGAAACCCGCAGCGCGTACGCGAGCTGTCAGATCGACTGAAGGGCACGAAGGGTGTGAAGTATTGTTCGTTGGCCGCAGCGTCAACGGGAGTGGAGTTATAAGCGGATGTCAGGTGCAAGTGAAACAGGTGAAAATGTGTGTATGAGTAAACGGTATCGCTGCAGGGTGTTGCGGGTCGGACTCGTGAGTAGTTTTCTCTGGGTCGTAAGCAGTATGGCGCAAGAGGATCACACGCATTTGTATCACAGTCCCGCGGAGAAGCGAGATGTTGCCGGGATCGCTTTGCTGGAAGGTGTTTCGGTAGGCGGATTGCTGGAAGTTGAGGCGTTTTCGGGTGAAGACGGGGGCGAGGACGTGAGTGATGTTGTGCTGGCCACATTCGAGTTGGGAGTGGCAGTCGAGTTTGAGGAATGGATTCGTGGTGAGGCCCTCTTGCTCTGGGAAGAGGATGATACTGAGCCTGTTGATCTTGATCAGGCCATGATCACGGTGGGGGCAACCGAGGCATACCCCTGGTTTGTAACGGTGGGCAAGATGTATGTGCCCTTCGGGGAGTTTGCCACGCATTTTGTCAGCGATCCCCTGGTTCTTGAGCTTGGCGAGACACGCGAGTCTGCTGCAATGGTTGGGTATGAGCATGCGATTGGCGGTGTTCGATTTGCGGCATTTAACGGCGATGTTTCCGAGGACAGTGATGAGGCGGACGACGTGGTGGTATTGTTGACATTTCATCCCGTGGATGCGTTGAGCGTAAGTGCGTGTTGGATCTCGAGTCTTGGCGAGTCGGACGTACTCGAAGCGCAGTTACTCGACATTCGGGATGCGGCTGGGGATGGAGCCGTGATGGGGGATGATGTGTCGGCATTTGGTGGGTTTGCATCGCTGCATTGGAAGTCAATCTATATTGATGTTGAGTATATTGGTGCCACCGAAGCGTTCGCAGCCGGAATGCTGAGCGAAGAGGCGCAGGAACCGAAGGCATGGAATGCAGAGTTTGCTGTAGATATAGAGTCTCATGAACTTGAACTGGCGATTAAGGTCGAAGGCTCTGATGAGTTTATCGGCTTTCCGGACGAGCAGTATGGCGTAGCCCTATCGAGGCGCCTTACGGATGCTGCATCATTGTCTGTTGAGTATCTCCATGGGGAGTTTGACGATGAGGTGTTTGATCGTGACATGGTGACGGCACAACTCGCGCTTGAGTTTTAGATGATAAATAGGGAGTAAATGCAGCATGACACCAGAAATTATCGCGTTGGCCGCTACGGCTGCATCGATTGGTTTTTTTCATACACTGTTTGGCCCTGATCATTATCTGCCATTCATCGTGATGAGTCGTGCGGGGAAGTGGACAGTGCTCAAGACGTCGCTGGTGACATTGCTCTGTGGGGTGGGGCATGTGTTGGGGTCAGTGGTGTTGGGTGTTGTGGGTGTGGCCTTGGGTATTGCTGTGGGGCGACTGGAGGGGGTTGAAGGGGCGCGTGGCAACGTGGCCGCCTGGTTGCTGATCGGCTTTGGGTTGGCCTACGCCGCCTGGGGTGTACGTCGTGCGGTACGGAACCGACCACATGTTCATGTTCACACGCATGAAGGCGGCGAGGAGCATCAACACACGCATACACATGGTCATGGTCATGTGCATGTGCATGGAGTTGAGAAGCGTCAGCTTACGCCATGGATTTTGTTTACTATTTTTGTTTTTGGGCCTTGTGAGCCATTAATTCCCATTTTGATGTATCCTGCAGCCAAGCAGAGCGTCGGGGGTATGCTGCTTGTTACGGCGGTGTTTGCGGTCGTAACCATAGGGACGATGTTTGCCGTGGTGATGGCAGCAGTATGGGGCGTGAGCTTTGCTCGTTTTGGGCGCTTGGAACGCTATACACATGTTATTGCCGGTGCCACAATATGCCTTTCCGGGCTCGCGATACAGTTTCTGGGACTTTAGAATAAGGGAAGAAGTCTCGCGTGACGTCAGTTTTGAGTCGTTGCGTAGGTCGTCTTTTCTGTGTACGTTTTTATTCCTTTTTGAGTATAGTATTTTTAAAAAAAATAGGCTATTTTTTATTGCAACGACGCGTCGTTGTTGGTATTGTTTGGTTTGATCTCGTATAAAAGCGAAGTATTTTTTGATTGAGCTGATGCGTGGATGTGTTGATCCGTTTGCCCGTAATGTGGTTGCTTGGGTGACGGGGAGCAAATAGCAAAACCGGCGAATGCCTCAGCCCTTTTTGTATCTGGATTCTGTTGCAGGTTATCCTGTGGCTGAAGTCTGCTTGCGGAGGGCTTTATGAACAAAGCTGGAAATATATGCATATGCGACCGCCGGGATTCAGGGCTCGATCAGATCAACATTAGACGAAGTCGCTACGATTCGTCTAATATACAGGAAGGCTCCGGGCTTCTGTATTCGCTTGCTTTCAAAATACGCCTTCTTTGCTTCCTTTTCTGCCTTGCTATGGTTGGTGTAGGGACGGTTACGGCTGGAACGCCCACTGTCAATGGATTGTTCTACGGGGACGATGATTACTTGAATTACCCGTCTACTCCTTATGCGACGTCTTCAGGTGGTAGTGAACTGTATCTAACGGTTTCGGATAAGGTTCTTTATCTTGCGTTAGTGGTCAGTCGTGGGGTTAACGACAATGTGTTCAGTCCGAGGACGGGCAGTGCTTACACGCAGAGTGCCGGTTGGGACAGTCACCGTGATGCCAAACGGGCGATGGATAGTGAGTTTGCTGCGTTTACGCTTAGGGTTGGTAGCGGTACGAATGAACAGAGCTGGGCATGGCAGCAGGGAACAGCCGGTATAGCAGGTATTAGTAAGCCAAGTGGCTTTACGAATACCAACGAGAACTGGATCTCTGACGAGACTGTTGCTGGAGGATTGGGGATTCCGCCGCCAGGTGTTATCTCGTACAGTTCTCTGGCGTGGAACATGAGCAACTACGCATATCGAGTGAACAATGGTATCGATCCGGGATGGACGATGGGTTCAGGAGATCCTGGGAACTGGTGGTCGCCGATCACGAACCCAACCAATATTAATAGCGTCATCAATGCAGCGGAGGGGTATCCAGCAACAAATCAGATTACGTATAGTTCTACTTACGAGTGGGAGTGGCCGCTGGTTTATGAATGGTCTTTGGATTTGAGCATATTTGGTGAGACTCCCGTTTTTGTGGTCACGGGGATATCTCATCATTCACCAGGCAAAGGGGGGTCGGAGAACGATCCGTTCCTGCCTGAGGATTATCCCGATAGTCCGTTGACTGATTTTGGAGATTTGCCGGCACCATACCCTTCAACCCGGGCGGGAGATGGCGCACGTCACGTTATTGATGTTGCAGGGGCGTACCTGGGTAGCACGCTGGATAGTGAGATTGACGGTTTGCCTCAGTCAATCGGGCTAGGCGATGACCAGGACAGCGCTGATGATGAGGATGGTGTTGAATTGTTGACTCCTATGATTCCAGGGACTACTGCAGTATTGCGTGTGACAGCCGGGGCTCCTGGGGCTCTCAGCGCCTTTATCGATTTTGATGGAGATTATGTGTTGGATCCGGTCACTTTTGTTTCTGCAACCGGCGTGACCAGTTTGACAACCGGATTGCTCAGTGACGTGGTTTTGACCACGGGGGTATATGAACTGACCATTGACATTCCGGTTACAGCGTCCAATAGCATGCCGGCTCGTTTTCGCATTACGAATGAAGCAGGTCAGGGTGGCAACAGTGTAACCGGTGAGGTTGCCTCCGGAGAAGTTGAGGATTATATTTTCATCGGAAGTATCAGCGATTATGTCTGGGCTGATTTGGATGCCGATGGAATTCAGGATGGTGGTGAAACCGGGATTTCCAATGTGACGGTCCGCCTTCTTGATTCTGCGGGTATTGAACTGGAAACCACGACCACAGACAGTGCCGGATTGTATGTTTTTTCTAATCTGCCGGGTGGAGACTATGAGGTCGAGTTCGTGGCACCTTCCGGTTACGGTGTAGGTCTGCAAAATCAGGGAGCAGATGATACGCTGGACAGCGATGCTGATCCGGCCACGGGTCGCGCTTCCGTCACGATTTATCCAGGGGTAGACGACGATTCCATTGATGCGGGACTGATTACGGTTGCTTCATTAGGTGATCGGGTTTGGCGAGATGATGATTCTGATGGGGTACAGGATGTGGGCGAGCCAGGGATCTCAAACGTGACCGTTATGCTTTATGATGCGGGAGACGCATTGGTGACCAGCAACGTGACTGACGAGAGCGGGATGTATATGTTCTCAGGGCTTACCGCAGGCACGTATACAGTGCGAATCGATACCTCTACGTTGCCGGTGTTATTGTCGACGAACCAGACCTATGATTTGGATGCAACGCTTGATGACCAGGCGACGGGGAGCCTTGCTGTGGGGCAGCATCGATTAGATCTGGATTTTGGCTATGTTCGTCCCGCGCCAACGCTGGTCGTGTTGTCGCAATTCGGTGCGGTCAGTCGTTCGGGTCAGGTCTTCGTGTCCTGGGAAACCGCTGCAGAGTTGGGGGCCGTCGGTTTTCTGCTTGAACGCTATGATTCAGGTGTAGACAAGTACGTGTCTGTTCATGCTGATCTTATCCCGACGACTCTATTCTCGCTTGGTCCTCAGTCTTATGAAGTTGTGGACCCTGCTGCTGTTGCAGGAGGCTCGTATCAGTATCGGTTGATTGAGGTTGAAAATACCGGATTGCGGAACACCTACGGTCCATTCAATGTCACTGTTGACGATGGCGGGGCTGATATGGCGGTGTGGATGGAACGGTGGTTTGGCGATCTGTCGGGGGCAAACCTGTTGGATGCCGCTAAAGCGGACCCTGATGGTGATGGCCTTACGAATGCTCAGGAGTTTCTTGCTCAGACAGATCCCACGGATTTCCTCTCTGCGCTACGCATGGTATGGGCGCAAATGGGTGCGGAGGGTATCACGCTGGAATGGAATAGCGCGAGCGGTTGCGTCTACGACGTCGAGATCAGCACCAACCTTGCGGATGGTTTCGAATGCGTTCGGAAAGGTATTGCAGCTGATCCTCCGAAGAATCAGGTGGTGGTGCCATCTGTGGAAGGTGCTTCTTTCTTCTATCGCGTTCGGTTGGCACAGTAGATCTCAGCCTTCGCCTGCAGCGCAGTGGAAGGCGAAGGTTGGTCGAGCCTCCTTGCCGATATTCGAACCTACTTTGAGCGGCAAGCGTCCTCCTGAACGGTAGGCAGCACCCCCTCCGCGCTGCGCGCGTTGGGTACTACTACCCCGCACGGCCCGCGCCAGCCGAATACGGCTGTCACGGCCCGTGCTGAAAGACCCGGCGCGTCCCCGATGTCGATGGGCGTCCTGCTGTCTACCGGGGCCATCAACCGCGCCAGCGGAGCTGTCACGGTTGATGCTGACGGGATGCCCCGCGCAACCGTGATTGGTAATGCCGACGGTCCTTCCCCGCTTCCTCCAGACCCCCGCTTGTCACGACGGCTGCGAAGAGGAAGAGCAGCCGTCCCGCCAAGCGCCCATGCGGAACGCCGCGTTGCGGCGTGTTCGTTTCGTTGTGCCCCTGCCGCCGTCCCCGGCGGCCCCGACACAGGCCACGCCAGCGAAGCTGTCATGCCCTGTGCTCAATGCCCCGGCGCTCTCGCGCCTTCCATGCGGCACACGCACCGCGTCAACGCTTGACGCAGGCTTGTGCGCCGGGTCGTCCTGACGGCCTCCGTGGTGTCGAGCATCCGGCTTCGCAAGCCGGGAAGCTCGACTTCATCGAATCATCAGCGCATCCCCACAAGCTCTCTCAGAATCCGAACTCACCGGGCCACAGGCCCGGCTCCAAAGGGTGTGGCCTGCCTGACTCGGCGACCTGTCCCGCCATAGTGCGCAGCACGACGGCGGAAGCCTCGCGAAGACGGTCGGCCACTTCATCTTGCGCCTCCGGCGCATCATCGCGCGCGGTAGATTGAGATACGGTGTCCGCAGTATCATGCGGACCTGTACGATCCATGCCCACCCACCACCCGTAGAACCCCGGCAAGATCCCGAGTGGGTTGTCCTCTCAGGCTCAGAAAACGCACTCCGCATCATGCCCCCGGGTTGCGGCCAGATGCCGGCACGGAAACCGTGTCGGCATGTCGCCGCTTCTCGGACCAGTGCCCACCCACCGCCCGAGAGAGAAGAATCTCGCGGCCAACCGTGGAGGGTTCGTCATGCGCAGCGGGGTGTGCGTGAGCGTGTTGTCCCTTCGGTCCACCACGACCCCCACCCACCCGGCAATCTCGCTTGTTCGGCACCGTGTCCGCTTCGCGGCCACGAGCGCCGCCCTGCGCTCGAAT
>JADHWI010000026.1 GCA_016783565.1 Kiritimatiellia bacterium
ATGTCAGCTTCCCAAGCTGAACGTCGGGGGTTCGATTCCCCTCTCCCGCTCCATCCCTCAAACCGGGTCAACACCATTATCGGGGGCAAGCGCCCTATCACCTAAGCAATCTTTCCGTCGCGCATGTTGAGTACGCGGGGTGCTTGGTTGCCAAGCTCTTTGTCGTGTGTGGCGACGACGATGGTCAGGCTGTCATCGGCGTTGAGTTGGTGGAATACATCGAATACCTCATGTGCATGATGGCTGTCGAGATTGCCTGTGGGTTCGTCTGCGAAAAGCAGGCGCGGTTTCACTGCAAGTGCGCGCGCGATGGATACCCTTTGCCGTTCTCCTCCCGAAAGCTGTCGCGGTAGATGTCGAATCCGGTGGCCAAGACCAACCCTTTCCAGCATCGCGACAGCTTGGTCCTTGTCCGGTTTTCGGGAACCGAAGCACATTGGCAACATTACATTTTCCACAGCCGAAAGGGTGGGAAGCAATAGAAAATCCTGGAAAACGAAACTGATGCCGTCGCGACGAATGTTGACCAGTTCGCGCTCTTTCAGGTCTGAAACGTTTTTTTCGAACACGGTGAGTGTCCCCTCCGATACGGCAGACAGGCATCCCAGTACATCAAGGAGAGTGGTTTTCCCAGAGCCCGATGGGCCCATGATGGACATGAAATCGCCCTCCTGAATAGTCACATCAACCAGCTCTACGGCATGGATTGTCTCTGCAGGGAGTACGTATGACTTGGTGATCTTATCGGCTTTGATGAGTGTTTTTTTCATGGTGTTCAATCCGATGTTCGTATGGCTTCAACAGGGCGCATGGCAGCCGCTCGGGCCGCAGGATACAGCCCGGCAAGTAAACCAATGATAATGGTGCCTGCCAGGGATGAGAGCAGAAGTATGGGTGAGATGATGATCAGTCTGCCGCTGGGAGCATAGGGCAGGATCTGTTTGAAGAGATATTCGACCAGCCTGCCGCCGATCACGGCGAGGGTGCTTCCAATGACGCCTCCTATGAAACAGACGAGGGTGGTTTCCACCCAGATCAGGCAGAACACCTCGCCCTGCGATGCTCCCAGTGCTTTCATGACACCGATCTCCCGGGTTCGCTCGAACACTGACATCAGGATGGTGTTGATGACGCCGATCGCGGCGATGACAACGGCAACTGTGGCAATGGCATTGGCCAGGATCCTGGCAGATGACATTAAGTTGAAGATCGTGCCCTTGACTTGAGCCATGCTGATGACCTGAATCGCGGGTTCGTTGTACAGGTCTTCTTCAAATGCAGACAGTTGGGTCAGGTCCTTTAGTTTAATGCCAATACCGGTGATTTTCTCTGGCAATTCAAAGATTTTCTGGGTCGTGCCCAGTGGCATAAAGATGATCCCGTCATCCTGTGTGCCGGTTCGCTCAAAGATGCCAGCTACTTTGAGAATGTTGTCGTGTCCGGGAATAAAGATGTTGTCGCCGACGGATCGTTGTTCAAGCTCTGCCACTTCGTAACCCATAATCACTTCCGCTGCGTTATTGCTTGAAAACCAGTTGCCGGAATGGAATTTCATCCACGGTTTCAACTCTCGGTATGAAGAGGTGATTCCCATAAAGAGGGTGATGCCGCCACGCCCTTCGGATCGTTCCGGATCGAACGCAGTGGCGACAAGTTGTGGTGTGATCTTGTCGATGCGTTTGTCGCTTATAATCTTCTCGTAAACGGTTTGATCCATATAACGCAGGCCGCCACCGCCTTTGAGCATGAGTGTGGCTGCTTCGTAGGGGCATCCTTTGGCTGTGACCAGAACCTGGTAGCCCATGCGGTCGATGTCGGTTTGCAAGGCTTCCTGATAGCCTGCATCAAATCCCAGCAGGCTGACGAGAACTGCTACAGCGATGCCGACGCCACCCACGCTCAGCGCGGTGCGTATGCGTTTATGGCGCAGGTTCTTTAATGAAACAATAAACAGGTTCATGGGAGCGTGACTCCTGTGGCAGCTACCTGAGCCATTGGACCTTTTTTCTCAAGTGTACCGATCACCGTGACCTGTTTTCCGACGCGTTGCGGGATCGCAATTCCTGCGCCACTCAGGTCTACGTGAATGCTGTTGCCGTCATCTTCAAGTTCAAACCAACAGCCGGTCGGGCATTCTCTGGTGATCTGTCCTTTAACGCGAATGGTTCGTGATGTAACCCTGGTCGCACCGGCAAGCAGTTCGGCTACGGATGCCTCTGAGGCCTGTGGGTCGACAGTGCCGTACGTTTCCGCGCGCCGACAGCCGGTCGTGCCGGTCAATAGTATACCGGTTAGTGTTGTGATGATGATGGTATTTAAGGCTTTCATTTTTTTGATTTCCTATTTGTTTCTCTTGTTGTGTTTGATGTGAGTTTAAATAGTTTCAGCAGGGCCAGGTTTTTTCGGATGCCTCGTAATGTGGCATTGAAATCATCCGCACTTTGTTTGCTCGGGTCTGTGATCTTTCCCAGTTGCGACTGGGCTTGCTCTTCGGAGGGCAGGGTATCCTGCGAAAGAAAATCGTCAAGATGCAGGCCCGTGAATGGATCGGTGAATGTCGGGTTGCGGAATCTGCGTGCGTCGGGTGATGTGAGCTTCTGGTAATAGAATCCCACGATTGTACCTTGCAGGTCGGTCGCCAGAATGAGCTGCATACCCCCGAACATGCCTTTCTGGTTGACGCCATGCATATGACCGATCGTGTTGGTGCCCTTCAGTACGGTGTAATATGCGTAAGGCACATCCAGTGGTTCGTGTACGGGGTCCAGTTTGTCCCCCAGGAGAGCTTCCACTTGCTGTGCGAATTCGCGCCCACCCCGCTCCTGTATGGTGATGAACTCGGTTCGATATCCTGTTGCGTCGGGAAAAATTCGTCTAATGTCGCGGTCAGGATCGGTTAAGGTGCATCCGACGGCGCCGGTTGCAGGTCGGCACATGAAGAGTAGCATTAGAATGATAAGAGACAGCTTCATGAGACCCTCCTGTAGCTGTATAGTTGCAGGACAACACGTGTGTCTTTTTCGTCTGATGCGCTGATGTCGTGGAGCACGCCTGTACGAAGTGTGATGTTTGGGGACAGGCGGTAGGAGAGCACGCCGGATATGGTGGTGTCTTCGTGATTTTGGTGGCCGGGATCGTCTGACCAGTATTCGCCCTGAATTGAAAGCGCGATGCGTTCTCGGGTTGGCCAGTTGAAGTCGAGGCGCCCAAGGGCCCCCATGACCGTGTCGTTGTTGTTTTCACCTATGCTGATTTCGCCTCGGGCATTGAGGGCAAATCCGTCAATGGCTGCGTCGAGGCCCAGCCGGCTTTTTCGAATGGCGGCGGGTCCATAGTCAGGGCGAGGGAATGTCCGTGGTTGCATGCCTGAGAGGACTTCGCCATATAGGGCTGAAGCGCCGTAGCGAATTGTTCGTGAGCGTGGTGAGCCAATTCGAGAGGAAAGCAGAAAAGAGCCATCGGTGCGTTCGATGCCCATTCCTGAGCCGATTTGTGCTGCTGTGAGATAGTCCAACGGTCCCAGGGGGCCTTCGAGTCCAATGCCCCAGTCTTTTTTGTAGCCAATATCGCGCGGTGCCAGTGTTTGTAGAAGCGTGCCGTGTGTGTCGGTGACGGGTTCGAGACCGAATGCGGGGTCAAAGTGGCCTGCACGCACTCCATGGGACAGTCCTGGTTTATATAGTAACCAGGCGTTATGGATTTCAACGCCCCAGCGTTTCTGGTCTATTTCGCTGTCGTAATGTAGTCGAGCCTGAAGATCAGCGCTCAGAAAGTCGCCATGCTTGTCCGAGAAACGCTGATAGTGCTCTATGCCCACCGCATTGCGTGGCAGTCTGCCTTGTGGTGCGCTCCACGAGTCCGTGTCGGAATACACTCCGATGGCGTTCGCCTCAAAGTACGTGGACTGTGGCGATGCTGAGCATGCTGCGTTTCCCGTTAGCAGAAGCAGCGCGGCGATACCAACGTAGTGGCTGGAGTGGGGGTACATGACGGATCTCCACTATTTTCGCATACGTTTCAGAATGTCAAAAACTTCATCCATTTTGATGCTGGCTTCTTTGCGCGATCGCCCGCGAAACGCATCAGCGACGCAATGATCCATGTGTTTGTGCAAAATTTTCTCACTCACGGATTGAAGCGCTGCGCGTACGGCCTGAATCTGGGTGATGATGTCGATGCAGTATTTGCCTTCATCAATCATGCGTTGCAGGCCGCGCACTTGTCCCTCAATGCGTGCCAGTCGGGCCAGGTTTTCTTCGTGTGTGGTCTTGTGCTTTTTCATGGAGTCTTTCCTTTCTGAAAACAAGGATACCCTATGGGGGTATGTGACGCAAGAAGAAAAAATGAGACTGTTTTGGGGGAGTTTTTGGTGCGGCTGTGGCATGTCTTTTGGAGCCGCAGGCGTATAACGCCAGCTGTACTGTGCGGATATGCAGTCGTTGAAACGGGGGGCGGGTTAGCGTAGGTGTGCGTGGATGACTTCGATTTGATGTTTGAGATCGTTTATTTCGCGTCCCCAGTGGGCGTCGGAGCCCCATTCGGGGTGGTTTTCGCGGAACTTGTGGTCATTGATTTGTCGGCTGCACCAGGCGAGATAGTAGATGATGCGCATGGCTCGCAGTGGCTCAATAAGTCGCAGTGTGTGGTCATCGAATTCCCGGAATTCTTCGTACCCTCTCAGCAGTAGATTCAGTTCATGTTTGCAGTGATCAGCGATGTCGGGGAGTAGTAGCCACATGTCCTGCACGGGAGGCCCGACCATCATATCGTCAAAATCGATGACCATGATACCTTCGTCAGGTCGATCCAGAAGGTTGCCGCAGTGGCAATCGCCGTGAATACGGATAAATTCGGTGTTGTCGAAAAGTCCCATGATGTCGTCGAGTATCCGGTGGGTCAGATCATGGAACTCTGATTCGTAGCGTGGCGTGATGTGTCCGTTTTCGAGAAGGTCGCGGATGTGAGTTGCGGTGGATTTTGCCGGATGGAGATCGGTGCGGGCGTGTGCTTCGTGCTTGCTGCCTGCGATATGGATGCGACCGAGTAGGCGGCCGACCCGTATCCAGTCCGTATCGTTGTTGATCTCAAGCTGTCTGCCAAAGCGTTTTGGAAATAGAGTAAAGAATAATCCGTTAGCCTCATATAGGGTGTGATGTCCATTGAGTGCCAGCGGTGCGATAACGGGGATTTCGTCAGCGGCACAGTCGGCCACGAAGTCATGTTCTTCCTGTAGTGCTTCACGTGACCAGCGGCCGGGGCGATAAAATTTGACGATGAGGCGATCGCCATCCATGGTTTGGGTATCATACACACGATTGATATAGCTGGGAAGCGGGGTGGCCAGGCCTGTCATGTGTAGTCCGGTGGCTTGTTCTACGGCATCCAGCATAACATCAGGTACGAGGTGTTCAAAGTCGGGCTGTGTATTCATATGGCATGATCATCCCGATACGCATCCGTTCCGTCAATCCTAATGCAGGGTAGGTCTATGTCTCTTTATTCGAACTGTTGTCATTTTGTTGTTGAATTCTGGTCGAATACCCGTACATTACGGGCTTTTCAAACTGTGATGGCGGGCGTAGCTCAGTTGGTTAGAGCACCAGATTGTGGTTCTGGGGGCCGCGGGTTCAAATCCCGTCGCTCGCCCCAAATGCCGACACTCATGAACGTCAGGGTGTTGGATGAGGGTTGAAAGTCATAGTATTTTCGATTTGTTCCCAACGTTGCATTTCTATAGAGTTTCTCTCTATGAAGATTTCACTTAAATACCGTGAACCCATTGCTGATGTCCGGCGTGTGGTGGTCAAGATTGGCAGCCGGGTGCTGGTTCAGCAGAATGGTCGTCCTGACCGTCGTCGGATTGGTGAGCTGGTGCAGCAAATTGCGGCCATTCGTAAATCGGGGCGTGAGGTGGTGGTCATCACGTCTGGTGCCGTGGGGGCGGGGGTTGCGGCCATGGGGCTGAAAGAGCGTCCGACGTTGCTTCCTGAACTGCAGATGGTTGCTGCCGTGGGTCAGACCAAGCTGATGTCTTTCTACGACGAGCTGTTCGGGAAGCAGGGCATCAAGGTGGGTCAGGTGTTGTTGACGCACGCGGATTTTCATCACAAGGTACGGTTGACCAATGGTCGGCGCACACTGGAATCGCTGTTGAAGCATGGGGTGGTGCCGATCGTGAACGAAAACGACGTGGTGGCGGATGAGGAGATTCGTGCTGATCTTGCATTGGGCGACAATGATTACCTGGCTATGCTGGTGGTCAAATTGATCCGTGCCGATCTTCTGGTGATATTGAGCACGGTGGACGGATTGCGTGAACCGGGTGCCAATGGTCGATCGAAACGCGTACGGTGTTTAGAGAGCGTAAATCGGAAAACGTTTGCGCTTGTGCAGGACAGTGCCGCTAAGTTCTCTAAAGGCGGAATGGTGAGCAAGCTCAAAGCGGCTAAGAAGGCGGCCATGGCGGGCTGTTCGGTGGTCATTGCCAATGGGCGCAAGAAGGGTGTTCTTGATCGCGTCATGGAGTGTGCCGACGAGGGCACCTTCATCATTGGGTCCGCTGTTTGAGGTATTTTTGTCTCTTTTTGGGGGTAACTCTATGCAGATGCGCGAACAGATTGAGCAAATAGGTGACCGAGGCGTTGCCGCGGCTCGCGAAATGATCCAGTTGAATGCCCGCAAGAAGAAATCGATTCTTCAGGGCATGGCAGAGGAGTTGGATGCTCGTAAGGTCGATGTGATCGCTGCGAACGAAGCGGACTTGTCTGATGCCCGTGAGGCGGGCTTTTCTGGTTCAGCATTGGATCGCATTCGTGTGTCAGCTGCGGATGTTGCAGGTCTCGTGAAAATGCTACGTACCGTAGCGGATTTGAAAGATCCTATTGGAGTAACTATATCTCGTTGGATTCGTCCCAATGGTCTTGAAATTATTAAGAAACGGGTGCCCATAGGGGTGGTGGGCATGGTGTATGAATCCTGTCCACGTGTCACGGCTGATGCTGCAGCATTATGCGTGAAGTCATCCAATGCGGTTATTCTGCGTGGTGGCAGTCATGTATTTCGTTCGAATCGTGCCATTGCGCATGCATTGATTGAGGGTGGTGTGTCGAAGGGGCTTCCTGAGCATGCGGTGCAATTTGTAGAGGTGACAGACCACGAGGCGGTTCAAGAGTTAGTACAGCTTGAAGGTCGGGTCGATTTGGTGGTGCCGCGTGGGGGCGAAGGGTTGATTCGTGCCGTAACTGAGGATGCGACTGTGCCGGTGCTTAAGCACTGTAAAGGTGTGTGTCACGTCTATGTGGATGAGGCTGCAGATTTACCGATGGCGATGGATGTGATCGAGAATGCAAAGTGTCAGCGTCCGGATGTGTGTAATGCGGCGGAGACTTTACTTGTGCATGAATCGGTAGCTCAGACCATACTTCCGGCATTGGTGGCGCGTTTGCGTGAGCGAGGGGTGTTGTTGCGGGGGGACGAGGCAGCACGGGAAATTGTGACTGATATGGAATCTGCCGATGATGTGGATTGGGTGACGGAATATATGGATCTGGTCTTATCTGTGAAGATCGTACCCTCGGTGGATGCGGCCATTGATCACATCAATCTTTTTGGGTCCAAGCATACGGATTGCATTATTTCGGAATCAGAAGCAGCTCAGAAGCAGTTTTCGTTGCTCGTGGATTCCAGTTCGATTTTTATCAATGCCTCCACGCGTTTCAATGATGGGGCGGAGTTTGGCATGGGCGGAGAAATCGGGGTCTGCACAGAGAAACTTCATGCGCGTGGCCCGATGGGTCTGGAGGAGTTGACCACGCACAAATACATTGTGTGTGGTTCAGGTCAATTGCGAGAGTAAATTGGATTCGGCCTATTTCGAGCCGGGATCAACGGAAAGGGGGATGCCCTTTTCCTGCATGGAGGGCTCTGGAACCTGTTCCCATTGCGGTTCAAGCTTGGTCGTATCAAGTTCTGGTGCTACGACGGGTTTCTGTACGTCTTCGGCTTGTTCTTTGATGCTGATTGCAGGTGCCGCAACGGGTGCCGGTTCGGTGGTAACGACGGGTTCGGCGATCTGAATGTCACTGACTGGTTTTGCGATGATGGGCTCTTTTGCTGCAGCATGTTTTGGTGGTCCATAGCGGCCATACCGTCGTCTCTGTTCGTTGAGATCTTTTAGTTCAAGGTTGTGTCGTCGTGCAAGCCATTGCCATTCTTTTGCCGAAAAATTGAGAGAATCGCTGAATGCATTCATGATCGATACGGCATTGAGTTCGCTCAGTCGTACCAGGTTCTTTGCCCACGATGGTTGTGTGCTGAGGGTATTGGGTGTTTCGTCGCCTGCCCCCAGGATGTAGACCGTGCCGGGTGCCGCTGCGAAATGCAGTCCCTGGTGGTAGAAGTCCTGATTGGTCTCTCGCCAAACGCGTTCATTTGCATCCCATATATGCATGAATGGGGCTACGTTCTTTCCCAGATTCTGGTAGCTGATCAGGAAGGTGGGCCGAAGCGCGGCCACATCAAAGGCCAGATTCATGATCTGTTTGCGTGCCGGCACAAGGACGACGACGGGGTCTTCCGGTTGCGCGCCGAAGCTCTGCGAGCAGACGGTGACGGAGAGAATAATCAGAGTGAGAAACCGCATTTGTTTGGACATGGACACCCCCTTTATTACATGTCGTGCCGGCACGACGTGTGTAGCATTTCGCACATTGTCATGCAATCACCCGGTCTACAGATCATTGCACTTGTCTTGTCTAACGTCCAGTATTCGGATCTGCGGCTGATGATGTCAACCTATTTTCCAAGTACTTTTCGGAATTCTTTGGTCAACATGGGCACAATCTCTAATGCGTTCCCAACAATTCCGT
The DNA here is from genome assembly GCA_016783565.1 of Kiritimatiellia bacterium. GTDB lineage: Bacteria > Verrucomicrobiota > Kiritimatiellia > UBA8416 > JADHWI01 > JADHWI01. Next base: position 8,868 of record JADHWI010000026.1, read on the forward strand.
AAGTCGCGATGTTAAAGATAGGTGCTTCCGGGTCCCTGTTGATGGCCACGATGATGTCGGCTGACGACATGCCGGCCAGGTGCTGGATCTGTCCGCTGATTCCGCAGGCGATATAGATTCTTGGGCAGACGGTTTTGCCTGTCTGGCCTACCTGGTGCGAGTAAGGTATCCAGTCGGCATCCACTGCGGCACGTGAGGCACCGATACCAGCTCCGATGACTTCAGCAAACTCGCGGAGTACTTCGAAATTCTCCGGAGACTGCAGACCTCTTCCGCCTGAAACAATAATATTTGCTTCTGCGATGTTGACTGTGTTCTCTGTTTCCGGAACGAACTCACGGCGCGTGGTTCTGCTTTTGAGGATCTCGGCGGCGATTTCTTTGATGAGGACTTCGCCCTGGCGGCTGCTGTCGACATCGGCTTCCTTCATAACCTTGTGTCGGACCGTGGCCATTTGAGGCCGGTTGTTCGGGCTGACGATCGTGGCCATAATGTTGCCGCCGAAGGCGGGTCGGGTCTGAAGCAGGTTCTTGGTTTCCGGATCAATTGCCAAGCCTGTGCAGTCTGCTGTGAGGCCTGCATCGACTGAAACGGCCACGCGAGAGACGAGGCTGCGGCCAATGGTGGTGGCACCGCACAGCACGATGTTAGGCTTGTGAGTCTTGATCAGATCGATCAGGACTGCCGCATAGGGTTCGTCCTGAAAATAGACCAGTTCAGGCTGATCAATGAGATAAACCTTGTCGGCTCCACGACTGGTGAGCTCGGCCGCTTTGTCCTTTATTTCGGATCCAATCAGAACTGCACAAAGGTCCATTCCCAGTTCATCAGCCAGTTTGCGGCCTTCGCCAAGAAGTTCGTAGGTCACGGATTCGATATGACCATCGCTTTGTTCTGCAAAAACCCAGACATCCTTGTAGTCGCTGAGGTCTTTGGCGGGTGCTTCTTTCTGTCGCATCTCAATGGCTTCGAATTTGCAGGCTTCGACGCAGGCACCGCACAACGTGCAGGTGGTCAGGTCGATTTCGGCCAGCCGTTCTTTCATGGTGATGGCACCGAAAGGGCATGACTTTTCGCACAATGTGCATCCCACGCATTTCTCATCAATAACTTTGATTGGATCGTTTGACATGGTTCGATTCCTTCTATGCGTTCGCTTCAACGACAATTTCTTTCAGTGCTTTGACCAGTTTTTCTGCGCACTCGTGGGGTTCACCTTCAAAGATTTCTCCACCTTCGCGAGATGGAGGTGTAAAGATTTTTACGACCTTGGTGGGGGATCCATCGAGGCCCAGGCAGGCAGGGTCTGCACCAATGTCCTCGGCGGACCAAGTGGGGATTTCTGCTTTGCGGGCAGCCATTTTTCCTTTCAGTGAAGGAAGTCGTGGATCGTTGATTTCTTTGACAACAGTCAGGGCGACAGGCAAAGGTGCCTCAACGCTCTCATAGCCGTTCTCCAGCAAGCGCTCGGCTACAATGTGTGATTCGTCCACTTCTTCGATCTTGCGTACGTAGGTGATCTGAGGCAGGTCGAGATGAGTGGCCACGCCGGGTCCTACCTGCGCGGTGTCCCCGTCGGAAGCCTGTTTGCCGAACAGGACAACGTCGTAATCGCCAATTTTCTTAATGGCCATAGCCAACGTGTAGCTGGTGGCCCAGGTGTCGCTACCTGCGAAGGCGCGGTCGCTGACCAGAATGCCTTCATTGACACCCATTGCAATGGCTTCGCGCAGGACTGCCTCGGCCTGGGGGGGTCCCATGCTGATGGCTGTGACCTTGCCGCCGAGCTTGTCACGGAGGCGCAGGGCCTCTTCAATGGCGTACACATCGAATGGGTTAACAATGGAATCCACACCTTCTCGAATGAGGGTGTTGGTTTCGGGATTGATTTTGACGTCGGTCGTTTCCGGGACCTGTTTGATGCAGACTACAAAATGCATGTCCAGAACCTCTCTTTTTTCGTTATGGAAGCCGCGCACAGTACTGTATCTTGGGACTCATAAGCAAGGATGAAGTAAACCTTGTTTCCTGAGCTGAGTCAGGGCGTTCATTCAACCTGCATCTCCGTTGCCGTTGCACCCTGTGCACCCATCCCAGCAATAGGTGCAGAGTTTGGATTTGGGCAGGCCGATTGCCTCCACGAGATCGGGTAGTGTCTGGTACTTCAGCGTGGTTAGTTTCAGGCGCTTTCGGATGACGTCGACCATGGCCTGATAGCGATCGCTGTTCGGGTCCACATAGTCATGTGGGGGTTCTTCTGAGTGGCCTTCAAGCTCCTTAATGGCGCGCCGTGTGGCAAGGTCCATAATGGAGCGGGATCGCGAGAAATTCAGGTAACGGCATCCGTAGACGAGTGGAGGGCATGCCGGCCGCATGTGCAGTTCTTCTGATCCGAAGTCGTACAGGCGTTGGATGATGTCCTGGAGTTGTGTGCCCCGAACGATGGAATCTTCGCAGAACAGAATGCTTTTCCCTTTCACCATGGAGCGCACGGGCAGCAATTTCATGCGGGCGACCAGATCGCGGATGGATTGATCCTGTGGCATGAAGCTGCGTGGCCAGGTGGGTGTGTATTTAACAAAGGGTCGCTGGTATGGTTTTCCGGCGGCGTTGGCATAGCCGATGGCGTGTGCGGTTCCGGAATCCGGGATGCCGGCCACCATGTCGATGTTCACGTTGTCGTTTTTTGCCAGGGCTGCTCCGCAGCGATAGCGCGTTTCTTCGGTGTTGATCCCTTCGTAGGAAGATGCGGGATAGCCGTAATAGACCCACAGGAACGAGCAGATCTGCATGGTATCGCCGGGCGGTTGGAGTTGCTCAATCCCGTCGGCGGTGATGGATACAATTTCTCCTGGCCCAAGGTAGCGATCGGTTTCAAAGTCCATGTTGGGTAATGCGCAGGATTCCATGGTAACCGCGTAGCACCCGTCGCGCATTCCGATCGTGATCGGGGTGCGACCGAGTTTGTCACGTGCAGCGTAGAGCGTGTGGTCTGTCAGCAGCAGGATCGAGCAGGATCCGTCGATTTCATCCTGGGCACGCTTGAGACCGGCCACAAAAGAGTCCTCCTGGCTGATGATGGAGGCGACCAACTCGGTAGGGTTGACGTGGCCTCCGCTCATTTCAGAGAAATGAGTTTTGTGGTTTCCGTGTGCTTTGCGTTCAAGTTCTTTTGCGTTCTGGATGACGCCCACAGTGACGACGGCGAATGTGCCGAGGTGAGAACCTACGAGAATGGGTTGGTCTTCGTAGTCGCTGATAACGCCGATTCCCGTGTTCCCCTTCAGTTTGCCCAGGTCGTCGTCGAATTTACTTCTGAACTGCGCGTTGCGGATATCATGGATGATGCGCTGGATTCCGTTGTCTCCCATTACGGCCATCCCACCACGTTGCGTGCCGAGGTGTGAATGGTAATCCGTTCCGAAGAATAGATCGTTGGTACAGCTATTTTTCGATGCAATTCCAAAGAATCCACCCATGAGATCTCTCCTGTTAATACCGTTCGTGTAATCTGAATTGACGTCTGGTCAGTCTAGAGGGTCGAGGTCCGAAGCTCAACACTTTATCGTCCTTGTGCTGGCTTGATCTGACGGGGGGGATGGGGTATCGTGCCTTCTTTGTGTGAATCGCCTGCTGCTGGTGGGTGTTGAGTGATGTTGGATTTATCAATCAGGAGATCAAGTTTTATGCGGATACTTTCAGGCATTCAGCCTTCAGGAAAGCTGCATCTGGGCAATTATTTTGGCATGATGCGTCCCGCTATCCGATTGCAGGAGCGGGGGCAGGCTTTCATTTTTATTGCGAATTATCATGCGTTGACTACTTCTTCGGATGGATCGATGCTCCGGGAATACACGCATGATGTGGCCCTTGATTTTCTGGCCTGTGGTCTTGATCCTGAACGCAGCGTCTTTTTTCGGCAGAGTGATGTCCCGGAGGTGACCGAGTTGACATGGTTGCTTTCAACCGTAACTCCCATGGGGCTTCTTGAGCGTTGTCATGCCTATAAGGATAAAGTCGCACGTGGCATTACCGCCAGTCATGCATTGTTTGCGTATCCGGTTCTCATGGCGGCGGATATTCTGGCATACCAGTCTAATCTGGTTCCGGTGGGGCGCGATCAGAAGCAGCATGTGGAGGTCACGCGTGACCTTGCCATCAAGTTCAATAACCTGTTCGGGGAGGTGTTTACGATTCCGGAACCGGAAATCCAACACGAGGTCGCCGTTGTTCCGGGTGTGGATGGGCAGAAAATGTCAAAGTCTTATGACAACCATGTGGAGCTATTTGGAAATGAAAAAGAGGCACGCAAGCGCATCATGCGTATTGTGACCGATTCAACGCCCATGGAAGAGCCGAAAGATCCTGAGAAATGCAATGTGTTTGCCTTGTACCGTTTGTTTGCGGATGAGACCCAGCGCCAGGAAATGATTGATCGCTACCAGGCGGGTGGCTACGGATATGGTCAGGCCAAGAAAGCGTTGTTTGAATTGATGCATGAGACGCTGGCGCCGTTGCGCGCCCGGCGGGAAGAATTAGCAGCCGATCCCGGTTATGTTGAGTCTGTATTGAAGGCGGGTGCGGAGAAAGCGCGTGCGGAGGCTGCGGAAACGCTGCAGGCTGCCCGGCGGGCCATGGGCCTGGAGTAGGGTGTAGAATGGTTCGTTATTTGTTATTGGTTCGCGGCTTGTTGTGGAGACGCCGGGGGACCCGGGGTCGAATGTGTGATGTTTTGTCAGGTGGAGTGAGATGAGTCAAACCGAGGAATATAAAGTTAATCTGGAGGTCTTTGAGGGACCGCTTGATCTGTTGCTGTATTTGATCAAGAAGGATGAGATTGATATTCACAACATTCCGATTGAAGTGATTACGAGTCAGTACATGGAGTACCTGAACGTGATGCGGATGTTGGATCTGAACATTGCCGGCGAGTTTATTGTGATGGCGGCGACCTTGATGTTGATTAAGAGTCGCATGTTGTTGCCCGTTGAGGAACGATCTGAATTGGCGGAAGAGGATGATGAAGATGATCCTCGCTGGGAATTGGTGCGTCAGCTTGTTGAGTACAAGAAATTCAAGGACGCAGCGCTGCGCCTGCACGGCAAAGAGTTGGAACAGGAAGGCATTTTCACGATTGGGACGAAGGGCATTGAGGTAGAGGCTGAAGCATCAGGTGTGGTGCTGGAAGATGTCAGCTTGTTTGATTTGATTTCCGCGTTCAATGAAGTTCTTCAGCGGACGAGCGAGGAACAAATTGGTGAAATTTTCCACGATCAGTTTACGGTGGCGGATAAGATTGACGTGGTGTTAAACACGTTGAAACGGCGTGGTCAGGTGAAATTTTCGGAGTTGTTTGGTGCAAAGACCTCTCGTAACGAGCTAATCTGCACCTTTCTTGCGCTTCTGGAGTTGATTAAACTATGCCAGGTGTGCGTCATTCAGCCGGACCCGTTTGGTGAAATTGTGATTGGCTCAACCAACGAACCTAACGAACCTGTGGAGTCAGATGATGGAAGAGAATAATACGTCTGTATTGCCGGAGTTGAAAGAGATCCTTGGTGCGATGATTTTTGGCGCGGAGCGTCCGATTAGTTTGAACGAGATGCGCCGTTGTCTCAAGGAGGTGGCGGAGAAGTCAGGAGACGCGGCAGCGGTCTTTGGCGATGTGCGTAAGAAAGAGTTGGATGCGGCACTTGAAGCGTTAACCTCTGACATTGAGCGTGCGCACCTTGGGTTTCGCCTTGGGCAGGTGGCCGGGGGGTATCGGTTGCATAGTTCCGGGAATTGCGGAGTGTGGTTGAAGCATTTGCTTAAGATGGAGAAGCCCGCCCGTTTATCTCGTCCTGCACTGGAGACGCTGGCTATTATGGCTTATCGTCAACCTGTGACGAAAGCGCAGATAGAGGCAGTGCGCGGGGTTTCTGTGGATCATTTGGTCAAAACGCTCATGGAGTTGCAACTTGTCCGTATCGTGGGTCGTAGCGAGTTGCCGGGTCGGCCATTTCTTTACGGGACCACGCAGTTGTTTCTTGAGCATTTCGGGTTGAATAGTTTGGACGATTTAAGTGACATCGAACCGATGCTGTTGTTGAAGGAAAACAGGAAAAAAGCCTCATCGCCGAGTGAGAAAGTCGGTGAAGAGGTCGAAGCTGTGATGGAAGAAGATGCGCAACAGGCTGCGTTGCCGCTTGAAGGGGAATCCGGTGCGTCGGAAGATGCGGTTGCGGCCGAGGAAACGGATGTCAGGCAGCCGGATGTGAGCGCTGAAGACTCTCCGGAGGGGGGGGAGGAAGCGGTGTCCGAGGATGGTGATTCTGATGAGGGTGAGACGGTGTCATGAGCGACGGCGTATTCAGTCGATTGGCCAATGACGGTATACAGGGGTTGGCGACGTATGAACCGGGCTTGCCGATTGAGGAAGTCGCGCGCGAGCTGGGTTTTGCTTCTGTGGATGAGATCGTCAAGCTGGCCTCTAACGAAAACAGTCTTGGGCCTTCGCCGGTAGCGATGGACGCCATGCGTACTTATGCGGGTCAGATGCATCGTTATCCTGACGGAAGTGCATTTTTTTTGAAGCGTGCGATTGCCGCTCACTTGGGTGTACGGCCGGAAAACGTGTTGCCGGGCAACGGTAGCAACGAGTTGATTGAATTTCTTGGACATGTGTTTCTTCGCCCGGGACGTAACATTGTGATGGCGGACCGTGCATTTGCCGTCTATCGCCTGGTAGCAGCCATGTTTGGTGCTGAGGTCCGCGATGTACCCATGGTGAGGTACGTGCATGATTTGGACGCCATGCATGATGCGATCGGGCCCGAAACCAGCATCGTGTTTATAGCCAATCCCAACAATCCAACCGGGACTGCCGTGCAAGCCGATGCGTTGACGCGATTTATGGATCGGTTGCCGGCGGGTGTGATCTGTTGTTTGGATGAAGCCTACGTTGAGTTGTTGCCGGAAGAGGACCAGTCACATTCGCTGGAATTTGTCCGTGAGGGACGTCCGGTTGTGGTGTTGCGCACATTCTCAAAGGTGTATGGATTGGCTGGTCTTCGTGTCGGCTATGCCGTTGCGCCCGAGGAATGTGTTCAGCTTCTCAATCGTGTACGTCAGCCATTTAATGTGAATGCCATGGCTTTGAAGGCCGCCGAAGCGGCGTTGGGGGATGTTGCACACGTTCAGCGGACGCGCGATCTGGTGCGGGATGAGTTGGCATTCTTTTACGGGGAACTTGACCTGTTGGGGATTGATTATGTGCCGTCATCGGCAAACTTTTTGTTGGTTCGAACCGGGCAGGGTCGCAAGGTGTTTGAAGCGCTTCAGCGTGGAGGCGTGATTGCGCGACCGATGGATGTATATGGTCTGCCTGAGCACATTAGGATTACCGTGGGCACTCGTGAGGAGAATCAGCGTTGCATTCTGGCCCTTGCAACGGTAGTGCAGAGCATTGAGCAGCATGCTGCAGATGGCGCTGGAGAATGATATGCAAACAGTCAAGACGCTGAGCATCCTGGGGTTGGGTTTGATGGGCGGATCGTTAGGGCTGGCGGTACGTCGCAGCGGTGCTGCCGTGCGTGTGCATGGGTATGCCCGACGCGAGGAGACGCGGGCGACTGCGTTGGAGCGCGGCGTTGTGGATGCGGTATTTGATGATCCCTGTGATGCTGTACGCGATGCGGACCTGGTGGTGGTTTGTGTGCCTGTTCTGACCATGGCGCCTCTCATTGAGGCGTGTCGTGATGGGCTCGCATCGGGTGTGGTGGTGACGGATGTCGGCAGCACGAAAGGGTGCCTGACGGCATCGATTGATGCGGTGTTGCAGGATTATGATGCGCAGTTTGTGGGGAGCCATCCTATTGCGGGTTCGGAAGAAACCGGAATTGATGCCACGCAGGACGACCTCTATAAGGAGGCCGTTGTTGTGGTGACTCCTTCGGAGTCAAATTCCGATACAGCGGTACAGCGAGTTGTGGCGTTGTGGGAATCGTTGGGTTCTGTGGTCAAGGTGTGTTCTCCGCAGGAGCATGATGAGTTGTTGGCTCGCACGAGTCATCTTCCGCACCTGGTGGCTGCTGCGTTGGTTTCCAGTGTGTTGGGCGATGCGCCTGAGCGCGGGGATTACTGCGGTTCCGGGTTCCGTTGTACGACGCGTGTGGCAGGCGGTTCGGAAACCGTTTGGCAAGATATTGTAAAAACCAATCGTGAGGCCATCCTGGCGGCGTTGAAGGTGCATGCTCAAGGAATTCAGACATTGATCGATGCGGTGCAGGGTGAGGATTTAGATACCTTAACGGCTTTTCTGGCCGAGGCTCGGCGTTTGCGCCTGGGCTGGCAGAACGATGAGAGGCAGGGATAACGTGAGCGATCGAAAAACCGTACAATCGGTTGCGATGAAGGGTGGGGAGCTGCGGGTTCCGGGCGACAAGAGTATCTCGCACCGTGCGGCCATGCTTTCTGCCCTGGCGAACGGGCAATCGCGAATCAGCGGTTTTCTGCGATGCGAAGACTGCCTGAACACACTGTCTGCAGTTGGCCAATTGGGCGCTCGCGTTGAGGATCTTGGTGACGAGATTTTGGTTGATGGGATTGCAGGCCGATTTGTACAGCCGGAGGGTCTGTTGGATGTGGGGAACTCCGGTACCAGTATTCGCCTGCTCGCGGGGTTGCTGGCCGGCCAGCCTTTTGAGACGATCATGACCGGTGATGCATCACTGTGTAGTCGTCCCATGGAGCGTGTGGCGGTGCCGTTGCGTCTGATGGGGGCGGAGGTTGTTCCTGAAGGTGAACGTGGCTGCGCGCCGTTGCGTGTGAGAGGCGGGGAGCTTGAGGGGATTGATTACAGGTTGCCGGTGGCGTCGGCCCAGGTGAAGAGCTGTGTTTTGTTGGCAGGGTTATACGCACGCGGGACGACACGGGTGATTGAGCCACGCAAGACACGTGACCATACGGAGCGTATGTTGCAGGCGATGGGAGTGGATCTGGGCGTGGACGGTTTGGATGTGATTCTGCAAGGTGCAGGACCTGACCTGCCTCAGCTTCGCACCGGTGAGTGGAGCATTCCCGGTGATTTTTCTTCAGCGGCATTCTGGATGACCGCGGCTGCCATTACGGGCAGTGAAGTCGTGCTCACGCATGTGGGGCTCAATCCACGACGAACCGCATTGCTGGATGTTTTGCGTCGGATGGGATGCGATATTGAGGTGACGGAGGCTCCGTCGACCGAATGGGAGCCGACCGGTACCGTGCGTGTACGCGGAGGGCAATTGCATGGAACGGTGGTCGCGGGTGATGAGATTCCAAACTTGATTGATGAGTTACCCATAGTGGCTGTGGCGGGTGCGTTATCTGAGGGGGAGACCGTGATTGCTGATGCCGCTGAGTTACGCGTTAAGGAGAGTGACCGTATCAGCGTGGTGGCAGAGGGGTTGAGGCGGTGTGGTGCGGATGTTGAGGAGCGTCCCGATGGGATGCGCATAGTCGGGCAGCCTGCGGTTGCAGGCAATGCGGTTGTGCCGACGTTTCGGGATCATCGTATTGCCATGGCATTTTCTGTGTTGGCGTTGAAGGCGGTTGCGCCGGTGACCATTGAGGATGCATCCTGCACAGGGACATCGTATCCCGGGTTTTGGGTGGATCTTGAGCAGATGGCTCCGGGCGCGGTTTCTTCGTGTGCGGTGTGTGACTGAACAATGCGTGAGGATGGCGACCGATGATGGGTAAAGTGATTGCAATTGATGGGCCTTCGGCTTCGGGGAAGTCGACTGTGGCGCGGCGTGTGGCGGCGGTCTGCACGGGGCTCTACGTGGATTCGGGGTCGCTTTATCGCGGTGTGACGCATGCGGTGCTGACTCGTGGTATTGATCCTGAAGACGCGTCCGAGGTGGTTCGCGTGTTGCGGGAGGCTGATATTTCCTTCGTGGAGGACAATGGGGCCGTTACTTTTCGGCTGGATGGTGAAGACGTCTCTGATGCCATTCGTCGTCCGGAGATTAATCGTAGTGTGAGTGCAGTGGCTGCGGTGGCTGCGGTGCGTGAGCGTGTGACGCAGTGGTTGCGCGACATGCGGACGCATGGTGATCTTGTCATGGAAGGGCGTGACATCGGCACGGTTGTATTTCCGGACGCATCTCACAAATTTTATCTGAATGCTTCTGAAGAAGAACGCGCACGGCGGCGGCATGCTGAGATGCCGGCGGACGATGCCAGTGTGGAGGAAGTCGATCGCAGTTTGCGCCGGCGTGACAAACTGGACAGTACGCGGAAAGTGGCTCCGCTGAAGACGGCGCCCGATGCGATTGTGGTCGACACGACGGGCCTTTCAATCGAAGAGGTCGTACAGTGCATTGTGGATCACCTGGGTGAGCGCGCGTGAAGTGGCGCGGCTTTTCTTCGCTCCGCTCATCACGCAAAGCGTGACAAGGGTTAAGGTTGATACAGCCGCAGGCGGGACGCCGCTCCATCATAAGGGTGATACATTGTATCGTTCTGATGAAGAGTGTGAGAAATCCTCGCTTGCATTGTGCAAGGGTGACCGTTACTCTACACGCAATCCAATCGGAATAAAAGGAAATGGGAGCGTATGCCAAAAGGTGAGGCAATAGAAGTAGAGGGTACTGTCGTAAAGGTGCTGCCCGCAACAATGTACAGGGTTCGCCTGGAAAACGATCACGAACTGCTCGCTCATATTTCGGGAAAGATGCGTAAGCATTTTATACGGATTACGGCTGGTGATCGGGTGACGGTTGAAATCTCTCCATATGATCTTACCAAGGGGCGGATCACGTTCCGTCATCGAAACTAAAGCTTGCTGCTTCGGCCCATGATGTTGAAACAGTAGCGCCCCCCCCCATATAAGATGGGTTGCCCTTCGTGTAAACCGCGATTATGTCAGGCGGAAAGAATTCAGGCAGGATTTGAAATCTCCTGGTAGTTGCGAGGTAATTCTTACGCGGCTATGGTCTTTCGGATTGTTGAATTCCAATACGGTATTGTGCAACATCTGGCGTGGAACCATTCGCAGCCTGGTATCCTCGAGGCGTTTTTTTCCGTGTTCCCGATCTCCCAGTACCGGGTGACCGGCCTGTGCGAGGTGTTTGCGGATCTGGTGTGTGCGCCCCGTTTCGATTCGGACTGCAAGGTGGCTGGCGAGGGCGCAATCGTCAAGTAAGCGCACATTGGTGATAGCATCCAGCCCGTCGATTTTTGCTCGAAGTTGTTTGCCGCGGTCTTCCCATTTTCCATGTACGATAGCGTGATAAATTTTGAGGATATTGCGATTTCTGAATTGTTCAACCAGAGCATCATAAATGGATTCAGAAGCGGTAAAAAGGAGGCATCCTGATGTGTGTCGGTCCAGTCGATGCACGGCACGCAAAGAGGGGAGGTTGAGTTGAGTTCTCAGTGTGGTTTCCAGGCTTGAGGGGCCGTTGGTGAGAATGCCGGCAGGTTTATCTGCCACGATGAATAGTCCGTCTCGGTGCAGGATGCGTACTTTTTTTATGGTTTCTGGTTCTGGGATCACTTCGAGTTGTTCGCCACCGTTGAGTTGGTGTCGGGCCATCCAGATGCGCTTGCCGTTGATCAGTACCCGGCGATCATCGAGGAGTTTTTTGGCTGCACGTCCTGAGATATTCAGGTGATGCGAGAGTGCTTGCTGCAGGGTTGCAGTGCCGCGACCGCGAGGGATATGTATGGTTTTGTTTTTCTTCTTCATAGCGTTGCCAGTCCTTTTATGCGACGAGCCTTTTACGCTGCTGCGCAGCATTGAGCAAGTTGATTTATCATTCTTTGGCAGATGAACGTTGTCGAGATTGTATGGATATCCTATCTTCATGAAGGTTTGATGATGCAGGGGTATGTGTGTGAAATGAAATATGTAATGCGTACAATGCGGAATGATGGGATCGTGGGACTGTTTGTGGTCGTGGCACTGTTAGTCTCGGGTTGTGGCGAGAGAGTGGGCCGCCTGGATGCGCAGGAGCGAGCGTTGCCGCTGGTTGCCAAAGCCGAAAACAAGTGTCTTGAAGGCGAATTTGTCGCGGCTGTGGCGTTATATGAGAAAGCCCTTATGATGCATCCTGCGGCGGCGCGTGTGCATTTGGACCTGGCATTGGTGCAGCATGATCACACAAAGGATTTGATTGGAGCGGTGTATCATTACCGGCGTTACATTGCTCTGCGTCCGGATACAGAAAAAGATGCGATGATTGATGATCGGATTCGTCTGGCTATGCAACAGCTTGATGCACGCGGCGTGGGGCTTGAAGAAAGGTCTTTGGATCGTTTAGTGGCTTTAGAGAAGGAAAATACAGGTTTGCGTTTAAAGGCGGAAAAGTTGAGCGCGGAGTTAAAGAAGACGAAACAGAAGCTTGTTACGGCTGAGCGTGCGCGGCTGAGCGCGTCGTCGTCCCCGTTGGATCGCCGAAGGCCGTTGTTGCGAAAACGGCCCAAGACCTATCAGGTACAACGTGGAGATACGTTGGGATCGATTGCAAAGGATCTTTATGATGACTCGAGTAAATGGCGCGATATATATGATGCCAACAAGGCCATTATTCCTGATTATGATCGGGTTCCTGCGGGTTTGGTTTTGACGATTCCGTAGGGAATAAGCGTTTTGAAGTATGAACAAGAGATTTTGGGTATGTCATGAGCGGACTTTTTAAGAGGCCATCGGTTCTGGATCGGGATATGGACCGTATCCAGCGCAAGGTGTCGCCGCTGGAGCGGGGGACTCCGTACCTGGACCAGTTATACAAACCAGAGCGACCACGCGCGGTGGCCGTGCCTGGTGAGGAAGCGCGAGGAGATGGTTGTGCTCGCAGAAAAGGTAGTGGTGTGTCGGGGCTATTGGGTCTCTTTCATTGGGGGGATTTCTGGCCGGATGTATTTGGCGGTGGTGACAGTCGGCTGAAGCAATATCTTTCGGGCAGTTTTGAAACAGCCAGGCCCGTTCGTTATCAGCGGCGAATTCGGCGTAATCAGTTGGTGGTGTTGGCGGTCTTTTTTGTCTTTGTTATGATCTGGGCTGTCGGGCGGTGGGGGTGAGATCGGAGGCGGGTTTTGGCTTGCCATGGCGGACAGCGTCGGTAGAGTTGCTGCTTTTTCGATAACAGAGAGAAAATGTGTTTAGTGGAGTGAATTTCTAAGATGAGTACACAGCAGAATGGACCCGACGGAATTGATGTGGGCTATGTGGCTCACCTGGCGCGCATGGTATTGACTGAGGAAGAGACGAGTCGCTTCCAGTCGCAGCTTGAAGATGTTGTGGGCTATGTGAAGAAGATTAACGAGGTCGACCTTGGTGATATAGAACCGACCGCGCATGCGGTGCGGATTCAAAACGTTTTTCGAGATGATGCGGTTTGCGAGGGGCTGGATCACGATACGGTGATGGCGAATGCGCCTCAGGTCATTCAGGAACAGTTTCAGGTTCCGAAGATTGTGGAGTAGGTTTGGATATGGCGGTTGCAATTGAAAACCTGACGGTTACTGACGCATTGGAGAAGCTGAATGCGGGGATCTTTACCTCTGTAGAGCTCACGCAGGCTGTGATTGATGCGATTCGTGAGAAAGATCCGGATCTTTGTGCTTATTTGAGCGTAGATACGGATCAGGCTTTGGCGCGTGCGGCTGAAGCGGACCAGGAACGTGCATCCGGGGGTCAGGGGCGATTGTTGGGAGTGCCTTTGGCTGTGAAAGACGTGCTCAATGTCAAAGGGCAACCTTGTACCTGTGCGTCGCGTCTCCTGCGGGGGTATACGTCTCCTTATGATGCGACCGCGATTGCGCGATTGCGGGCGGAAGGCGCGGTGTTTCTTGGGCGAACGAACATGGACGAGTTTGCCATGGGTTCCACGACTGAGAATTCTGCATTCAAACAGACTCGCAATCCGGCGGCTCTGGATTATGTTCCGGGCGGGTCAAGCGGTGGGTCGGCGGCTGCGGTGGCCGGTGGCGAAGCCCTGGCGGCATTGGGAACGGATACGGGTGGATCAATTCGTCAGCCTGCAAGTTTTTGTGGGTGTGTGGGTTTGAAGCCGACCTACGGTCGCATATCCCGTTATGGATTGACGGCTTTTGCCTCCTCTTTAGATCAGATTGGCTCCATGACGCGCAGCGTGCGGGATGCGGCGCTTTTGCTTGAGGTTATGTCGGGGCACGATCGGATGGACTCTACATCCGTTGATGTGTCCGTACCGGCTTACAGCGAGAAATTGCGTGATGATTTGCAGGGAGTGCGACTGGGTTTGCCGAAGGAATATTTTATTGAGGGAATGGATCCGGCGGTAGAGCAGGCGGTGCGGGCGGCTGTGGCGCGTTGCCGTGACCTGGGCGCGGAAGTGGTCGACGTGAGCCTACCACATACTGACTATGCGATTGCCACTTATTACATTATCGCCACGGCTGAGGCCTCCGCAAATTTAGCTCGTTTTGATGGTGTACGCTATGGGACGCGCGCGGAAGGGGCGACCGACCCCATCGATATGTACGGGAAGACTCGTGCGGCGGGTTTTGGGGATGAGGTGAAGCGTCGCATTATTCTCGGAACGTATGTCCTGAGCAGTGGGTATTATGATGCGTATTATCTTTCTGCTCAGAAGATGCGGACCCTGATTCGAGCTGATTTTGAGAAGGCGTTTGAGGAATGTGATGCCCTTTTGACGCCTGTTGCGCCGACTCCGGCGTATCGAATTGGAGAAAAGGCGACGGATCCGCTTCAGATGTATTTGGGGGATGTATTTACGGTTACGGCCAATCTTGCGGGGATTTGCGGGATATCCGTGCCTTGTGGGGCGACGTCCGACGGGTTGCCCGTGGGGTTGCAGATTCTGGGGCCGGCTTTTGGCGAAGAGAGTATTCTCGGGGTGGGGCATGCTTTTGAGCAATCCCTGCATGGTGATGATTGAGAGAGTAGTGACCGGACCATTGGTGCCGGGGAACGACATGACAGATGATTCAGCGATGAAATATGTTCCAACAATAGGCCTTGAAGTTCACGTTCAACTAAGAACGGCATCGAAAATGTTCTGTGCCTGCAGCACGGAGTTTGGTGCGGAGCCCAATACGCATGTGTGTCCCGTATGCTTGGGGTATCCGGGAGCGATGCCGGTGATGAATGGTCGTGCGATTGAATTAACGGTTAGAACCGGTCTGATGATTGGTTCTGAGATCAGTGGTTTCAGCAAGTTTGACCGAAAGAGTTATTTTTATCCGGACATGCCTAAAAACTACCAGATTTCGCAGTATGATAAGCCTCTGTGCCTGGGTGGCGAGGTAGAGGCGGATGATGAGGGCCGTTTGGTTCGGGTGCGAATTCATCGTATTCATTTGGAAGAAGATGTGGCGAAGAATATGCATTTTCAGTCTGCGAGCGGCATTGATTTCAATCGTGCGGGCACGCCGCTGATGGAGATTGTGACTGAGCCCGACATGCATTCGGCTGCGGATGCCTATGCGTTCTTGCAGGCATTGAAGCAGATTGTGGCTTACGCAGGGGTGAGTGATTGTAATCTTGAAGAAGGCAACATTCGTTGTGATGTCAATGTCAGCGTGTGTCCGGAATCTCAGTCTGAGCTGGGGACCAAGGCTGAAATCAAGAACATGAATACGTTCAAGGGCGTGTACAGTGCGGTTGGCTATGAGATCGAGCGTCAGATTGCGGTGTTGGAAGGTGGGGGTAGAGTGGTCCAGGAGACGCGTCGATGGGATCCTGACCGGGAGGTTACTTCGTCCATGCGAACGAAGGAAGATGAGCACGACTATCGTTATTTCCCTGAGCCTGATTTGATGCCGGTTGTTTTGGATCCTTTGCAGGTGAATTCCTGGAAGGAATCGCTGCCGGAGGCACCGCGAGCGCGTCGGGAACGTATGGTTGATGCCTATGGTATTCCTGATTATGACGCAGGTGTCCTTGCGGCGGAGCGAAGTGTGGCAGATTTCTTTGAAGCTGCGGCAAAGGCATCCAACAATCCAAAGGCTGTTTCCAATTGGATTATGACTGAAATGTTGCGTTTGCTTTCCGAGGCGAACGTAAGTATAGAGGCGATTCCGGTCACGCCGAAGGCTTTGGCCGGTCTGGTGGCATTGGTGGATGCGGGTCGTATCAATTCGAATACGGCCAAGGATGTTTTTGCGGAATTGTTTGAGCAGGGCGGTGACCCGGAGGTGATTGTCAAGGAGAAGGGGCTTTTGCAGGTGAGTGATACGGATGCAATCGAGGCCTTCGCCGATCAGGCAATTTCAGAGAATCCGCAGTCAGTTGATGATTATCGCGGTGGAAAGAAGGCCGCATTGCAATTTCTGGTTGGTCAGGTTATGCGGCTCAGTCGGGGCAAGGCGAATCCTCAGATGGTTGCCAAGTTGCTTGCGGAGAAGATGTAAGTCTGAGCAACTGGGGCAATCACAGATTGCGGTGTGTGCGTGGTTCTGGCATAGTGTTTGATACAAATGTTGACTTTTCGGTGCAGAAGTCTGGCTGTTGCCGTTATTGCCACAACGTTAGGGGATGATTTGACATCTAACGACGATTACGTTTTAGAGATACTGCAGGAGCGGGGCATTGTGTCCTCTGAGCAGGTCGAGCAGATACGCAACGGGTCTCAAGTGCCGGGGCGCAGCACGCTGGACGCGATGGTTGATGAGAATGTGGTGACTGAACACGCTGTGTTGAGCGAGTTGGCTGACCAGCTTGGTATGGAGATGATCAGCCTGCAGGGTGTGGACATTCCGCCTGAATTGCGGGACGCAGTGCCTGTTGATGTTGCGCGTCGATATAAAGTAATTCCCGTCTATAAAAATGAAGACTCCCTGACTGTCGCGATTAATGATCCTCTGGACTCCAATACGCTCGATAGTTTGCGTTATCTGTTGCGATGCAATGTGGAAAGCGTGGTAGTGACTCGAGAAGAGTTGGAGGTCACGTTGGATCGGTTCTACGCCGTAGAATCATCTATGGAGGACATGCTGAGTCAGATTGCAGACGATGCGGTTGATGTCGATCTGGCCGGTGCGGATCATGTTGCTGCTGATGCAGGGGATGTCACCGAAGCGGATGCGCCGATCATCAAGTTAGTTAGTTTGATTATCATGGAGGCTTACCGGCATCGAGCCTCTGATATTCATATTGAGCCGCTGGAGAAGCGATTGCGGGTGCGCTATCGCATTGACGGTGTTCTGCATGAAGTCGATAGCCCCCCGAAGCGCCTGCAATCCGCCATCATCAGCCGAGTCAAGATCATGGCGACCATGAAGATTTCAGAGAAGCGTGTGCCGCAGGATGGTCGTATCCAGGTGCATGTACGCGGGCATGAGCTTGATTTGCGTGTGTCCACGGTTCCGTCCAATCATGGTGAGGGCGTGGTGATGCGTATCCTGGACAAGCAAAACCTGGCATTGGGTCTGCCGAAACTTGGTTTTTTTGCGGATGATCAGCAGGTGTTCGAACGGTTGATCGGGTTGCCGGACGGGATTATTCTAGTGACGGGTCCGACGGGGTCGGGAAAGACCACCACGCTGTATGCTTGCCTGGGGCATATTAATCGTCCGGACCGTAAGATCATCACTGTTGAGAATCCGGTCGAATATCAGATGTCCGGCATCAACCAGGTGCAGGTACAAACCGATGTAGGGCTCACTTTCTCGGCTGCGTTGCGCTCGATTCTGCGCCAGGCGCCTAATGTGGTTATGATTGGTGAGATTCGTGATAAAGAAACTGCGAACATCGCGACAGAGGCGTCGTTGACTGGTCACCTGGTGTTCAGCACGTTGCATACGAATGATGCTCCCAGTGCGGTGACGCGTTTGTTGGATATTGGGGTGAAGCCGTTCCTGGTGGCTTCTTCGCTGCGGGCGGTAATGGCACAGCGGTTGGTTCGAAGTATTTGTGAAAATTGCAAGGAAGAGTACCAGCCGGGGGATGATGAGTTACGCCTGCTGGGGCCTGCGGCTGAACAGATGGCAGCGGCGACGTTGTATCGTGGGCACGGGTGTGGTTCCTGTTCGCTGACGGGGTATTCCGGGCGGAAAGGTCTTTTTGAGGTCTTTCTGGTAACGGATGAGATTCGTCGTATGATTTTCGAGAAGCAACCTGCTGCAGAAATTAGGGCGGTGGCAAGGGAGGCAGGGATGCGGACGCTGCGTGAAGACGGTTTACGTAAGGCGGCTGGGGGAATTACAACTCTCTCGGAAATATTCCGAGTAACAATGGGAGATGTAGACTAATGCCAGAACCATCCGAAATTGATATTGAGATGAGTGAGTTGCTACAGCTCACTGTGGATGAAGGCGCGTCCGACATTCATTTGGCTGTGGGTCAATCACCGATCCTTCGAATTCACGGTAACTTGCACGCGATTGATTCGCCGGTTTTGAAACCGGAGGATACTGAGCGGTTGATGAAGAGTATTACGTCTCCTGACCATCAGCAGAAGGTCCGCGAGCAGGGGGGTACGGACTTCGGGTTCGGGTTTGGTGACCAGGCTCGTTTTCGTGTGAGTGTCCTCAAGCAGAAGGGTAATGTGGGAATCGTGCTGCGCCAGATTCCGAATGAACTGCTTTCGCTGGACAAGATCGGTTTGCCGCCACAGGTTAAGGAGTTGCTCTTTCGTCCACGAGGACTCATTCTGGTGACCGGGCCGACTGGTTCCGGTAAGAGTACGACGCTGGCCAGCATGCTGGACGTGATCAATTGTGAGCGTGACTGTCATATTATCACGATTGAGGATCCGATCGAATATTACCATGATCATAAGAAGTCTTTGGTGACTCAGCGTGAGATTGGCGTGGATGTGCCGTCGTTTAAAGAGGCGTTGCGACGAGCGTTGCGACAAGACCCGGATGTTATTCTCGTGGGTGAAATGCGGGACTTGGAGACGATGGAAGCGGCTATTACGGCAGCAGAAACAGGCCATCTTGTTTTTGCCACGTTGCATACGACGGGTGCGGCTCGCACGGTTGACCGTATCGTGGATGCATTTCCGACCAATCAGCAGGATCAGATTCGTACGCAGTTGTCCGTAGGTATTGTGGCC
Organism: Kiritimatiellia bacterium; assembly: GCA_016783565.1. Lineage (GTDB taxonomy): Bacteria > Verrucomicrobiota > Kiritimatiellia > UBA8416 > JADHWI01 > JADHWI01. Next base: position 27,899 of record JADHWI010000026.1, read on the forward strand.
GTTGTTTCTCAGTTACTTTTGATTAACGCTTCCGGAAAGGGACGTGTGGCCGCATTTGAGGTCATGATTTCGACACCTTCGATTCAGGCGTTGATTCGTGACAATAAGACATATCGTATCACCTCTGACATCCAGACTGGTGCAAAGTACGGGATGATTACGTTGGATGCGCATTTGATGGCGCTCTACCAGGCTGGGAAGATTCGTTACGAGGATTTAATTACCAAGTCCCAGGATCCGGAAGCGGTCGTGCAGAAGCTCAAGGAGTTGTCCGGAGCTAAACGGAGATAAGGCATGGTCGAAATTCAGTTTATGGATCCGGTGTTGCAACTGACCGTTGATCAGGGCTTGCTAAGTCATGAACAGGCGGAAGAGGTGCAGATTGAGAAGGAGGGGACCGGCAAGTCTGTTCGGTCGATCCTGGTGGATTCCGGTTACCTGTCAGAAGACGAAGTGTTGAATGCCATGGCTGTGTATCTTGGCACGCGCGTGATTAACTTGCCGGCCACGGATATTCCTCCTGATGTTTTGCATAGTGTGCCGGCGAGTGTTGCACGTATGTATAATGTGGTTCCCGTGGAGGCTGAACCGAACCGTGTGACGGTAGCCGTTTCCGATATCATCAGTCCTCAGATCACAGACGAACTGATGTTTGTGCTCACTCAGGATGTCGGGTTTGTACTGGCGCGTGAGGAGGATGTCCGCACCTGTATCAATCAGTTCTATGGTGATGAGAGTGACTCGGTCAACGACATGTTGTCGGTGCTGGAGCACGAGATTGAAGATGCGGGCGATTTCGGTTTGGGGGGTGAGGACGAGACGCAGCTCGAGGAAATGGCGGGGTCTACGCCGGTTATTCGGTTTGTGAACCTTGTTTTGTATCAAGCGGTCAATGACCGTGCGTCGGATATCCATTTTGAGCCGTTTGAGAAGGAATTTAAAATTCGCTATCGTGTAGATGGTGCGTTGTATGAGATGCAACCGCCACCGAAACGACTGGCTTTGTCGATCATTTCCCGAGTCAAGGTTATGTCGAATTTGAATATTGCCGAGCGCCGTTTGCCGCAGGATGGCCGGATTCAGATCAGCATTGGTGGTCGCCAGATTGATTTGCGTGTGTCGACGCTGCCCACGCAGTTTGGTGAGAGTGTGGTATTGCGTGTTCTTGACCGAACGACGGTGTCGCTGGAGATTGAGAATCTCGGCATGCCTTCTGATGTGTATGAGCAGTTTACCTACGACATCAAGAAGCCGCATGGTATTGTGATCGTGACGGGGCCTACGGGTTCGGGTAAAACGACCACCTTGTATTCTGGTTTGCGTCGAATCAACACGATTGAGACCAAGGTGCTTACAGCCGAGGAACCGGTGGAATATGACATTGATGGTATCATCCAGGTGCCGATCAGTGAGCTGACTGGCAACACGTTTGCACGGGTGTTGAGGGCTTTCCTGCGTCAGGACCCTGATGTGATGATGATCGGTGAAATTCGTGATTTGGAAACTGCGCAAATTGCAGTACAGGCTTCGCTTACCGGTCATCTGGTGTTCAGTACGTTGCATACGAACGATGCGGCCGGTGCGATTACGCGCCTGGTGGATATGGATGTGGAGCCATACCTGGTGTCTTCGACCCTGGAGGCCGTGTTGGGACAACGCCTTGTTCGTACGATTTGCGAGCAATGTAAGGTGACTTATCTTCCCGATGAAGACACTTTGGAACGTTTAAACCTGACGCGTGAGGATGTGGGGGATCAAGAATTTTGTTATGGGCGAGGGTGTGAGCAGTGTAATGAGACTGGCTATCATGGCCGGAAGGGCATCTATGAGTATATGTCCATAACCGCAGCTATTCGTGAGCTGATTAATGTTCGCAGTCCATCGTTGGTGTTGCGTGAAAAGGCGATTGAGCAGGGGATGCGCACGCTGCGTGAAGATGGCATCCGCAATCTTTTTGATGGCTATACGACGGTGGATGAAGTGCTGCGTTATACGTAATTGTGTGCAGGTAAAGTTGAAAGAGGATTGGAATACCATGGAACGCGTTTTGATTATAGGATCGGGGCCAGCCGGTTTGACGGCGGCCTTGTATGCGGCACGGGCCGGGCTTGCGCCGCTGGTGCTTGAAGGGCTGGAGCCGGGCGGGCAGTTGACGACGACCACGGAAGTGGAGAATTATCCCGGATTCCCCGATGGAATCGATGGTACGCAATTGACCATGTTGATGCGGCAGCAGGCAGAACGTTTCGGTGCGCGTTGCGAACAAAAAGATGTTACCGGTTCTGATTTTTCCGGTCGACCGCTGAAGGTGACGCTGTCTGATGGAAGTGTTGTCGAGTCGCAGACGGTGATCATTGCCACGGGTGCGAGTGCCTTGTACCTGGATTTGGATTCTGTGCAGAAGTTGCGTGGGCGTGGGGTGACGGCCTGTGCAACCTGTGATGGGGCCTTTTATCGGGGGCAGGACGTTGCGGTGTTGGGCGGGGGCGATACCGCGATGGAGGAAGCGCTCTTTCTGACCCGGATGTGTTCCAAGGTTACGATTATTCACCGTCGTGATGAATTGCGGGCATCTAAGATCATGGGCGAGCGGGCGCTGGCGCATGAGAAGATTGAGGTGCTGTGGGATTCTGTAATCGATGAGGTACTGGATGTTGAGAAGGGGGAAGTGACGGGGCTCAAGATTCGTAATGTGAAGACCGGCGCCCTCTCGGATTTGAAGGTGACTGGGTTGTTTATGGGCATTGGGCACAAGCCCAATACAGACGCGTTCGTTGGGCAGCTTGATTTAACTGATTCTGGATTTGTGCAGACTGACAGTACGCGTACCAGTGTTGAGGGGGTCTATGCCGCTGGAGATGTTCAGGATCCTCTCTACAAGCAGGCTGTCACGGCCGCAGGGACGGGATGTGCTGCTGCACTTGAAGCAGAGCGGTATCTCGAATCATTGGGACAATGAGTGTGCAAGCACAGCAGAAATCCACTGCATTATTCTGGCGACTGTTGCGCCGGACGCGACCGTATCGTGCCCGTTTGATTGTGGGCATTGTAGCCGGGTTTCTGGTCGGTGGTTCGATTTTCGGTATTCTTGCGAATGTTGAAGGATTGTTGTTGCCTCTCGCAGGCGGCGGGCAGGCCGTTGCGGAGGAGTCGGTCGACGATGGTGAGGATATAAGCGAAGGGGGTCGGCTAACAAAGGCAAGCGTTTGGCTTGAGCAGCATAATGTTCCTCTACAGACGCCCGACGGTCGAATGACATGGCAGGGTCTGCTGGCATCAATTTTTCTCCTGCCGCTTAGTGTGGCTCTTAAAGCAGTGGCGACGTTTCTGAATCGGTATTGTATGCGTTGGGTAGGGTCTCGTGTGGTGACTGACCTTCGCAATGAGATGTTCGATCATCTGGAGCACCAGTCGTTGAGTTTTTTTGGTAAGTCTGATGTAGGCCAGTTGATCAGTCGTACCACCAATGATGCGTCAGTCGTAGAGCACATTATTGCTGGAACAATCTCTGATGCATCACGAGCGCCGTTTGAGATTCTTTTTGCTGCAGTGTTTGTTGTGATTTTTTCTCTACAGAGGGGCATGTTGCCGCTTGTCATGGGGATGCTGTTGATTTTTCCACTCTGCGTGATGCCCATTGTCATTCTTGGTCGACTGGTTAAACGGCACACGCGGGGTGCGCTTGAGCGTATTTCTGTTGTGGTGTCGCGGATGCACGAGACGTTTACAGGGATACGTGTCGTCAAGGCCTTTGATATGGAAGCGGCTGAATCGGCACGGTTTCAAAAAATCAACAACGGTTATTTTCGTGCTTTAATTCGTGCATTGCGTGCGGAGCTTCTCATGACCCCCTTAATGGAGAGCGTGGCTATTCTCCTGGCTATAGGCTTTTTTATTGTCTGTTATATCCGTGACATTCCGCTTTCGATGATTGCTCCGGTGGGGATTGCCTGCGTGATGGTTTACAAGCCGGTGAAACAACTGGCGCGTGTGAATGCGAATATTCAGCGTGGCGCCGCTGCACTGGGCAGAATTTTTGAGCTTTTGGATGAGGATACGCGGTTGCCCATAGCAGATCCGGCGGTTGTGGTTGATGGCTTTGATGACAAGGTGGTTTTCGACGGGGTGAGCTTCGCGTATGCGGCGGCTGGCGATCCCGTGTTGAGCGATATCGAGCTTGAAGTGTCGAAGGGAACTGTTGTGGCGCTGGTGGGGGAAACCGGTTCGGGTAAGTCAACCTTGGCGAATCTGCTTGCGCGATTTTATGATCCTGTGGATGGGCGTGTGCTGCTGGATGGAGTGGATCTGCGAGAGACGGACCCCACTTCTCTACGCAAATTGATCGGAATCGTGACGCAGGAGACCGTTCTGTTTAATGATACGGTTGCGGCAAACATTTCGTATGGGACGCCGGATGCCACTCGCGAGCAAATCGAAGAGGCAGCCAGACAGGCCAATGCGCATGACTTCATTGTGGCAGACCCGGATGGGTATGACCGTGTTGTTGGGGAGAAGGGGTTTGTGCTCAGCGGGGGCGAGCGTCAGCGTGTGGCTATTGCTCGAGCGATCTTAAAGAATCCGCCTATTTTGATTCTCGACGAAGCCACGAGTGCGCTGGATACGGTAACCGAGAAGATGGTGCAGGAAGCAATTTCCCGTGTCATGGCGCATCGTACCGTCTTTGCTATTGCGCATAGACTCAGCACAATTCGGCATGCGGATCAGATTTGTCTGCTTGATAAGGGGCGGATTGTGGAACGAGGCACGCATGATGAGTTGTATGAGGTGGCTGGTCGCTACCGGACTTTGTGCGATATGCAATTTTCAGGGTAGTGTGTGGTGATCGAGTTGGCTTAATTCGCTATTCGTAGAGGGTTCCAGAATGAAATCGTATCGCAAAGAGCTTTGGTTTAACGCAAAACGTCGCCGTGAGATTATCAATATCACTTCCGAGGTGAACGAGTGTTTGTCTGAGTCGGGCATCAAAGAGGGGCTCTGTCTCGTCAACGCAATGCACATAACCGCGTCGGTTTTTATAAACGATAATGAGGGCGGTTTGCACGGAGATTTTGAAAAATGGCTCGAGAAACTTGCCCCTGAAAAACCTTACTCACAATACGCCCATAACGGATACGAGGACAACGCCGATGCTCACCTCAAACGCACCATCATGGGCAGAGAAGTGGTAGTCGCCATCACTGACGGCAAACTCGACTTTGGTCCATGGGAATGCATCTTCTACTACGAGCTCGACGGCAAGCGTAAGAAGCGGGTTCTGGTGAAGATAATAGGGGAATGATCCCGTCCTAGTTGCCACCATGTGCGGCGGAATGAGTTCACAGACCTGACGAAATATGACACACTTCTTCTTGGCTGACTTGACTGGCATAACCACAATCTCCGTAAATTAGCTGTTTAGAAGATTGTAGCCAGTCGGTCAGCCACTACAAAGTCTTGTTGTCGATCTATGGGACGCTAGTGGTTATTTTTGCAAAAGATGAGGATGCTATTGTGCTGACGAGTGATTTTGATTTTGATTTGCCTGAGGGACTGATTGCTCAGCATCCCCTGCCTGAGCGTTCGGATTCCAGAATGATGGTGTTGCGGCGTGATGCGGGTACGATTGAGCACGCTCACATTGGTGATCTTCCCGGTATTCTTGCGTCAGGGGATTTGCTTGTTGTGAACAATACGCGTGTGATTCCTGCACGCCTTTTTGGCGAACGCGTGGACACGGGGGGACGGGTTGAACTGCTTCTTGTTGAGCGGGTTGATGAAGAAGGATGTTGCTGGGAGGCGATGTACAAAGCATCCGGCAGGGCGAGGGAAGGTCTTGAATTAAGATTTGCCGATGGTGATCTGAAGGGCACAATCAGGGAAAAACGTGATGGCGGGCGTGTTTTGGTTAGGTTTGAGTCCAGGCGCCCGCTGTTGGAAGTGCTTGAAACGCATGGTGTTCCGCCGTTGCCGCCCTATATTCGGCGTGATCCGGGAAATGATCTTTATCGAGCGGATGATGTGGTGCGTTATCAGACTGTGTATGCCGAGCATGCAGGGGCAGTTGCAGCTCCTACGGCGGGGCTGCATTTTTCTTCTGAGTTGATTGAGCGTTGCGAACAGACCGGAATCGGGATGGCGCAGTTGACGCTGCATGTGGGGCCTGGCACGTTCAAGCCGGTAAAGGCGGATCGTGTTGTTGATCATCAGATGGAGCCCGAGGCCTATTGCATTGACGAAGCGGCAGCAGAAGCGATTCATGCGGTAGACCGTGCACAGAACCGGATTGTGGCTGTGGGCAGTACCTCTGTGCGAACATTGGAGACGGTTGCTGTCGAAAGGGGGCAAATAGAGCCCTGCGAAGGTCGAAGCGCCCTGTTTATATATCCTCCTTATCAGTTTCGAGCGGTGGATGCCATGCTGACTAACTTTCATTTGCCAAAATCGACGCTCATCATGATGGTGGCAGCGCTGGCTGGTAAGGAGTATGTGTTGGATGCCTATCGGCAAGCGGTTGATGAAAAATACCGTTTTTACAGCTATGGAGACTGTATGCTGATTTTGTAGTGAATCTCGTCGTCTGGATTTTTTTTCGATTAGGCATAAAGTTTCTTGTAGCATCTTAGTGATAATTGTATAGTATTGACTAGAGTAAATGGCAGAATAATTGTTCGAGTAAAAACGGGTAGTTATTTGGGTGGTGTACTAAGGTTGTATCTGTAACGTGAAAGTAGGGAGGTTGTCGGATGAAGACAAGGTTGAGAAACATGAAGGTTGGGGGTTTTACCCTCATTGAGCTCTTGGTGGTCATCGCGATCATCGGTATTCTGGCTGCCCTGTTGCTTCCTGCGATTGCACAGGCCCGTGAGCGCGCACGTCGTATTGACTGTGCTAACAATCTGAAGCAGATGGGGTTGGGCTTGAAGATGTATGCGGGCGATCATCGCGAGAGATATCCCGCTTCCGTGAAAGCTTGCGCGCGGTATCTTGGACATCAGGGTCCCCTGTTTTACTGCAAGAGTGATGGGGATAGAGCGCCAACCAACCGAATTGATGATATGGAAGAGGTCAACAGCAGCTATTGCTATCGCGTGAAGGCCGCTGATGTTGGCCTGAGCGAAAGTATTCCTCCTAACAACCTGTTGATGTGCGACAAGAATGGTACAGAAGGTACTGTGGGTCGGCCAGGGGATTCTGTGGAAGGGCTTACCACCTGGGGCGGAAACCACTCGTTTGAAGGTGGCAATATTCTGTTTGCGGATGGCCATGTCGAGTGGTTTAACCGTGCCGCAGATGCTACTGAAACTGAGTCACTGACGGACGAAGTCTGGTGCTGGATGTGGGATGACACGGGAACCGCAACGGGTGCAACGGCCACAACGGTGTGGGAACTAGATGATACCTGGTAGACCTTAGGCTCAAAGATCATTGCGACGGGCACCTGATTTCAGGTGCCCGTTTTTTATTGTAGTGAGATGAATGAATTTCGCTGATCGCTTACCGAAGGGGGTGTTGTCCTCGCAAAGGGAGCAGGCTGGGGGACTGACCGGAGTGGCG
>JADHWI010000006.1 GCA_016783565.1 Kiritimatiellia bacterium
AATGGAGTGTAGAGGTTTCTGAGTGTGTAAATTGCGATTATGGAGGGCGATGCTCCTGCAGAGCCGAGATTGCACGAAAACGCGCCGTGTGTGCGGCCGGTTCGAGAGGACTCTCACCCTCCATGAGCGGCCTACGGGGCAGAGTATCCAATACGCGACAAAAAAAATGGGGGAGAAGCCAACTCGGCCTCTAACCCGTTCCAAACAAGACAGTTAGACAGAAAACAGATAAAAAGTTTTGACAGAACCAGGATGCGGAATGGGAGAAGATTATGAAAATTCGAACAGCAAGTAGAACTGACAAAGACGATATATCCAGGATCAATTTGGCCGCCTTTCCCGAAGAAGAAAACAAACTCATTTCGAATCTTGCCACCGATCTCCTGGCGCTGAAAACGACACCCATCACCCTTTCTTTGGTGGCTGAATCAGAAGCCTCAACAGTAGGACACGCAGCCTTCAGCCCCGTGACCTTCACAAATTGCGAAAGCATCCAAGGCTACATTCTTGCTCCACTCGCCGTGAAGCCATGCAGGCAAAAGACTGGAATTGGTTCAAGTCTTGTAGAAGACGGCATTCGCAGACTTTCGAAAATGGATGTAGACATACTCTTTGTCTATGGGGACCCCAAGTATTACGGTAGATTCGGATTCAGCGCCGCTATCGCTGAACCCTTCAAGCCTCCTTACGATCTGCAATTCCCTTTTGGGTGGCTGGCTATGCCCCTTGACAAAGCACTGGCCAAAGAATGGTCGGGACCAATAGCCTGCGTCCCGCCACTGTGCAACCCAGAGCTATGGTAGCCGCTGCAATGGAACGAAAAATCAAGCGCAGAGGGGCCAAACGTTTCTTGCAGGATTTATCGAACGAGACTTGACTCTGAAGGCCGTATCCGTACACTAGCCGCCTGTTTGACACCAAAAGCGGGTGTAGCTCAATGGTAGAGCCCCAGCCCGCGCTTACAGCGCGGCTAGCTTCCAAGTTCACCCCGCCACAGGCGGGGCTGGTCACGTGGGTTCGATTCTATGTCACAATACTTTACGTATATCCTTTACTCTGAGTCACTAAATCGACACTACATCGGCCATAGCGCACAACTGGGACGAAAGATCAAACGCAGAGGGGCCAAACGTTTCTTGCAGGATTTATCGAACGAGACTTGACTCTGAAGGCCGTATCCGTACACTAGCCGCCTGTTTGACACCAAAAGCGGGTGTAGCTCAATGGTAGAGCCCCAGCCTTCCAAGCTGGTCACGTGGGTCCGATTCCCATCACCCGCTCCATCCTCTAAAACCCTCTGAAACGCCATATGTAGTACTTCTATTAAAAGGTTTTATCAGCATAACGGCCCGCACAAGGCATCCTGCGACGCTATGTACTTTCATGTGATTTCAGAAGCACGTTCCACAACTTTTAACACAACTTTTTTCCGCGCCTCCAACTGGTGAAAGGAGAATCTCTGCGCGGAATCGCTGAAAATAGAATAGTGTCGGCAAGGAAAGCAGTATGTCCGCGCCGTAGCCGATAGCTCTGATGTTATCGAGACCTACGTCCCTGCAGGCTGATGATTTCGGTCTAGGACGATTTCACGGAGGCGTGAGTGGAGACGGGGTTCCTGCGTTGTCTCTCACGGAGCCACGCAGAGGATCGTTGAGGTTGGGGCGAAAGCGGTCACTCCGTCGCCAAGGCTTTGGAGGGCAAGCGAGGGTATTAATGCGGTGAAGTCCGTACACTGCGGATCAGACGCGGCTATTTGGCGTCGGCTGCATCGGGCTTGGGAGCCAGTCGTTTCTGGGCCCGCTCCCTCGATTTCTTGACGAAGTCGGTTATGTCCCTGAACTCTTCGTCGGGCAATGAATGGAACTTGAAGACACCGTCATCGAGTTCATCATTGATGATGATGTCGTCGAAGCTGCAGGTTCGCTCGGCTAGCAAGTCAGTCTGCGTATAGCCGACCACGAGGTGTCTCTTCGTGTCCACTCGGATACGCAGTTCCTTTAGCATAGTTCCTGTGAGCTTTGCGAAGGACTTGGCTTGCTCGGGCGGCATTGTCTTCACGAGAAGGGCAGCGCACTTCTCAATGTTGAAGGAACCTTTGAACTCGGTGACACCCCCTTTCGTGCCGACCGAAACGAAGTCGTATGGCGGGAGCATGTTGCGAATTGTTCCAATGTAGTCTTGTCCCTCGGACAGTCCGAATCCCTTGATGTTCCAGCCGTCGAATGGTTGGTCCGGGGAATTGATGGACGCGTCCATCATGATCGAGTTAGTGACGGACTTGCCATCCCTTGTCACAACACTGCGTAGTCTCTGATGGTCGCCATCGAAGGTTGTATAGACAGTGAACTTCTGCACGGTCTTCGCACCCACACCGCCACTTGTTGTCGTGTTGGAGCCACTGATGCTCAGAAGGTTTGGGCTTACGAATCTTAAGGTTGATGAGGAATCGGATTTCATTCTGAAGACAAGAGCCTTCGCCCCTTTGATACGTTCAGAGTATGACACCGTCATGTCGTAGGACTGGATGTTGTCCAAGGTACTCATGATCTTCGGACTGATTTCTGTGAAGTCCTGAGCGACCAGAGGAACTGCTCCGAACAGAATCGCCACGGAGAGGACAATCGCTGCGGCTGTACGGGTATGACGCTCTGTGTTCATCATGTCTTTGGTCCCAACAAATTGATTATCAGGAACATTTGCCCTGACGTCGTGCTCACCGGACCAGGGAGGGAGCGCATCGCGCGGCCTTACTGGGTGCTCCACTGGCCTTGTTGGCCCGTTTTATGTCAGGCTTGCAGTGCTTCGAGGACAGCTTGGGGTTGCTTGTCCACAACGCGCAGCAAGGCTTTTGCCGGGCCCTCTGGTTCTCTTCGGCCTTGCTCCCAGTTCTGTAGCGTCGATCTACTGACACCAATCATGAGAGAAAACTGGGACTGAGAAACATGAAGCCGATTACGGATGCGCTTGATATCCACGGGGCGATAGCGGAAGACGCGGGAAGGCTTGGCCAAGCCTTTCCGTATCTTTCCTGCTTCCTCAATACTCTCGACCAGTTCGTTAAACAGTTCCTTTTTCATCACATATTCTCCTCAACCAAGGTCCGCAGGATCTTGACTTCCTTGGCCGATAGGTCGGTCTTCTCTTTCTTGCCGTAGGCAAGAAGGAGAAAGATCTCACTGTCAGCCACATACCAGTAGTATATCACCCTGATTCCGCCACGCTTGCCTCCTGTCGCGGAGCGCCAGCGTATCTTCCTGAGACCGCCGCTCCCCTTGATCAGGTCGCCAGCGGTTGGGTTGAAGATCAACTCCTGCTGGAACTCACGATAGGCTTCATCGGGAATCAGCTTGCCGATCTGCCGGGTGAATACACTTGTTTCTTTGAATACCATCACATCCACACCGTACGCCATTGGCGTATAGCTGTCAATTCTCTATTCTCGGGGCCAACCATTGATTATCAGGCACATTTGCCCTGACAACTTGATGTCGGGCGGATTTTAGGGCAAACGAGCCCGATCAGAATTATCCGCCACTCCTTAGAGAGAAACCTAGATGAGAGAGGTTGGTATGTCAACGAGAACTGCTGGCCCCAGCCGTCCGGGTATCATGATGATTGTGTGATGGCTTTGGCGAATCATGGTCGGTGGGAGACGGGGATTGCGGGAGGATGCTTCGCATCGGAGAACGGAGGTCTGAAGACAGAGGACAGAACGACTTGAGCCATGCTTTGAGTCTGGCCGCTGTTCGACTGAGCGAAAAGGGATAACGGTGCCAGAAGGTGCTGAGGCGCCACCAAAAGGGAATAGGTTGCCAGCGCCCTTTGATTGGGAAAATTCGCGGAGAGAGACGCCGGAGAAACTCTTTGCGAGCTGGAATAATTCTCTGTTGCTCGACACATACATGGAACAAGCGAAATGAGGATCTCGTCCGCCGCTCCAAACAAAAATATTGGTGGCTCCCTGAGGTAATTGCACCAAATACCTATCAAAAAGACTTTGCTGCTCCTCACCGATCTCTGCTGCTGTTGCAAAAAATCCCGACTTGACGCCAAAGGCCCTCCCCATGGGATCCCACCACATAAATAGAACCATGAAAACGGCAAGCATGAATATGAGACAAAAAATACTCTTGAACAGACAACCGATGTCGCCATCGCCACAATCTGATTTTTGATGCTTATTCATTGAGAGATGCTTTCAATCAGGCCAGGGGCCGCCGTGGTAGGTGCGGGCCTTGGGTGGGCCGTCGCGTGGTGTACCTGATGGAGTACCGACGTTCCATGGGTGGTGTTTAACGTAGGGTCCTTTTGGGCCCTCAACAATGCCGTCTTCGAGGATTGCTTCTCTTGCCTTGTCGTTTCGCGCCTTTAACTCTGCCTGAGCGCGGCGTTTGCGTCTCCGAAGTATGAATGGAAAGATGGGCAGCAAGAACACTGAGAATCCCAGCATGAAGGTGAGTAGCCAGGCTCCTGAAATCGGTAACGCTGCAGCGATGGTAAGCGTTGTCACTCTTCACCTATGTGTGGATAGTTGGGAATTTCTCTGATCTGAGGGAAGTGCTTTGAGCCAGGTCGGGGTGTCGGGATTGAGTTGGAGTATTCTAACCACTTCCTGCCCCAGCGGCGGGGCTTCCATTTTCCCTTTGGACCCTCGACCTTTCCATCAGCGGTGATGCGGAGCACGGCGTCATGAATGCGTTGATGTAGAAGTTCGCTCTGTTTCCGCTTGTGGATTCGCCATTTGATTAGGCATGCGGTAGTACCGCCGCCCACGGTGACTATCAAGAAGCCACAAACTATAAGGAATTCAATCATGCAAAACGACGTTAACAGCGAGCAAGGCGACGCGACAAGTTGATTTTGTGGGTTGGGTAAAGGGAGGAGTGGTTCTTCCTAAGAATGTTCAACCTGGAGGATGGTATGAGAACGGGATTGGCTTTGATGATTGTGGCGCTGTGTGCGGGGTGTACGCATGACGGAGCAAATCATGGGCCATACAAGAATGGCGAACTATGCAAGTGCCCGCAGGATTGCGTACAGAGCCCTAATCAGGACGTAATGAGTACTCACGGCTTACTCATCCCGTGATGTTGTGTTGGTTGAAGGCTTGAAGCTTACGGTGATTGTTTGGTCGCCGACAGTTTCACTGGGTTCGGAGCCGGCAACAATGGTCACGGTCTGATGGTCTGCATTCTCGAGAGTAGCCTTGTCTCCCGTAATGCTCCAGATGAAGGTACCTGGGATTGCGGGGGTCACTTTGGCAGTGAGTTGTCGCTTTTGACCGACCCCCATGTAAACCGGTCCCTTGGACTCAATCGTCACGCGGTACACGGTGCCGTCCAGAGTTGCCCACAACGTTGCTTCTCGCTGCGTTGCCGAAAGCGTGTTGGTCGCGCTATGCGCGTCCAACGTCAGGATGTGTTTCTGTACGTCGTCTGCGCCGCTGGCCTCGGTTCGGACCACACGATAGAACATGGGAACCGGGACGGCATGATTCCCATTAGAAGTTGCGGGGATGTTGCGGAGCGCGTCCCAGGACATGCGCCAGTCCTCCTGAAGTGATGGCGTCCACTCGACTCTGTACGTGGCGTTCGTAGCGGAATCCTGCCATCGTAACGTCCCATCCGATCCAAAGGTTGTTATTACGGGTGCATTGGTCGGTGCGCCGAGGGCCGGTAGTGCGACGACGCTAAGAAACGCCGCTACGAAAAAATGGATGCGGATGCTCATAAGCAGGAGAGTAACGAAGAAATAGTTAGGCGTCAATCAGGGGAGAAGACCTTAGACCATCGTCCGCATCCCACAGACTCTTGGCTTGCGGAGGGATGGCCGTGACCTTGGGAACGGACCATAGCAAGCCATTAGGGCAGAGATGGTTAAGCACTGTCATGGTGCGCGGTCGTGGTCTCAGGGATGATTTAGGCATTATTTTAGTCATTATCTTGGATTAAGTTATTGGCCGAATTTCCCCGTCTCTGTCTTAACCCCTCTATCGCCCTGCCGGGCCATCCAAGCTTCAAGCTGTTCCTTCATCTGGTTCATTTGTTCTCTATATTGCGGTTGATCAGCCAAGTTATTCTGCTCGAAAGGATCTCTGTCTACATCGTAGAACTCTTCGGGTGGTCGATGTTGATAGCGTTTCGTCAATCTCGCAGCACGTTTGTCTGTCTTGGCATCACGAATCCAACTGTTCCAAATGTTCTCGTAGTTCTTTTCTGTCATTATGTTCTGGAACATGGCTTCAGGCATAAGATTTATGATGTACTTGTATCTTCTATCTCGTATGGACCGCACAGGATATGGTTTTCCTGCGATGATCCCCTGCGTTGTATGTACACCAAAGACAACGTTGTTATGTTGGGTCGCCTTGCCCCTGAGAAGGGACATGAAACTCCTTCCGTCAAAACCTCTCCCACTGTTTGGCCCACCGTTCAACCCTGTATCAATATCCTCAGGATTACCTCCTGCAATTTCAATGAGCGTAGGGGCAACGTCAACGTATTGAATCATGGCAGCCGTTTCTTTGTCGGGGGAGATAACGTCAGGCCACTTAACAATGAACTGTGTGCGTAGGCCATAGTCATAGCATGTCCACTTTCCTCCAGGGAAATCCGGGCCTTGTTCGCTGGTCACAATGACGATGGTATTGTCGGCTTTGCCACTCTTCTGAAGCCTATCCAGATAGTCACCAACTTCAGTGTCAAATGCGGTTACGGCCGTGTAGTAACGGCAGAGAGCTTGCCGAGTTTCTACGTTGTCCACCAGAAACGGCGGTACGGTTATCTTGTTCGGATCATATCCCTTCGGTTGCGGCCATTTTGGATGAGGATGGTGCGAGGCGAATATCAGACAGAAAGGGGCATTGTCCTTTGTCATATATTCAGTGATACTCTTAGGTTTATCAAAGGGGAAGGATTCTGCGGGTCCGAAATGTTTCTTTCCTTTAAGACCGACACGATAGCCCAGAGCCTGCAGATGGTGAACAATGCTTCGAGTACCCTTCTTTACTTTCGAATGATTTGGGTATGCGCCATTTCGAACTGGAAAAACTCCTGTATACAACTGCTGTCGTGTTGGTGCACACATGGCCGTGGCGGTGAACGCCTGTGTAAAAGTGAGACCCTGTTTTGATAATTTATCAATATTGGGGGTACGAACTTCCGGATTGCCATAACATCCAGCGTCGTTCCATGCCAAATCATCGGCCAGGATCAGAAGAATATTTGGCTTGGGTGATGTGTCGGCAAATGACAGGTGTGCAACTAGAGCTACAGTCACGCACAATGCCGATGCTTTCAGAAGATTAAGACGATTATACCTATTGATACTTATTCCTCCTGCGTCACGCCGAGCATTTCCAATGAGTCCGACTGCGGCTTTACTAAAATATGCTCTCACTGTTCGCTCTCATCGTCATCTACATCGCACGCCTACCTCACCCGGACAGCATAGAAAGAGGTACGTGCCGTGACGAACAACGTGCGCCCATCTTTTCCAAAAGAGACGTTCGTGGGTTTCTCCGGAATTTCGATTCGGCGAAGCAAATCACCTTTTGGACTGTACACCAAGACAGCATCCGTAGTCAGATAAAGATTCCCATCACCATCAAGAGTCATTCCGTCTGAACCTTCCTCAGCAAACAGCTTTCTTTCCGAAAGTTTACCCTCATCATCCACGCGATAGGAATATGTCTTTTTCCCGCCATGGTCAGCCACGTAAAGCGTCTTACCATCAGGCGTGCCAACAATACCGTTTGGTCTTACCAGATCATCAATGACACGCCGTAGTTTGCCACCCCCGGGAGGCACATAATACACATGCTCCCCATCTTGCTCCAGATTGTCTCGTTTCCAATAGCGAGGGTCGGTAAAATAGATTCCTCCACTTCCGTCAATCCATAGATCATTGGGACTGTTGAGTTTCCTGCCATCGTACGCATCAGCGACAACCGTAACGATTCCATGCGGGCTAATTGATGTAAGCCGCCGGTTACCTCCCTCACATACCAACAGATTCCCGCTCCGGTCGAACAGCAAACCATTTGCTCTGCCCGTATTCTCACGATACGTCGACACCCCATCACGGGATGACCACCTGTGAATCCTGCTGTTGTGAATATCCGTGAAATAGATATCGCCGTTTGTCGCGAGTGCAGGCCCCTCGGTGAACCTGAATCCCGTTGCAACTTGCTGCACGTCCTCCGTGATCCCCGAATAAAACTGAGCACAACCCGTTAGACCTGCCACAACGGCAAGACAACATATCTTAACAGAACCACTCATTTCCCAACCCTCCCGACAGCCATGAATTGACCTGCTCCCACGATACTTGCTATGGTTAGTTTCATGCGACAAAAAAAGCAGGAAGGCATTTATTCATGATCAAGGCATCACTATTCAGTTTTCTGGCAATCACGATTCTATGGACAGCTCCTTGTGCTCACGGATTTGGCAACATGCATGTAGTCGTCAAACGGCAGGACAGACTGGGCAATGAAAGCTACAAGGTCATGTCGCGCACGGAATTCCGGGAGCTGGAAAAGAAATGCCGAAAAGAGGCCTCCTATGCTACAAAAGCGTTGAGCCTGGCGCAACGCGCATGGAAGGAAGACTCGAACAACACCAGTCCCTTTCCTCGTTCCGTCGCGAAACCTATCAAGGTTCGCGCTATGCGCGAGTTCAAAGAAAAGGAAGACGCCCGGGAAATGGCATCAAAGTACACCGAGCGCGAAAACGAGCAGGCCAAGAAACGTGAGGCCGACCTAAAACGAAAGCACTCTAAACAAAGCTGGACACGCGGCCGAGGAAGAGGAAATAATCGAAGAACAAGCAAGGTGGACACAAAAAGTCTGAAAAAAGCAACCGACAAGCTTGAAGAACGCAAGGCCACCCTCGAACGTGCCTGCACCCTGTATGAAAGTATGCTCGTGAAATGCCGTGAAGAAGCCGAAGAACGCAGAAAAAAATCTGCATTTTGAGCAGGGGCTACTTACCGTCGCGTATCGAGGAACTTCTTCCATAGGTCATCACGAATATACAGTTCCATAATAACGTCCGGACGCAACCCGTAGAATTCTGAAATGTATCCCTCTTCAAGATGCGGAATCAGGCTCTCGGAACATTCCGGGCCTACCACCCATATATCGGGACGGTACTGCAACGGAAGCCCCTCGACGGTATTCCAATATCCCAGATGTTTTTGATTATATGCACGCAGATACCAGGGAAGCGGCCAGGCGTTGTGCGCCCCCGTCACAGACCAAACCATGATATCGCTCCCCAACCCGGTAGTCTCGGCAACATCCTCAATCCGCTGAATCATACGTAGATAGTCGGTCGTGGTATGCGCATAGACGTAGGGATTACGAATATCGGTAGAATATCGCGATGTCGCACGAACAGATTGAGCATACAGGTGACCACATGCCGTGGCAAGGAACAGCGTCAGCAATACGCGAAACCACACCGGTCGGAACCGTGACCACAGCCCCCCTATCCCCACACCCGCTGCCAGACAAAGCGCATGAACCGACGTCATCATGCACCATGGCGTCTTATATCGAATCACCGAATATATCGTCGCAAGGCTGATTGCGTAAGCCAGAACAAACCAGATCCCAAATGCTTCTGCACGCTTTCTGTCGCTTACCAAAGCCACAATCAAACCAACAACAGCACCCAGAAGAATCCATAATTCGGTCCACCAAAGCGGACGTGACGGAGCATTCCCGACCATTATGCAAAGGTAGTAATACCAAGGCTTCGCGTGCTCAGTACCTGTCCCGGAACCGCGTTCAAGATAAGTAAAGTAGGTCGCCCATGAATCCACCACGCCGCGCCAATGCATGCCTAACGAAGAAAACAACACAATGGACACCACGGCCGCAATTACGAATGCCAGCGCCACACTTCGCCATGCTCTGCGCGGCAGCTTCAACCGATGCCCGGACAACAACCACGCGGCGCCCCATGCCAGCCCCCACGACGCAACGCTCAGCACCCATGTCTCCTTTGTGGCGTGCATAAAGCCCAGCCCCGCACCTGCGAGAATCAACCATCCGGGAGCATGACTCGACATGTACCGCCAGCCACAGACCAACGTCAACATCCCGAAAAAGACGAGAAAAGATTCCTGAATGAAATATCCTGAGTAATAGACCAGGCAAGGTGATACAGCAACAAATACGGAGGCAGCGGCCACCGCCGGCCAACCTATGGCTCCTGCCAACCCCATCGTGAGCAAACCTGTTGCCGCGCCCAGCACGGCAGGCAACCATCGTAGCGTCCACTCGTTGACTTCAGCCAACGAATCCTGCCCCATAAGACGAGCCACAGGCACCGTAAAATAGTACAAAATAGGCCCATGATGCTCGTGGGGATCATACTCGTAGTGCCCATCCTCCAACAGCGCACCAAAACGAACAGCCTGGTTCGCCTCGTCATGATGCATGGGACGCACATCCAAATTCTGCGTGCGCAGCACCAATCCAACGATCGCAGTTACTACGCAAAACAATACCCAAAGATACGTTTTGCTATTGCCTTTCATCACAGTGCCCTCTTCTTGTTTACCAACGATGTAATGTCACGCACGAACCGCCTACGGTCAAGTGTAGAGCGTCACGATACCCGCAACAAGCCCTGAACGACACGAGTCAAACCGCCAGAGCCCGCATCCAGATCAGTTCAAAAGCCCTGAAAACAAACAGGCGGAATCACCCATTTGGGTCATCCCGCCTGTTTAAAACATAACTTTGGATAGCGCCTCTCGTCTTTAGGACGCAGGCTTTCCAAATACTTCAACTTCAATGTAGTGGTTCATCTCGCCAGCCGTGCTGCCATTGCTGTAGAGACGCACATAACGGCCCTTCTTGCCCTTGGCATCAATCACGCGACCGGAGTTTGTTTCAATATATTCCTTGTCCTTGCCAATTCCCAATCCCGCAGAATTATCATGATCATTGTTAAAGACTGCTTCAACATCAGTGATGAAATCGGCATCCTGACCAATCTGCACAACCATATCGCGATAGACGCGCGCCTGGGCATGATAATGCCAGACCGCGATAGCATAGATCTCGCAGGTCTCGCCTAGATCGATCTGCACCCACTGCTGCCCTGGGCCAAATTCTGTGTAACTGCCGTCGCTGCCTTCTTTGTCCCCATCGGTCAACAACTCCATGTCACCAATGATAGGAGCAGAGTCACTACCGGTTACATCCTTACCCTTGGATACAATGGTTACATCCGCAGGAACCATAATCGCAGGACGCTTCTGCCCTGGTCTGAGCGGGCGTTCAAGATTCTCAGTCTTGATATTCTTCGGCGTGCCGACGAACATGGGTTTGGGAAGTTCCACCTTCAAAGCCGTCTTCTCTTGTGCGCGCGACATCGTCACACACACCATGGCGCATGCCACAATCATTCCTGCCTGTATCATTCTACGCTGCATTGTCTTCATCTCCTTGCCTCCTCTATTAGCCTTAGGCCCGACATCCGGGCCGATTAAAAAACTGCCTCATCCTTGCCTGTTGACGTCGACCTTGTTCTCGAACGGCCAACACCATTTAACCGAAGCGTTGTAATATAGTTCGCAGCCGTCATCAAGGCAAGCCTATCAAACTGGAATTATCCGATGATCTATTTCGTTTACAGGTGCTCTTTCAGCGTGACTCAAGCCCAATACGGACAGTCGTCTCATCCGGCAAAACAAGAAATGCTCCCACGCCAGAGTGCTTCCTGCACACAGCCTCTACCTTCCCGCGACCCATCATCATAAAAGCTGTAGCCAAACCATCGGATTTGGCCGCACTCGGGGCCACCGCCCATGCGCCGATATGAGTCGTAGCCGGACGTCCCTTTTGCGGATGGATAATATGCTCGCCTTTCACCTCTTTGCCCGATCCACTCAACGATCGGTTCTTCAGCGAGATGGTTCCGCATCCTTCGGCCTCGGCCCACTGACCACCGATTCCGATGGGCCATCCCGACCCTTTTTCGGGTGATGATCCAATGGTCCGCACCGTGCTGCCGCCACCGCTGATAACTGCGTTCGTGATATCCCAGTCATCCAGGATTTCGGCCGCCTTGTCTATGGCGAAACCCTTTCCGATGCCACCCAGATCCAACGCACCGGGAGCCCCCAACCACCCCACAGAGAACACCTCGGGGTCCAACACCAACTTATGCAAACCGACCCTGTCTCGTGCAGCCGCTATTTCCTCAGAGGAAGGGGTCCTGGAGTTCCCTTGGTCATCGCGCCAGCAAGACATGAGAGGGCCAATGGTCGGGTCAAACATGCCGCCGGTCACACCGTGAACCCACTGCGCCACCTGAATGCATTCGAAGGTATCCACCGTGACACGCACGGACGAATCCGTTTTCAGAAGATTAATCTGGCCAATATCGCTACCGGCATCGTAGCGGCTGAGCAATCGCTCCAGGTGGTCTACCTCCCGGAACACTGCCGCAGCCGCAGCACGTGCCAACTCCTGATCATCACTTGCAATGATCACTTCAAATTCAGTGCTCATTGCCTCATGGGCGAAGCTATATACCGAATTGCTCATTTTGCCGATTTCAGCGCAGAGCCACACCCTCCCACAGCCGCTACGATGGTAACGATCGCAGCGAGACGATGTACCACAACGCACAGGTGCTGACCATGTGTGCCAAACAAAGGAAACATTGCCACGAGTACGCTAAGGATCAGTATGATGCCACCCACAACCAGCATCCAGAAACACCAGCGGCCCAACGCACTTCGCGACGACCTCGCCGTAAGTGCCGCCCAAACGCAAAGCATCGCGGCATAGGCTGCGCCACAGCCAACATGCGCCAGCAATGCAAAGCCGGAAAGCACCTCGTGCAAAGGCCAACCAAAACCGAAACCGGTCACGGCCAGCATCACAAGACACAACGCTAACACCAGAACGAGCAATCGCAGAACAACCCTGGGAGCATCCCCCTGCAGTTGTTCCATTGCACGCAACGCGGCAGAAAGCCCCACGGCAGAAACCACAATGAGCAACAGCCCGGCAAACGCGGCCATGGCCATTTTAAAATATTTACGCACCAGGAAACTGACTCCGAAGAGTTTGTTGAACCCTTTCTCCGCATCCTGATACTCAACCATCTCCGTCACATCAGCGCGATCAGTCTTGAGCGGTCCTGTTGCCGTGACTGTACCGAAGAAGAAGTCGGATTTCGGGCTGTGGCAATCTTTACAGCTTCGCGCACCCAATGCCGTCGCAGCCGGACGCACATCATGTCCCAAAGCCCAGGATACCGGCTCGGCAGCCGAATGATCCTCGGCAGCTAACGTTCCATCCGAAGACAGTGAGAACTTACGTCCATTTGCAATGTAAGCCACCTCCGCATCCAGAGATGCAGCCAACTTCTTCAACATCAGCACGACTTGCTCTTCATTAAGCGAGAAAGAGGAACCTACCGTATCCTTGACAGATCGGCCCGCAAGCTCGGGCACCAGTGGCAAAAGCGTTTCGCCGTCCTGCCAGAACCAGCCATCCGCTGCCTCTGTTGCAGCACCAGCAAGATAACCATCTTCGCCACGACTGAAAACTTTACCCCTCGATGCCACAACGACCTTCCGACCGGAAGCAATCGTTGACAATGCGTCCATAACACCAAGGATTGCATCCTCAGCATCATAATCAAGTTCCGCCGCATTCACGTCAAAATCAGGAATACAGGAAACCACATTCGATTCGGTTCGCCATACCCAGGAGGTTTTCGTATCCACCGGTCCAGCAATGTCCAAGCCACCATCCACATTGCGGCGGTAAGCCTGCCCCCCAACAACGAAGTTGGCCTCTCCCAATGCGCTGGCTGCCCCATTGAGTGCACCGAGAACTGCTCCAACCTGACGGTCCGCATCCAGCACGCCCTTCGCAGCACTCTCAACCTGCTCTAAACCAAGCGGCTTGATTTCTTTGCCCTCAACCATGCCCCAAAAAGCAGGCCACATCATACGCCTGGGTTCAATGACGCCCGCTTCGTTGCGCACAAAAACAGGTTCCACGATGAACGGGGAATCCGTAAACCACTGGGCACGTCCATACACGCCCAAACGGTTGGCTCGCGATGTACGGACCACTTTGGGCTCAGAAGCAGGTACCGCTCCTGAATGGCAAGCTGTGCACGACATTTCACGAAAATGAATAGGCGGAATCCCTTTATGGTGGGCAATGGGAGCGCCAAGCTTTCCAGGCGTATGCCCCTCCTCAAGATGGCAGGCTTCGCAGCTCATAGCTTCGTGCGACACGCCCCTCGTAATGGCATGATTGAGCCCGTTGTTGTGACATTGCACACAACGCAAACCACCCGCTCCATGCACATCACCAGCGACGTCTTCTCGCTTCTGGTCCACCTCATACACGGAATGACAATGCAAACAGGCCGCATCAGACGGCTTTTCAATCTCAAACCACATGCGGTGCCGACTATCAAAAAGATCGGCATTGTACGCTACCGACGGCGGTACGGCATAGATATGGTCATCCGGATTCCCCCCGGCATAAACATTCCACCAGTCCGGCATCCGGGCAGCCATACCACCTACTTCACCAAAGCCGGCAGAGGCAGTAGCAGCCCATCGAAAATTCTCACGACCGATTTGTTTGGCCCACTCCGACATGTCATGACGTGCACTCCCGTTGTGACACGCAAAACAGTTGATTTCCAACCCACCGGAAATGGTCCAACGTGCGGAAGGATCATCCATCTGCTCGCCAGGATCAGAAATTCCTCCACCCGGCAAGTGGGAACCAAAGCGCTTCGTGAAAGACCACGCAGTGAGTCCCGCATCCTCAAGCGCATAGAGACCCGGCCAATCGCGCTTGCCCACGGGCAACTGCGTACCGAACTTCTCATCAAGCATGATCCACGGTTCGCCAGGACGACCATCGTCAACACCGGCCGCACCCGCGTTAAAATGCCACCCGGCGTGAATTTTTTCATAGTCATGACACATGCCGCAGGTCTGCTTGGCAGACATGGGCATAGCATTCTCAACCGTTGAAGCAATCGATACGCCAGCCTCGTCGCGCAGCGGAATGCGATGAACGGGCAACGTACGACTGCCCCCCCAATGTCCTGCTTGCGCACTAAACGCCAGCCCGGCTACCAGAGTAAGTAGAGCTGTTTTCTTCACGATTTGAAATCCGTATCTTTGAACTCAATACGCTGCTTGGTTGCTACAGCACGGTTTGCAGCAAGCACTGCAACCGCGGTCTCATAGCCCTTCTCGCCCGGGCAGTTCAACGGTGTACCATGGCGGATTGCATTGAAGAAGTTCTCCAGATGCGGCTGGTGAGCCGGCTTCGTCAACTCGACCGGCAACGGCCACTTACCCGCTTCTGCCGTCACCCGAACATCCACAGCCACATTCTTTGTGGTACTCTTCTTTATCGGAGGAGCAGCCTGCGCTTTAATCATATTTTTCGCTACGAACGGCGTCCAATCCGGGGCATGCGCTTCGCGCATTGCAGTGTTTGCACGTTGTGAGACTTCAGAAATCTCAATCGTGCCATTCTCGCCACGGAAGGCTTCCGAGAAACCAAAATGCGACGTGGTCGTCAGCGTCTCATAGAATGCACGCCCCACCCCTTGTGGAGTGTCATACTCATAGATGCAAAGAACATTATCATACCACTCATGATGCGGATAATAGTCGACGCCACCTGAAGCAACCACAGCCCGCGGATGGGTGCCCCAAATCCACTCAAACAGATCAATCTGATGCGACCCCAGGTCTACGATCGGACCGCCACCGTACTTCTTGTACCAGCGCCAGTTGCGGAATTCACTCATGGAATTATAGCCGAACTTGGCCAATTTCTCCGCAGAAATCGTATAACGCTCAGGCCACTTCAGATCTTCTGTCTTGGCGCGATTCCACTGGGCATGCGCGTGAGTCACGCGTCCCAACAAACCTTCTTCACGGATCAATTTCTCAATTGCATGAATATAGCGAGGATTACTGCGACGCTGATGACCGATCTGCAGGAGTTTACCCGTATCCCGAGACGTTTTCACCATGCTGGCAGCTTTCTCCAGCGAGTTGGACATTTCTTTCTCGCTGTACACATGAAGTCCGGCGTTCATGCAGGCATTCGCATGCTCTGCGTGCATCCAGTCAGGAGATGCCACCAGAACGGCATCAAGATCCTTCTCCTGAGCCAGCAATTCGCGATAGTCCTCGTATACATTCGCCTCATGCCCATACTTGCCTACGTAACGTTTTGCATAACGCTGCGAAAACTCCCAGATGTCACAAACTGCCTTGAACCGGATACCCGGAATTTTGAGACAAGATTCAATGAGAATACGTCCCTGCGCACCGGCACCAATAATCGCCACATTAAGATCATCGACCCCGCCCTTGGTCTCACCCAATGCATTCTTCCCAACCGCCAACCCTGCTCCTGCGGCAGAAACGGCCTGCACAAACTCACGCCTGCTTAACTCCATAATTAACTTCCTTTCTTACTAAAGTGATGACCAATTATAAGTCCATCCGCACGATATTGACAAGGTCGACGCATCACTTTCAAATGCCATGGTGCTCCCGGCACTCCATGTAATGCGTTACCATAACAAAATTAATTCTTGGATATGACCGACACAAAGCGCATACCCATACCGCAAAAGCGCCCATTGAATCAAGAAAATGGTTCTATAAAATGACAGAATCACAAAATAAAGAGATCGAATGACATTGCAGCCCGAAACACATAAACTCGGATTTCCGCGGTATGTCGATACAACTTCGCCGGCGTTTCACCGTTTCGACCCACACTGACGGCACGCTTCGCGTTTTCACGACGATTCTTGATGAATAATGCGCGATAAGAGTCTTTTCGTTCTTGATAACCTCTAGAAGGTTAGCCAATAATGGCGGTTACCTTCGACCATGAAAGGGGATTAATATGGCTTGGTTTAAACGACAGAGAAAAGACAGCTCAGGCAAGGGCACAAAGGCTGAAGACGTTTGGACGATTTGTCCATCATGCAAAGCACACATTTTCAAAGACGAATGGCGCAAAGCGAACCGAGTGTGCCCGAAATGCGAGTACCACGACCGGTTAACCTGTCGCGAGCGCATTGAAATTCTCGTAGACAAAGGAAGTTTTCACGAATTGCACACCGAGGTCACCACCTCTGACCCTCTGTCTTTCGTGGATGCCAAAGGACCGTACAGTGAAAAAGCCAAAGCCGCGAAGAAGAAAACCGGGGAAACGGAATCTGTTCTGACAGGCCGCGGCAAACTCTCTGGGCGCCGCGTCGTGCTTGCCGTAATGGATTTTCGCTTTTTAGGGGGAAGCCTGGGAAGCGGTACGGGCGAACGCATTTTGCGAGCCGCAACATTTGCACTGAAACACAAGATGCCTCTGATTATCTTCTCCGCTTCAGGCGGAGCACGCATGCACGAAGGCATCGTCTCCCTCATGCAAATGGCCAAGACCTGTGCAGGAATCGCACGTCTGGATGATGCAGGCATCCCTTATATATCTGTAATGACCCACCCGACCACGGGCGGCGTCTCTGCCAGTTTTGCAATGGTGGGCGATATTAACATAGCCGAACCGGGCGCCCTGATCGGGTTTGCGGGACGACGCGTGATCGAAGAAACCATCAAGCAAAAGCTACCTAAGGATTTCCAGACCGCTGAATACCTTCAGGACCACGGATTTCTTGATGCCATCGTCAACAGAAACGACATGAGGGACTACCTCATTTCCGTGTTGCGTTACTGGAACAAATAGAGGATCCGCACGCATGCATGCAGACATCATAGATGTCAATATAGACGAAATAGGTATCGGGAAACGCCCGCGCACCGATGACGGAGACTTGAGGGTGCTTGAGAATTCAATTCGCTCAATAGGCCTGTTGCACCCCATTGTACTGGATCAACAAAACATATTAATCGCAGGCGGTCGTCGCTTGCAGGCCTGTCGCAACTTGGGGTTCAGCACAATCGCTGCGCGAAAACTGGATATTCGTGTTGATACGCTGGAGGCACTGAACATACAAACAGATGAAAATCTCTGTAGACGAAAACTATCTCGCGAAGAAATGGATGCGTTAATCGCCGCAAAAAGCCACGCGGCTCATGGTCACGGTGGCTTGTGCAGAATCGGGAACGTTATCACGACCCTGAAGAAGCGCTTTTGTTTGCACTGAAGCGCGTAACCGACAGGAGAGTGTCATGGCGATGGAATTTGAAAAAACACTGCTTGAAACGGAACAGAAAATTGCCGAGCTACAGGCACTGGCAGAAAAAAAGAACGTTAATTTTGGAACAGAACTAGCACAACTCAAGAGAAAGAAGACATCTCTGATGAAGTCAACATACGCGAAACTGACGCCATGGGACACGGTCCAGGTTGCCCGACATAATGAGCGACCACTGATCCGCGACTACATCAACGGCATGTGCGATGAATTTCTTGAATTACGCGGCGACCGATGCTTCGGCGACGATCAAGGCATTATCGGTGGCTTTGCAAAAATAGATGAACGACGCGTCATGCTCATTGGGCATCAAAAGGGAAAGACAACCGAAGATAACATCAAATCCAACTTCGGGATGGCCAACCCGGAGGGCTATCGCAAGGCGCTTCGCCTGATGAAATTGGCCGAAAAATTTAGAATTCCCGTCGTGTGCCTCATTGATACCCCAGGTGCGTATCCGGGCTTGGAAGCCGAGGCACGCGGGCAGGCTCAGGCCATTGCACAGAATCTGACAGAAATGTCACGACTCGCAACCCCCATCATCGTGATCGTCACCGGCGAAGGTGGCAGCGGCGGTGCCATTGGAATTGGCGTTGGGGATGTAGTGATGATGCTTGCCAATTCTGTGTACTCCGTGATTTCTCCCGAAGGCTGCGCTTCCATTCTGTGGCGCGATGGCACCAAGGCCCCTATCGCAGCGGATGCCCTGAAGATCACGGCTGATTCCTTACTCAAACTTGGCATCATTGATGAAATCATTCCGGAACCGATCGGTGGTGCTCATCGAAACTACACCGAGACGCTCCAATCGGTGAAGGATGCCATCCTCAAGAATATCGAAAGACTACGCAAAACATCTCGTAAGCGTCTCGTTGAAAAACGTTTCGCGAAATATGCGGCGATGGGACGCTATTATTAAGTCAGAACATAACACCAGCATTAGGATTACTATTATGGCGAAAAAGACAGCAAAGAAGACAACGGCCCGCAAGGCGCCAAAAACAACAAAGAAAACGGTAGCCAAAAAGGCACCCGCTACCCGAAAACGTGCAACCATGACATCCAAAAAAGCGACAAAAAAGACAGTGTCACGAAAGAAGGCCGTGCGGAAACCCACACGCGTTTCCGTAAAGAGCGAAGCACCGGCCAAACTGAAAAACCGTAAGCCTTTGCGCATTACCGATACCACACTACGCGATGCGCACCAGTCGCTGTGGGCCACCCGCATGCGCACCAAAGATATCATCGATATTATCGATGTCATCGACTCCGCCGGATACTATTCCCTCGAGGTCTGGGGCGGCGCCACATTTGACGTCTGCATGCGTTTCCTCCGTGAAAACCCATGGGAACGCCTGCGCCAGATCAAATCCCACGCAAAAAAAACACCATTACAAATGCTCCTGCGAGGCCAGAATGTCCTCGGATACAAAAACTACCCGGATGATCTTCTGGATCGCTTTGTTGAGCTGGCCTGTCTTAATGGCGTCGACATCTTCAGGATCTTCGATGCCCTGAACGATAACCGTAACCTGGAATCGGCCATCAAGAGCGTTAAACGCCATGGTGGGCACGCACAGGGAACCATCTGCTACACCATCAGCCCCGTTCACACAGTTGATGAGTACGTACGCATTGCCAAAGAACAGGTCCAGATGGGTATCGATTCCCTTGCCATCAAGGACATGGCCGGTATTCTCTCACCCATTTCCGCAGAACACTTAATTAAAGCGCTCGCCGCCAACATCAACGTGCCGATCCAAGTCCACACGCACGCCACAAGCGGCATGGGCACTGCGACGTATGTAGAAGCCGTACGCGCCGGTGCCGGTGCTATTGATTGCGCCATCTCGGTGATGTCCTCATCCTCGTCTCAGCCTCCGGTTGAGACCATGCTGGCCATCTTCGATGAAACCGACTATCACGCCAATCTGGATATCAGCGCCCTGCGGAAGATCTGCAAATACTTCGAAGGCCTCGCGCCCCATCGCCGCTTGAGCCACGCACCGCTCAATCCGATTGATCCCGAGATTCTGATTCATCACATTCCAGGCGGAATGATCTCGAATCTGCGCTCTCAACTCGATCAGCAAGGCGCTCTGGATAAACTATCCGAGGTGATGGCAGAAGTTCCGCGCGTACGCAAGGACATGGGATATCCTCCGCTGGTAACACCAACCAGCCAGATCGTGGGCGTTCAGGCCGTACTGAACGTCATTGCCGGCAAACGCTATGAGCTGATCACAGAGGAAACCAAGAACTACGTTCGCGGCCTTTACGGTCACTCTCCAGCACCACTGGATGCCAAGATCCAAAAGAAAATCCTCGGCAAGGACAAGCCCATGACGGGGCGTCCGGCAGACCTGCTAAAACCCATGCTCCCCACCGCAACAAATGACGTAGACGCAAAGCTGATCCAGGGAGAAGAAGACATCATTTCCTACTGCCTCTTCCCGGAGGTGGCTCTGGACTTCTTCAAATGGCGGGCACTACCGTTCGAAGAAAGACCGTCCCCCCCGGCGGATCTTGAGCGAAAGAAGGACGAAAGACCTGATACGCCGGCTCCAGCTCCGTTGCCGGCACCACCGCAGCCGTTCCTGGCCGACACGGACTACCAGGAGATCCAGGGCTTGCTGGACAAGGTCAACACGCTGGGCTTTTCAGAGGTAACAATCCGACGCAACGACTTGAACCTGAGTCTCAAATCCTCCGGTGCCAGTACGTCTCACGTTCCCGTCGAAAAAACAGCCGAGCCTTCTGAAACCGCAACACCGATCGCGGCACCAGAAGCACCAAAAGCACCTGCAGCGGCTGACGAGGGTACACCCGACGGCCCGACCATTGATTCACCGCTCACCGGCACGTTCTACCGCTCGGCAGAACCCGGGAAGCCCTCATTAAAAGACGAGGGCGACAAAGTAAAGGCAGGAGAGTCTGTCTGCATCGTGGAGGCCATGAAGCTCTTCAACGAAATCAAAGCTCCGTCAAACTGCAAACTCGTCAAGTTCCTCGCAGAACACGGCGATCATGTAGAAAAGGGGCAGCCGCTCGTCGTCATCAAAGAGTAATCAACGACAGCAACCAAACCGACACCTGCAAGCCAGCTCTGTTCCTGATGTAAGGAATCAGGATGGCTGCAGAAGCAGGGAGCCTGTACGCTGAAAATATTGAAACGCACAGGTTCAGCGAAGCGCATAGAATCGATCGTTGCCTTGTGCACCAGGGAGACATGCACCATGAGTGTGGAGACATCGAAAACCGGCTGGAAAGGTATTGTCCTCGCTGGCGGAGCAGGATCACGACTGCATCCTGTTACGCTGGCAGCCAGTAAACAGATGTTGCCGGTTTACGATAAACCCATGATCTACTACCCCATCGCCACGCTCATGCTGGGAGGCATTCGGGACATTCTCATTATTTCCACCCCAACGGACCTCCCTCGATTCAAAGAGCTTCTCGGCGATGGCGCGCGTATTGGATGTCAGTTTGAATACGTCGCACAAGAAGCTCCGCGCGGGCTTCCTGAAGCTTTTATTCTCGGTGCGGACTTTATTGGTTCAGACGGTGTAACACTGATCCTTGGTGACAACCTTTTTTATGGCGACATGCAGTTCTTTCGCAACGCACTGGCACGCCATAAGGGTGGCACGGTCTTTGGCTATCCTGTTCAAGATCCAGAGCGTTATGGCGTAGTGGAATTCGATGAGACCGGCAAGGTGCTCAGTATCGAAGAAAAACCCACTGCCCCGAAGAGTCGCTACGCAATCCCCGGACTTTACTGCTTCGACAATCGCGTCATTGATGTCGCGAAAAACCTGCGCCCCTCTGACCGCGGGGAACTGGAAATTGTCGATGTGATCCAGCGCTACCTCGACTGGGAAGAACTCCGTGTGGAGAAAATGGCTCGCGGAATTGCCTGGCTTGACACGGGAACCCCCCAGAGCTTGCTGGAAGCAGCCAATTTTGTGGCAACCATCGAACATCGCCAGGGATTTAAAATTGCCTGCCTTGAGGAAATCGCGCTTCGTAAAGGCATGATCAACCGCAAACAGTTCATCCACTTGTCAGAGGAACTCTCAAAAAGCGCCTATGGTGGATATCTTGAAATGGTGTTGCGCGATTTGGACGGGTAAATGAGTTTAGAGATTACGCATTCAGTACAGACAACGTAAAGAAAACAGGAGACAGCATGAAGAAGGCATTGGTTTGTGGTGCAGGCGGTTTTATTGGCGGACATCTTGTCAAGAAGCTGAAAGCAGAAGGCTACTGGGTTCGCGGTGTGGACATCAAAGAACACGAGTTCTGCGAAAGTGCTGCCGATGAATTCATCGTACTTGACCTGCGCAAAGAAGAGGATTGCGAAAAAGCGCTGGCGCTGACCGAAGGTAACTTTGACGACGTCTATCAGCTCGCAGCCGATATGGGTGGGATGGGATTCATCCACACCGCCGAATGCGAAATTATGCGCAATAGTGCTCTGGTCAACATCAACATGTGTCACCATGCAGCCAACGCTGGTGTGGGGCGCTACTTCTTCTCTTCTTCAGCCTGCGTATACCGCGATATGACGAAAGACGAACCGGAACTCGCTGAAGAGGACGCCTACCCTGCCATGCCGGACAACGAATACGGATGGGAGAAACTCTACGCCGAGCGTATGGCCATGACCTATGCGCGTCACAGCAACATGAAGGCGCGCATTGCTCGCTTCCAGAATTGCTATGGACCCGAGGGAACCTGGACCGGCGGTCGCGAGAAAGCACCCGCAGCCATGTGCCGAAAAATCGCCGCAATCGAAGACGGTGGAACCATTGAGGTATGGGGCGATGGCACTGCGATGCGCGCATACACATTGGTCGAAGATATGGTCGACGGAATCTATACCCTTATGCAATCCGACTGCGAAGAGCCGCTGAACATCGGCCGCAGAGAATACGTCTCCGTGGATGAACTTGTTCAGGTTGTGGCCGAAGTTGCCGGCAAAACGGTCAACATTAAACACATCGACGGCCCCGTCGGCGTGAAAGCTCGCAACTTCGAAAACAACAAAATTCATGATCTGGGATGGGAGTCAAAGTACTCTCTCAAGGAAGGTATCGCTCGAACCTACCCATGGGTCAAAGCTCAGCTCGAAGCACAGCAAGCTGCAGAGTAATCCACCCTGAACTGATTCTAAATTGCACGCACCCTCCCTTCCCTGGGGAGGGCGCAGTGCGAACCGCGTGCACAGATATACGACAATTACAGCACGCACATCGCTGTAGATACGGAGTTGGCTTAACAGCCGCTATTCGTGGCGCAGTGCTTCAATCGGGTCGAGCTGTGCTGCGCGGATGGCTGGGTAGAGGCCGAAGACAACACCTATTGTCATACTGACACCCAGTGATAAAACCACACTGTACAGAGGCACAACCGTGGGCATTTCTGTCAGCTTGGTGATCGCCCATGGTATGAAAACTCCAACAAGGATGCCAATCATCCCGCCCAAGCCCGAAAGCACAACGGTTTCAATCAAAAACTGGATAACAATTTGCGAACGCTTCGCGCCAATCGCCCGGCGGATTCCAATCTCGCGGGTTCGCTCGGTGACAGAAGCAAGCATGATGTTCATAATACCGATCCCCCCTACCAACAAGCTGATACCGGCAATGGACCCGAGAACAATGTTAAACATCCTTTTCGATTCTTCAGCCTGGCGAAGAAGCGCAAGCGGAACGTTCATCTCGTAATCCACCTTTTTATGAAAACGCTTGAGCATCGCCTCCACCGCAATTGCCGTGCTGGGCACATGCTCCATGTCGTCTACCTCAATGATAATATTATGCAACTCGACTCGCTCCAACGTGTGCGAGCCAGCTCGTCGCGTGTATGACGACTCACCATAAGCACCCGTGTACGTTGTAATGGGTATATAGGCATCGGTTTTGAGATCCGGAGTCTGAATACCCTCTGCAGCTTCATCACCCTCAATAATACCCACCACTTTAAAATAATCGCCCCCAAGAATCACGCTGCGCCCAATCGTGCTATCGTTGGCCAGCAATTTTCTTGCCCCATGCTCTGTCAGCACGCAGACAGCGTCGACATTAAGCACATCCTGCCTGTTGAAGAAACGCCCTGCAAGGAGCGGGCGCTTTACCAAACGAAACCATTCCTGCGTGGTGCCCACCACTCGAAGTTCCGTATTTTTCTTTCCCAGGCGAGCAGGTTTTCTCAGGATACGAGCGGGTGCCGTTCTTTTAACGTGCGGAAAAGACTCCCTGATTCTTAGCTCATCATCGTATTGCAAGCCGTAGATATTGATGCCGGCTCTCTTCTTGGTTGAACCGGAATTCACATCCTCTGTAGGCTTGGCCGATGACAGAAGAATGTTATTGCTTCCGAGTTTCCTGATTTGCGCCATGGCCTGCTCGCTCGCGCCCTCGCCGACCGAGAGCATGGCAATAACGCTGCCGACACCAAATACGACGCCCAGCGAGGTCAAAACAGAACGACCCTTGTGGAGCAAAATATCCTTAAGGCCAAGCTTAATGTTGCGTTTGATTCGTGAATTTCTCATTTTCCGTTTGCCGTGGTTCTTTCCACAAGCCCGTCACGCATGTGAAGACTATGCTTAGCATGAGCCGCCACCTCTTTTTCATGCGTGATCATGATGATAGTTTTTCCTTGCTCATTAAGGTCAATCAGGAGTTCAAGAATTTGTTCTCCAGTCGCAGTGTCTAGATTCCCCGTCGGCTCATCAGCCAGGATGAGTGGTGGATCGTTCACGAGAGACCGTGCAATGGCAACGCGCTGCTGCTGACCGCCGGACAACTCCGTGGGCCGATGCATAAGCCTATCGCTCAGCCCAACCCGTTCAGCCATCTCAGACGCCCTGGACTGACTTTCCTCGGGGCTATGCCCCTGATAGAACATCGGAAGTTCGATGTTCTCAAGAACAGTCAATTGCGGGATCAGGTTGAAACTCTGAAAAATAAAACCGATGTTCTGAAGCCGAATTTCACTCAGCGCATCATCATCAAGCTTACTTACATCATTCCCGTTCAGACGGTATGTTCCCGATGTAGGACGATCCAGACACCCGATGAGGTTCATCATGGTACTCTTTCCCGATCCACTCGCACCCATAATGGCCCAAAAGCTACCTGATGAAAACGACAGTGAAACTCCGGCCAGCGCATGAACCTGCTCCTGCCCCATCCGGTAGATCTTGCAGACATCTTCCAAGACTATAAGGTCATCATTATTCATGCTTGAATCTTATTCCGCTGCAGTCTCTTCAGAAAGCGAAGGCATTTCGATGGCATTCGACGCCGCTGCCTCATCCAAAGGCGGGTTCAACAGAACCTGTTCCCCATCCTCGAGTCCGGATAGGATATGAACAACAATGTTATTATCCAATCCCGTTTCCACGGTGCGCTTTTTGAACTCATCATCCCTCGCCACATACACCGTGGGCACACCATCTACGTACACGACACATTGAATCGGCACAGCAATCGCATTTTCATGCTCTTCAACAACCATATTCACTTCACAGTTCATGTCGGGACGCATCTTCTTGTTCTGCTCTTCATTCAATTCAACTTCGCACTTATAAACCTTAAGATCCGGATTAAGCCAGGCCTGCGTCGAATCCGGCAACACCGCAATCTTAGTCAGCTTTCCACTGAACACTTCATCAGGAAGCGCATCCACGGTCACAATGGCATCCATTCCTTCAAAGAGTTTTGGCTTAGTAGCTTCCTGAACAGATATCAATGCCAGCATTTTATTGCTGATCGGCATGCGAATAAGACTATGCATCGGGTGAACGGTCGCACCCACCTCCATGCGTTCGCGTTCGCCCCACCGTCGCCCCCCCCCGCTTGTGCCGTAAATGATCATTCCATCGGCAGGCGCCCTGATGGTGCAGGCCGCAAGACGTTCTTCTGTTTTCGCAAGCTCCTTCACCGCTTTGTTGTACTCCGCTTCAGAATGATACAAGCCGGCAGATTGACTTGCCAATTCTGCATCTTTCCGCATCTTGGCACGCTCTAAAGCCATATCGTTCTGTTTTTTTGTCGCGCGCAAATT
Organism: Kiritimatiellia bacterium; assembly: GCA_016783565.1. Taxonomy (GTDB): domain Bacteria; phylum Verrucomicrobiota; class Kiritimatiellia; order UBA8416; family JADHWI01; genus JADHWI01. The sequence goes on from JADHWI010000006.1 coordinate 26,334, forward strand.
TTCCATTTCCTGCGGCTGCGTGTATTTCTTGAGCAGGTCAAGATTTGCTTCCTTTATCCTCAAATTAAGCTCGCCTTGCTGGGCGGTCAGTTCATCGGCCTTAAGGTCACGTTCCGTCACAAAACCCTTTTCATAGAGCTTTTTAGACCAATTAAAGTCCTTTTTCGCTCGCTCCAAATTTGCACGGGCGATGGTAATCTCAGCTTCAGCCGCTTGCAGGTTCTTGGGATGAACGCCGCTTGCAAAGCGTTCCAAGTCAAGAATTGCAAATTTGAGATTCAGTTGAGCGGTCTCTATGTCCGACATCTTCTGACTCTCCAAAATTTTTCTCTGCTGAATCGCCGCATCCAGATCAGACTTTGCACGCTTCACGTTCAACTTCGCATTGTCATATTCGGTTTCAAGCATTTCAGTATCGAGCTGGATAAGCAACTGTCCGTTTGTCACCACAGTCCCCTCTTCAATAAGTGAAAGAATCTTGAGCGAGCGCTTACTTTCGTTTTCAAGGATGATCTCATCCTTGTTTTTCAGCCTGCCCGCTTCCGAGATACTAATCGTCAGAGGCCCCTTGTTCACTGTGTACAACGCTTCGTGAACAGCATCCCGGTCACCGTCTTTTCCGCCGCGCACAATGACAAGGAGCGCAACGAACAGAAAAATTCCAACACCAGCAATCAGCGCTGGTCGCTTGGTCATTTTTTTGTGTATTGATGTGCTCATAGTCTTTTGTTTCATTTTCGCCATAGTCCTTTTTCGTCTACTTCGAGCAACTCCAGATCCTTCTGCAACTGCAACGTCGCAAGGTGGTAGTCCACTACTGAGGAAACCAGCCTGTCCCTTGCCTCCACCAAATCTTCCTGAGCCTCCAGCAGATCACGAACCTGAACCATTCCCGCTTTCAGAAACAAACCCGTGCTTTCCACGCGACGCTCGGCAAGCGCAACCGATGTCTTTTGAATCTGGTACGTCTGTTTCAACTCTTCAATCCTTCGCGCGGCACTACGCAACCCCTGCTTCACCTCATCTTCCTTTGCCTCAATGCTCCGCTCAGCACTTCGCAAAGCAATCAAACTCTTTCTGAATGACACGCGCTCCGCAGTCTTGTCCCACGGCAGGTCCAAGCTCAGTGCCGCACTGTAATTAAACGTATCGCTGAAACTCACCTCTGCATCACTTGAATCGCTGTCACTATCCCCGCCGCTGATCCTGGTCTCACGACTCGACGCAGCAAGCTCAAGTCGCATGTCCGGGTCCAACGCATCTTCAGCAATTTTCAAACTGCGCTTTGCATCCGCATACTGGTACCTGACGGTAATCAGATCCAGACGGTTTGACAACGCGATTTGAACATACGATGCCGCCTGCTCGTCGGCATCTTCCTCCGACAGCGCAGCTTCATCACTCAACTTGCTCATTGTCTCTCTCGAAAGCTGAATCAACTCCGTTGCTTCCAGCTCAATTCCGGCATCAATCGGAATCCCCAGCGTAGCCTTGAACGCGTCATGCTGAGCCTCAAGGCTCTGCCGCGTTGACACGAGGCTGTTATTGGCAGTCAACTCATTCTGAGATGCCTGGTCTACCTCTGTTTGCGACACCCGTCCCGCCTCTGCAAGGGACTCCACGCGCTCACGGGTAGCCACAATACTGTCGTAGTTCGCCTCCGCATTCTGAATCTGTTTCTCAAGTTCCAGCGTACGCAGGTAGCCACTTGCTACATCCACTGCAAACGACTTTTTAAAACGCTCAAACCGCCACATCGCATAAATCATGTTTCGCTCTGCCTGGGTCAACGGTTCCCTGGCAATGTCCTTTCCTGCACCACGCAACAGGGGAATAGAAACCGTCGCATCAGCAAACACACCGAATGTCGATGTCTTGTCCATCGTCAGAAGCTTCACCAGGTCCATCCCAAGCTTGCTACTCAAGGTCGCCCCTGACTGCAGCTTACGCGTGATACCGGCACTACCCGTTGTGCTCACACTTCGACTTGCATCTGAACCGCTACCCAAGCTACTGAAAAGCGAGGAAAGCAACCCCGAGTATGAATTGCGATACGCCTGGCGCTGAAGATCAAGATCCAGCGCCGCAGAAAAAACCGCTTCTTTCGCTGATTGATAATTTCTGTTGTTGCGGGCTGCAATTTGCATCGCCTCAATCAACGTAATCTTCAGCGGCTCACCGGAAAGAAACAACTCATTGGAAGAGACACCCGACACATGCCCCGGCAGCTCTTGCGTAATCATCAACTTTCGCCGCAATGCATCCGATGGCTCTTCAATGGTAAACGACTCCGTACGCCCCAATGCCTCCTGCTGGTATTCCCTAATGATCTCAGTTGCCACGGCATCAGCCTTCTTCCGATGCCCTTCAGGCGAACGGCAGCCAACAAAAAACAGCATCCCACCGATACAGAACCACACCATTCTTTTTATAAAATCATCCACAATATATTCCCGACATATTACTTATCCAAATCGTCTTTGCCGATAACGAGCTGGCGTGCGACCCACCGTCTTCCTGAATTGCTTTATAAAATAACTCTGATCGCTGAATCCCACCGCGTAGGCGATTTCTGAGCAGCTCATCGACGAACGTTCCAGCAGATGCTGCGCCTGGCGTATTCGAACATCGCGCACTATTTGTATCATAGTGCGTCCGGTACACTCTTTGACAAGATGCGACAGCCGACTTTCACTCAATCCCACATGACGCGCCACTTCAGACACAGAAAGCGCCCTGGCATGCTCCGCGCGAATATAATCCAGCGCTTTGCGCACATGCTCATTCGAGCGATTGACTCCATGCAAATATATCCCGTCGCAGAAATCATCCAACGCTGACATTAACGACAACGAAAGATCTTCGAAGCTGGTTGCCTCAAGCAGGGCCTCTGTCCAACGATGATTGCGCTCAATCAATGGCTCAAGCAGCGGATTGTCCTCAATCGCAGCGCGCGACAGGCAACTCATCAACTCTATCGATCGTGCACGCAACACCACCAACTTTGGAGATGAGAGATAAATATTCGCCAACATGTCATTCAGAATGCGTCGAGCCTGGTTGCGATCTCCAGCACGTATATTGGACAACAACTGACGTTCCTTTTCAAACGCGTACAGCGCCCCCCCACCCTGCTCACGCCGCTCATGAATCGCCCGATTCAACTGCTCCTGCTGAAGCGCCTGGCGCCGCTTCTCTTCTATCAACACCGGTTGCCAACCGCTCAATCCATAAAACACTTCTTTCGCTTTCACAGATGCAGCCACAAAAGCCTCCCGGTCGAACACCGGAAGTGAATCGTACACCGCTTCTGCATCAGCACTCGCAATCCCCTTGGATATAAGGACATCCACGATAGTCTGATCGCTGATACCACTCTTCAGAAGACGCACTTCTTGCGCCACCATGCTACCATGAATCATGCGGTTATTCTCAAGCCCCACAACCCACGTCCCCACACCGGGAACGACTTCAAAGAAATAGGGTTCTCCTATATTGATACTCTGCTGAAGCGCATAGTTCCTCCGGCGCCGCAAATCCCGCACCCCATACAACGCATCCGATACATCAGTGGCCTTGTTTCCAGCAGCATCAAGAAAAGAAACGCTTACAAGCGTCTCCTTCAATACTTTCCGGCTCACGTCAGCCTGAAGCCTTTTCGACAGAATTGCCATATACCCGAACCATACCAATACAGCTAATGTTCAATTATCGAACCATAAGAAAAACGACTGTAGCAAGATTGTCACACAACTCAAGTCGGGAAATAGTCAATATATTTGCTATTGAACACCTGGAACTACCCGACTTCGCACCTTCTTCTCTAAACCGTACATTCCAGATAGAAAGAATGATGGAAATGACTATTTCCGAGAAAGCAGGCCACCTCTCTAATCAAGAAATAGCGACAACCTACCCCGTTTAAACGTATTGAGTTGAAATGCGGAATAACACATGATATACACATTTCGATTCGTACCACCACTACATATTGAGGTTTGCGTCGTGTATCTAAAGTCTTTGGAAATGATTGGCTTCAAGAGCTTTGCAGATAAAACAAAGCTCCTTTTTGAACCCGGCATGACCTGCATCGTCGGTCCGAACGGTTGTGGAAAAAGCAACGTGGGCGACGCTGTACGCTGGGTTATTGGTGAACAAAGCGCTAAGGCGTTGCGCGGCAGCAAGATGCAGGACTGCATCTTCAACGGCACAGACCATCGCAAACCTCTCGGCATGGCCGAAGTTAGCATTACGTTTGCAGACTGCGAGGGGACACTTCAGACTGAATATAACGAAGTCACCATCACACGCCGTGTGTTCCGCGACGGTCAGGGTGCATATTTTGTGAATAAAACCCCCTGTCGGCTCAAGGATATTCAGCGACTTTTCATGGACACAGGCGTCGGTACGACATCGTACTCAATTATGGAGCAAGGCCGTATCGACCGCGTCCTCAGCGCACGCCCGGAAGACCGCAGAGCAGTGTTTGAGGAGGCCAGCGGCATTACCAAGTTCAAGGCCGATAAAAAAGAAGCTATCCGAAAACTTGAACACACAGAAGCAAACCTCCTGCGCCTGTCAGACGTTATCCGCGAAGTCAAACGCCAGATCGGATCGCTCCAGCGCCAGGCCGGAAAAGCAAAACGCTATAAAAATTTCCGAGAGGAGCTGCGCAGCCTGGACCTGTTCATGACTCGCGAAAAGCTCAAGGACACCGACTCACAACTCAAACGTATGGAGCAGGAACTCACCACACTCTCCAACCGCGATTCCGAAGGTCACCAACACATCGAGGACCTGGAAAAACGCGCAACCTCTATTCGCGAGGTCATCGGCGAAACCGAAAATGAAATTGGAGAGGTACTCGAGCAGAGCGTCCATGCCCGAAGCAAGCTCGACAACACGCGGCAAAACATCGAAAGCAATCGCAACCGGATTACAGAATATCGCCTGTGGGAGCAGCGCGACTCCCAGGAAATCGATCAAAATCGACGCGTCCTCGAAGAGCAAACGGCTCATGCCACCAAAACGGCGACACGCCTCAATGATATCCGTACCAAACACGACACCGCCAAGGCTGCACTCGATGAATCCAACGCAACGTTTGCCACGCACCAAAAATTGATTGATGACGCACGCACTCGCATCCAACGCCTGCGCGAAGAGTCCATGGAACTGGAAGGCGTTCTTTCTCGCATGCAGAATGAACAAGCCGACATCGAGTCACGCGGACGACAAAGCGTGCTACAGCGCGAACGGCTTGCCACGGAAAAAGGGCAGCTTGCCCGCACTGCAGAGGAATATACCACACAACAAGAAAGCATGACGATCGGCCTTGCACGTCTCAATGATGACGTCGACAAGGGCAACACCGACCTCCATGCCATGAACGACCAACTGCGCGCCCAGAACGATGAACTACGTCGCGTCCGCCAAACGTGCAACGAACTGCAGTCCAAATGCTCAGCAAAACAAGCACAAATAGATCTTCTGAACGAGCAGGACGCCGTACCGGAAGATTCCGCAGAAGGAACCAAATTGTTGCTCGATGCGGATAATCCCCTGGAACTGAATCACTCATATCTGCTCGGAACCCTGGCTCAAAATATTGAAGTAGAAGAACCTTACCGTGTAGCCCTTGAGGCCGTCCTGAGCCGACACCTTGAAGATGTCTTGTTTTCAGACAAGAACGCCGCACTCGATGCCCTTGCCAAGCTGGAAGACCAGCGACGAGGCTCAGGAACCATCCGTTTCGCATCCTCGGCAGCAGAGGCCGCAACACCTGACGGCCCCGGGGAACCACTGCTCTCACACGTAACCTGCGCCCAGTCAGCAGCCAGCATCCTAACGCCTTTGGTGTCCCAAGTGCGCGTCGTCGAATCGCTTCAGGACTGCCCCGACCCACTCCCCCAGGGCTTAATCATCGCCACCCGGGGCGGATCAGTGGTACACGACTCTGGATTGCTGCAGTTCAAGATGCCAGACACATCCAGCGCCAGCCCGTTACGACGCAAGAATCTGGTAAAAGAAACCGAATCCGAGCTGAAAGGCATTTCAGAGCAACTCAACAAATACCGCCTGACCCTCAACACCCTCACCGAGAGCATCGAGGCATTGGAACAGAAGATTGCTGCAGCCCGATCAGACCTGGACGAGAAAAAACGGCAGTTGGCTCAACGCGAAGGAGAACATCAAGTTCTCACCAGAGAAGTCAAGCAAGCTAAAGAGCGCCTGGAGACCGTATCGTGGGAGCTTAAAGAGCTGACATCGAAGGAGCAGACCCACGACGATCAGAAAAAGGAATTGGCTCAAAAAGTGGTTGAGATGCGACAGCAGCGCGACGCCATGTCGCACTCGATTCGCGAGCAGAACACTGAACTCACCACCTTGGAAAGCCGCCACATGGAACTCCAGGCAGGGCTCACTGACCGACGCGTTGAGTTCGCTGGATACGTCCAGGAAATTCGGCATGTCGAAAGCGAGCATGCCTCCGCCAGCCAACGCGTGCAAGAGCTGGAATCAGCAATCCATGGACGCACCGAAGGCATACAATCCTACAAAGAAAGCATCGACCGACTTACCCGCGAGATTGAATCCGCCGAACAACAGCTCTCCACACTTGAGAAAAACGTCACCGAAACGGAGCAAAAGACCGGCGAGCTACGCGCCCGCAGAGAGGAACAACAGCAGCGTCTCAAGCAGACAGATACCGAATTGCACAATGCTCGCGAACAACATGAAACGCTGCGCGAACGGATTTCCAAACTGGAAGTGCAACGCGCAGAGGACAAGATGCGCAGGCAGAATCAAATTGACCGCGTCACGTCAGAATACAACGTCACCATTGATGACCTGATCGAAGCACCCGATCCTGAGTGGAAGGATGAGCAACCGTCGATGGATTCCATCGAAACCACAATTGCCGAATTCAGGACAAAGCTTGAAGCCATGGGCCCCGTCAACCTGGTCGCGATCGAAGAATATAACGAACTCGAAGAGCGGTACTCGTTCCTGAGCGAACAGGAGCACGATCTTGTCCAGGCCAAAGACCAGCTCATGGAGTTGATTCGCAAAATCAACCGCACCACATCCGAAATGTTTCGGAGTACATTTGATCAAGTCAACCTCAACTTCCAGCAGATGTTTCAGACGCTTTTCAATGGCGGCACAGCCAAGCTGGTGCTCGTCAACGAAGAAGACGTGCTGGACTGCGGCATCGAGATCATTGCGCGCCCACCAGGAAAACGTCTACAGAACGTGTCGTTACTCTCCGGTGGCGAGCGAACCATGACAGCCGTGGCCCTGCTATTCGCAATCTACATGATCAAACCAAGTCCATTTTGCCTGCTGGATGAACTGGATGCGGCCCTGGATGACGCGAACATTAACCGATTCGTCAAAATCCTGGAGGGTTTTTTGAGTCAGTCACAGTTCATTGTAGTAACACACAACAGACAAACCATTGCAGCCGCGGCAACCGTCTATGGCATCACGATGCCGGAGAAAGGTATATCCAAGGTTGTATCCATGAAATTCAAAGATCACGAAATGGACGAGGAACCCGAGCTCATCGGAGCCTAATCCCTCTGGAATAATATCATGACACGGTCGATTCCAAAACCCGACCTGCTCGCCTGTGCGGTTAAGGCTGCGCGCTCAGCGGGCCTGCATGCCCATGCCAATTTGCACCGACGCAAAGAAGCCGCACAAATATTCAAACATGACGTCAAACTGAACCTGGATACCGAGTGCCAACGAAAGGCAGAAGACGTCATCCGTCAAATCTATTCAGATCATGCCATCCTCGGCGAGGAAGACACCGGTGCCGACGAAAACACATGCCCTGACGGCTACGAATGGATCATTGACCCGATAGACGGAACGGTCAACTTCTCCCATGGGCTCCCCTTCTGGTGTTCATCTATTGCGGTACGCCACAATGAAAAAGTACTGGCGGGAGCCATCTTTGCGCCTGAACTCAATCAGCTTTTCACCGCCACAGACGACACCCGATCCCTCTTGAATGGCACACCAATCAGCGTATCAGATGTCGATAGTCTGGATGCCGCCATGATAACAACCGGCATAGACGAGCGTGTCGACATCGGACTCGCACCTCACACCATTCTGCGAGCCATCGCCATGGAGTGTCAGAAAGTCCGTGTCATGGGGTCTGCAGCGCTGGACATATGCCGTGTTGCACAAGGTCACGCCGATGGATATTACGAGACAGGGATTTACCTATGGGATGTGGCCGCCGCCGGACTCATTGTCAATCAGGCAGGAGGCCAGGCCAACATCCTCGACCACATGAACGCACCACATCGCGTCAACTTTATGGCATCAAACGGCCACATCCAGAGAGATCTTGAGGAACTCGTCAAATCGGCTGCGGACAAGGCACTCAGCGCACTGTAAAACTCTACAACTCTGACAAACGGATATCGCCCGCCTCTCCCTCACCGCCCGGTTCCCCGTCCGCGCCATACGACACCACGTCGTAGCGTGCACCATCGGGTCCCGGCACCACATAGACAAACGGTCTGTTCCAAGGATCACTCGGAAGATTCCGGCTCTCCATGTACCCCTCCTCAGGGTAATTCTCGGGAACCGGGGGACGCGAAGGCATTCGAACCAAAGCCTGCAACCCTTGTGCCGCCGTCGGATATTGCCCATGATGCATGCGATAGCTCGACAATGCAGAGCGGAAAATCACCATCTGCGCTTCCGCGGCCGCCGCGCGCGCCTGCCCCGGCTGCTGCGCAACCTGCACGCCCACAATAGCCGCCAGAATCGTGATAATCAATACCACCACAAGAATCTCAAGCAGTGTAAACCCTGCATTACATTTCATTTTGTCACCTCTCATCGTCCTGAGTAACCATCACCAAAAGATAGCACCTATTTCAAAACGCTAATTCCGTCTGCTCCTGTTCACCTTCAACCACATCAAATTTTTTGCACAACGCCTCAAGTTTCCCAAGATAATAAGTCGTATTCTCGTCCCGATGTGCAGGATTCCAATCACTGAGCAATTTTGCAGCTTCATAGACCGCTACCGTTTTACGAGTACCGGTCACATAATAGGCCACCTGATCCCCTGCACGATACTCGCGCTCCGCGCGCAATGCCAATTCATAACCGGCATTGCGTGCGCGCTTCCCTCGCGCAAGCTTGGTCTGATACGTTGACGGCGCATCCTGTAACCGTTCCGTCTTGGCCAACCACTGAATGGGCTTCTCGCCATTACGAATCGCCGACTCAAACTTTCTACGCAGCTTTCCTGCCTCCTGATCGCGCCCCTCAAGCTTGAGGCGGATTAAGGCACCCAAAAACTCTCGCTGGAACGGCTCAAGTCCACGCGACTTGAGTGCAGCCCCCTTTAGCGTCACCTTTCCCGCGGCATCGAGCAATGCATAATTCTTCATTTTATAACTGTACATGGAGCGATATTCACCATCGAACTCAATCTCAATACCGTCCGGCAAAGCCTCCGCAAAACGCGCACGAAACGCCTGCAAAGCCGCCTCGTCAATCTCGTCCCCATCACTGACTCCCGGCGGTACAAAATATATTCCATCCGTATCAATCTCGACAGGTCGTGCACCGTGCTCACGCATCCAATCAATCATAAACTGTAACAAATCTCGCCCATCTGCCGCAACCCGCTCAGCCGCATCAAAATCGCCGAACCGCGCCTGCGAAAAGCCCAGGTATCCATAAAACGAGTTAATCAGAATCTTAAACGTGGATTGCAAGGCATCAAAATACAAGATATCAGATGCCTCGGTGCTTTCCTGCATCTTTTGCTTAGCCGACAAACGCAACCTCTTGAGCTGCTCCAACAGCAACAGGAACACACCCTGATCATCACTCGCCGGGGCCAATTTTCGCGTTAGCATCAACGAAGGATACAATGAGCGCACGTCACAATGGTGCACGGGACGAATCACCCCTTGTTCGAACATATCGGTATACCCACCGGAGAAAGAACGCGCGCCGCCAGGTATAGGCAACGCCCGTCCACGTCTTAAATACTCACGTATCATTAACGCATCAATCTTTGTAGCGGAGCCACGCACCATGACATTCTGGTACGAGTAAGGCAACATGGAGGTTTGCACAAAGTAACTGTGCGAAAGCAAACGACTGATCTCACGCGTTTCAATGACATCATCCCGGCAATACGCTATTACCTTGTCGGGATCACGCTTGAATTCACGCGAAATCTCCCGTCCTTCTATGTACGTCCGATCTGCAGAGGCTAAACCAAAATGCGCAGCCACCTGCTTCAAGCCATATCCCGGCAGCGAACGGCTACTGATATCATAAGCCTGTACAAGAAAGAATGTGTCAATAACGTGGCGGCCGAAAATATCAAAACGATCATACGAGATCGTCCGCTCTCCAAAATTCACACGACTGGGTCGATGTTGTGCAACGCGGCCATCCCGCCCCAGGGCCAGGGAAATCCCGAAGCGCTTTGCGCGTGCCGCAATATAGGGCAGATCAAAATTGAACAGATTGTGACCTTCCAGCACATCAGGATCCCGCTCCTGCACAATCTCTACAAACCGACTCAACAATGTGGCTTCATCAAAATCCTTACCCGACAACACTTCCGTCCATCCGGTTTCATCACTCAAAGCAATCGCCACAATGCAATCGTCTTCACGCTCGGCATTACAAAAGTCATAGCCCTCTGTGGTCAGACATTCAATATCCACCTGCATACGATGCAAGTCATCAAAACGCATCCCACCGAACAATGTTTTCCCGCTACTCATCAGGTACTGCTGAACAGGATCGCCCAAACACAAGTAAGGGGCATCCGGTGCGGAGGGACTGCGGCGAGTCTGCCTGGAGAGCCATTTTCTGGCCTTCAGCATTTCTGTCCATGTATTAAACAGAAGTAACCGGTTCAATACCCCCCCACCCTCAAGCGCAGACTCATCACATGCCACGGGACAGTCTTGCATCGCGGCCGCCGAAGCAAAAATAAAGGGGCGGAATGACTCCGTACGACACGCCACACCACCAGCCCTGCGCACAAACAGAAGCATCTCGTCCTGCCCCACACCAGGCCGATGCTCCGCAGCCACAATACCCGACTCTGGATCAACCCCATACAACATCGGGTCCAGATTACTCAGCGTATCATCCGTCATGCGCCCACCGGTTTATATCAAATTGCCGTCACTGCTTGTAGCGTGCAGAAAGGCCGACCTCAGGAAACGCGGTCAACCAAAACTCAATTCTAGCACGCCACTCATCATCACGATCGCTACCACTTTCCGTCGTATATCCGGGACGATGCATCACACCAAGCCGCAGCTTCATGCAATCAAGATTCCGCTGTAGATATCCACCCACTTCCTCCATGCGGCTCTCCTCGAACTCATACCGACCAAAAACGTTAACATCCCAATTTCGATGAGGAAACAATGTGACGTCACTCGCAATAAGATTGCTATCATCTTTTCTGAATCGATGCTCAAGACTCCCCCTCCATAAACCCTGACGAAGAAAACGTAATCGTGAATTCACGACAACGAGCTCCGATTCTTCCGTGTCATAGCGTCCGTCAAAATCCAGTCGCAGGCTTCGGTTCGGCATCACGTCGGCATCCAAAAAGATATCATCCAGCCCATCACCGTCCTCATCATATTCATCGGAAAAACGATACCACGTCCATACGTCCACGTCTGCCAATTGCCATGCACTTCCACCGCGCTTTGTCTGCCAGCGGTTCTGAACACCCAAGCGAACATTATGTTGTTCACCCAGCGTATCCACACGATCAAACTGATACAAATCCTCCTGCCCCACGCTGGGCTCAGGCACAAACGTATACTTAGCATACGGTTCGACCACATGCCGAAGTGGCGTCACGACGCCCCCCTCCCACAATTTAAACGCCTTAAACGATACGTCAAACCCAAGCTCAAAAAGGGACCGCATTTCCGCACCGTTGTTGAAGCTCTGCGTGACAATATTCGTCTGAGTCTCCACGCTGGTAACGGTACTCGTCGTTCCATTTGCATTGATCACAAACGTCTCTGTGGTGACATCCTCAATCACCGTTTCCGACTCAGTACGAACCGTATCAGAATAATACGTGCCACGATAACCGGCCCGGGGAATCACATTCAGAAACCCGAAATACTTCTGTGGCATATATATTTGATTAGCTGTGTCAAAACGAAATGACGAGTAGTCTTCATCGTTAGAGTCATCCGTGAAAAGTTTCTCGAGATATCCGACTGAGGTACGCCCCTCATAATAGAATGCCGTATGGCCCAGGCGGCGGCGCTGGAAATCAATGGATCCCTCCGGCATTCGGTCCAGATCTGAATAGAAGTCATTCAGCCGTTTTCGCGCCTGTAAACTGGCCGTATAATCATCTCCGCGATACGTATAAACCAGATAATTATCCGGTTGCCGAATCGATCTGAAATCATCCTCAAAAAAGTCCTCAAGCAAGTCTTCGTCACTGACGTAGTCCGCATTGACCAGCAAATAGCTGCGGTCTCCGAAAGCATGCGAATGGTCTACGTGAAAACGATAGCGCTCGTTCTTGATATCCTTAGTCTCGTCATCAGCCTCGTCAAATGGCTTATCGTCATCAATATAATAACCACTGAGCATGCCCTCGTATGTATTTCCCGGATCGCTCCACAATACATCCTGGCCAAAGGCAACGCCTCGTTCCGCGCGATAATCCAGATGCGTATCACCCTTGAGTGTTGAATTGAATTTCTGGCGATATGACGACAAAAGAAAGGCACCCATATCGCTACTGTACCCTGGCTCAAAATGCCATCCCGTGCCACTGTCAAAATCAGTTTTGAAATAAGGCAGATAAAAAATGGGGATACGCCCAGCATAAAACCGTGCGTGACGACATTTCAAATACTCGTCCGGTATCAACGTCAATTTACTCGCTCGTACACCGTAATGCCTGTGAGCCGCACTATTGGTACAAGTGGTCAACGATACCTCACGCGCAACATAACTTCCGTCACTCTGCTTTGCATTTTCATCGGAATCAATAGTGAACGGTCCGGACATGCCTGACAATTCAGTCACAATGCCCTCACGCGTCTTAAAATTATACTCCGCGCTCTCCCCCGTCCACGGCTTCGCACCCTCGGCAGGTTGGAACCAAACGTTTCCCTCTGCATAGGCATCCTCAGTGGTGGTGTTCACACGCACCGTGTCCGCCTTCAGAATCTGCCCCCCCTTCTTGATCGTGACATTGCCACGTGCATGAACCCAACCTCCGGCACGGTCATATTCAAGCTCGTCCGCCTCTGCCTCGATCGGAATCGTTACCGACTCCTGCGCCTGCACTTCCGGCAATACCCCCAAAGACAAAATCACGCTGACCAGAATCACTGAAAGCGTCATATCCCTCATAATCACCTCTATGTTCAAACATCCGGGGTCGAGTACAACACATCCCCGGTTTGCCCATCCTTGACCGCAAAGAATTCCACATGCTTACTCGGATCCGCACGAAAGCTCAAGGTCCCGGCAAACTTGTTTTCAAGAGCTACCAATACCGCTTCATCCTCATCCCGGAGGCGCTGCAACACACGCGGGTGCACCACAACCTGCAAATCAGCATGCTCAGCACTCTTGGAATGCTTGCGAAGCACCGCCGATACCTGGCGTTGAATATCCACGCTCATGGCCAGCGGTGACTTCACGCTTCCCCGTCCATGACAATAAGGACAATCCACGTACAGTGAGCTCATGATTCCAGCTTCCGCACGCTGGCGCGTCATCTGCAACAAACCCAACTCAGAAATCGGCAACACATTGGTTCTCGCCCTGTCACGCCGCAATGCAGCGCGCATGTCACGGTAAACCGCATTCTGGTGCTTCCGGCTCTTCATGTCGATTAAATCAACCACCACCAAGCCACCAATATTACGCAAACGAAGTTGTCGCGCTACCTCCTCGACCGCTTCACTGTTCACCTCAAAAATCGCCTGATCCTGGGACCCGACCCCTTTGTGCCTGCCTGTGTTGACGTCAATGGCAATGAGCGCCTCCGTTTCATCTAACACAAGGTACCCCCCACACTGCAGGTCAACCTTCCGTCTCAACGCTTCATCAAGCTGACGCTCCACCTCATAATGTTCAAAAATTGGAAGCGCACCCTGGTAATGCTGCACACGAGAACGAACACGCCGCGAAATGCGTCCAGCCACCTCATTAATCCTCTCATATTTCTCTTTCGAATCAATCACAATCCGGTCAACCTCTTCGGTCAACCAGTCGCGCACCACGCGTTCCACCAGGTCAGGTTCGGCATAAACGCAGCAAGGGGCTTTTCGCTCATTGATTCCCGTCTGCATTTCCTCCCAACTAAGCATCAGGCCACGCAAATCACGGACAAACGCGCGCTTGGAGGCACCTGCGGATACCGTCCGTATAATCAAGCCCGTGTTCTCCGGCAAGACCAGACGGTTCAAGATTTTGCGCAACCGGTTCCGCTCCGAGACATCAGCGATTTTTCGTGAGACACCCGTTGTAGAAACACCCGGCATCATCACCAGATAACGTCCCGGGATGCTGATGCTGGCACTCACGCGCGGTCCCTTCGTTCCAATCGGTCCCTTTGTGACCTGAACCACAATCTCCGACCCGGGGGGGAAGCGCTTCTCAATATCTGAATTGGTATAGCGCTTTCGCTTACTGGTTCTACGACGGCGATTGTTCGTGTTGTTTCCAGAGTCAACATCCGGATGATTCCCGTCTTCAGGAATCATGTCCCAATAATGCAGAAACGCGTTCTTCTTCATTCCAATGTCAACAAACGCGGCCTGCAAATCATGCTCCAGATTCTGAATGCGCCCCTTGAAGACACTTCCCACGATGCGGTCCTCCGTGGGATGCTCAACCTGATATTCCTCCAACCGCCCATTCTCCATCACGGCAACACGTGTCTCAAGTGCTTCTGCATTGATCACAATCTGCCGCTTCAGTTCCTTTTTCTTCCCTAACCCAAACATAGTATTCCCTTTTCTCTTTCCCTGCATTTGCTCCGCTCACCGGATGCATCAGGATTGAACCCTCAGCCAAAAATCCTTCGTGGCGAGCGAATATACACACTCTGAACAATGCCCAGTGCTGCCAACGTAGTCAGCACAAAAGACCCTCCATAACTCAGCAACGGCAAGGGTAAGCCCGTTATCGGCATGACCCCTACCGTCATCGCAATATTTATCCACACATGACAAAACAACATGGCCACGACCCCAACACAGAGCAGTCGCCCCATACGGTCCGGTGTTGCGGCGGCTACCTGCAAACCCAACACCATAATGACCAAAAACAACACAATCACAAAAACACCCCCCACAAACCCCATTTCCTCCGCAATCACAGAATAGATAAAGTCCGTGGGCGCAACCAACCGCGGTAAAAAACCGAGGATATTCTGCGTCCCCTGCAAATATCCCTTTCCCATCATTCCGCCTGACCCCACAGCAATCATGGACTGATTCTTGTTCCAACCTGCCCCAAGAGGATCGCGATCCGGCCACAGCAAAACTGCCACACGATCCTGCTGATACTCCGTGAGCGGAATCACCCTCTGAATCGTTTCGCGCGTCGACTCATCCAACTCAAGCCGGTCCGGAAGAATGATGGCCGTCAGCGTCAGCAGCACCACCACGAGCCCGATCATCACGAGAGTCCCCACATATCGCAAAGGCACACCCGCAATGTACATCATGATCAACGCCGGCGGAACAAAGACTACCGATGTACCTAGGTCCGGTTGTTTGAGCACAAGCACGAGCGGCAAGGCAACCACTCCCAGTAGGGCAACAAAAACCGAAAATCGCGACAAATCAAGCTCCGGAAGGCTCAGCAGATAAGCCAGGAATACAAGCGTGGCCAACTTGGCCAGCTCTGATGGCTGTACACCAAATCCCGTCCCCGGGATCATTAACCATCGTCGGGCACCATACATCTGTTTACCTGCGATCAGAACCAGGACCAACAGAATCAAACTGCCACCATAGAGAACCCAGGACCAACGCCCCAACCGCCGATAGTCATATAACGCTGCCGTAAAATAGAAGAGGAATCCCAACCCAATCCACACACCCTGCTTCTTGTAGAACGACTGCACGGGAAGCTCATGACTGATATAACACGAGCTGTAAATAAAGAAGACACCCACACCCAGCGCAAGCAAGATGGGAATCAACATCACCCAGTGAAGCCGCTTCAATAAACGTAGGGTACGGGCCCAGCTCATCCCCTGCCCTCCGCAAACGTTGTCCCCTCACGGCGCGCTTGCTCAATCTCAAGGATACGTGACACAAGCGCCTTGATCCGCGGCGCACACGTGCGTCCTCCAGACAAACCATCCTCCACCACCAACGCCACCGCATAACGCGGACGATGGAATGGAAAGTATACCGTCATCCAGGTATGCTTGCGCCGGTGGGTGCGCGAACCATATTCCGCCGTCCCCGTCTTGCCGGCCATTTCAATGCCGGGAACCCGGGCATACTTCCCCGTCCCGTTTGGCGCTTGCACCACATCATACATACCGTTGCGAACCACGCTAAGGGCAGCTGGCGACCAGCTCAACCGTGAAAGCACCTCACCATCCCGAGACCCGTCCAACACGAGCCGCGGACGATAAACCGTGCCACCATTTGCCAGAGCGACCATATACATTCCCATTTGCAGAGGCGTCACGGACAACGCCCCTTGACCAATAGAAAGATTGCAGGTATCACCTGGTCGCCAACGGTCTTTATACACGCGACGCTTCCACGCGTCGTTCGGCAGCAATCCAGAACGCTCTCCAGGCAGCTCAATTCCAGTACGCTCACCAAACCCTATCGATCGTGCCATATGGTAAATATGATCATACCCACACAGAACACCTAGAGCACAAAAATACGTGTTACATGACTGCTCGATAGCTTTGCGCATGGCAATGGGCCCATGACCTGACTTGTGCCAGCAACGCAAACGCATCTTTCCCAACTCATAGTAACCAATGCAGTCAACGACCTGCCCGGCCTCCGCGCGTCCACTGGTGATTGCAGCAAGCGCGACGACCGGTTTGAATGTGCTGCCGGGAGGATAAATTCCACCCACTGCACGATTAAACAGCGGTTTGTTCGCATCCGTATTTAAGCGGTTCCAATTGTCATGGGAAATCGACGGACAAAACAGATTAGGGTCAAAGGACGGTGCGCTTGCCATGGCAAGTACATCCCCATTTTCAGGGCTCAGTATCACGAGCGCTGCACGCTCCCCCTTGATGCTTTCCTCAACGGCACGTTGAATTTCGACATCCACACTCAACCGCACACTGTGCCCCTCTGTCGGCGGCTTCATTGCCAGGACATCGTGCCGAAATCCAGACGCATCGACACGCAGCAATTGACCTCCGGATGCACCGCACAACACATCATCAAACGTCTTCTCCACCCCGGATTTTCCCTGCATCTCCGGAACATAATAATGGTATTTCTGTCCATCCGATGGCGGTTCTGCACGCCCCACATATCCCAGAATATGCCCCATGAGTGCGCCCTGCGGATACTCACGCACCGGCTCCACGTAGACATCCACACCGGCCTCCACTGCCCCCCCTTCCAACCATCGGGCAAGGGCTTTATTGTCCACACCGCGCCACGCAATAAAAGGAATGGGGAGCCGTGCCTGCAAATGCCGCGCGATATCATCACGGTTTACCTCAGGCGGTAAGCCCAACGCCATCGACAGTCTTTCCACAACTGCCTCAACAGCATCAATCGTATGAGACAAACGTCCTCTCTGCCGCAACTCTTCCACAAAAATTGCGACACAATAGCTGGGTCGATTGCGCGCAAGACAACGCCCATAGCGATCCTCAATCACGCCCCGCACAGCAGGCAAACGCACACGACGAACGCTCTGCCGGCTCTCGCTGCTCTGATGCTCCTTTGAACGGACAATCTGCTGCCTCCACAGCACCCCGACCAGAAAAAAGAACGCCACAACAATCACACCCAGAAAAATCCGGATACGAACTGTCTCAGCATTTAATCTTTCACTCAATTCCTGTGACATTTTCCTGAACCAAAATATTTCCGCAGGCGCCATCAAGCCATGCCGCAAAAACAAAAACAAGCGGCACCGCCCAGAGACCCAACACCCCACTCCAAAGTGCTTTCAACAAACACCAACTCAACGGATACATGATCACGCCCGTCATCCGCATAATAACAAAATGAACGACAACAATTCCCGCCGCAGACGCAGCGCCCATCAAAGCATGTGGGAAAAGATGCTCCTGCGTCACGGTCCCTCGCCCGCGACTCACCACGGCACCAATCCCCAGATACGTCAAAGACGTCAACCCCAGCGGAACCCCACTCAACGCATCATGCAGAAAGCCCGCGAGCACCGCCACGAGCAACATCCGCACCGTGTCGCGATCCAGAGAATAGTACAACACCACCCCCAGCAATAACGGCACACGTGCCTGCCCCATAAAGTCAAACATCGGCAGCGTCACCTGGAGTAAGGATGCCAACACCAATACCAATGCCATCACAACCAGATTCATTGCACGCGCTCCCTTCCTGTAATCACGAAGACATGTCGCAACATATCGAGACGCGCCGCAGGCAGAATTTCCGCACGCTGATAGAGCCCGGATTGCTCTACACCTGCAACACGAATATGACCGATCAATAATCCCTCGGGGTACACCGTCCCAAGCCCACTGGTCAGCACCGTGTCCCCTACACGAATGTCCTCATCGCGCGCCACATATTTCAGCTCGGCCATACTCGCAGCACAAAGCATCTCTACATCCTTGCCGCCTCTTGGCCCCACACCACGTCCCTGGATCACGCCGAAACCACCCGTACGAGGAACGCGACAAGAAACACGACAGTTTGGATCAGTCATAAGCAACACGTCGCAGGAATATCGGTTTACCATCGTGGTTTTGCCCACCAGGCCCTGAGGCGTGACCACAGCCATGTCCGGCAGGATTCCATCGCGCCCCCCTCGATTCAAACGCACCGTCTGCCACCAACCACTCACATCCCCACGGCCAACCACCCTGCACAACACCATGCGATAGGGTTGATGATCACGAAAATCAAGCTGCGCACGCAAAGCCTCACTATCCGCGGCCAGGTGCTGCCAGCGTTGGACCTCAAGCCGTAACGCCTCGAGCTGCTCTTCGCGTTCACGCAACTGTTCGGAAAGCTCTGTGGCACTCCCCAGAAGACGCGCCGACTCGCGCACACGAAAAATGGCTAGCGACATCAGGTTTTGAAATGGCGCGAAGTTTTCGTGCACCGACTGGCGCACACGGAGTTCGACTGGTGCCGGCAGATTCAACAGAATGGCTGCCGTCATCAACACGATCGAAATAATGACATTCTTACGTCTCACCAAAGTCTCCATAGAGACCGTTACGAGACGAGAAAGAAGTGCAATCGCAGGAATTTACAGTCTGCTCAATCGTGCCTAGGCACGGTCGACAGCTGTCCTGCGCAGGAAGTCCAGTTCATTAAGAACGACACCCGTACCTTCAGCCACAGCACTCAGCGGATCATCCGCCACATGCACAGGCAAGCCGGTTTGCTCCGCAATGAGCTTATCCACGCCTGCCAGCAGAGCACCACCACCGGCCAAAACCATTCCACGGTCTACAAGATCCGCAGATAGCTCAGGAAGACATCGTTCAAGCGTGATACGGATCGCATCAATGATGGATGAAATCGGCTCCTGGAGAGCCTCCCGGATTTCCTCCGACGTAATCGTCAGTGTCTTGGGAAGCCCAGCCACCAGATCACGCCCCTTAACCTCCATGCTGGTCTCTTCTCCAAGTGGATAAGCCGACCCCATGGTCATCTTGATTTCCTCGGCTGTACGTTCACCGATCATCAAATTGTAAACACGCTTCATGTACTGGACAATGCACTCGTCCATCTCGTCACCGCCAACGCGGACGGTCCTACTAAAAACAATTCCGGCAAGTGATATCAATGCCACTTCTGTCGTGCCACCACCAATATCTACAATCATATTGCCGGCCGGCTCCTGCACCGGAAGCCCGACACCGATGGCTGCCGCCATCGGCTCTTCAATGAGGTATACCTCACGGGCACCGGCATGCGTTGCCGAGTCCTTCACAGCACGCTTTTCTACTTCCGTAATATCACTCGGTACGGCGATGATAATGCGTGGACGCACCATCTTGCGTTTGCTGTGAATCTTCTTTATGAAATACCGAAGCATCGATTCGGTAATTTCAAAGTCTGCTATCACACCCGCTTTCATGGGGCGAATGGCTACAATATTGCCGGGCGTACGGCCCAACATGCGTTTTGCTTCGTCACCCACAGCAAGAATGCGCTTTGTCCCCGATTGTATGGCAACAACCGAAGGCTCGCGCAGAACAATGCCGCGATCCTTAACAAAAACCAAAGTATTTGCGGTACCGAGATCAATCCCGATATCGTTTGAAAAAAGTCCGGAAAAACTATTCAACATAGCTCTATAACCCTAAGCTGCTCGTTCCTTACATGCCAAAGATTCGCTACTTTGCGCGATTTTACCTCAATCGTCAAGCATCACATTCACTCAAAAGCAAACAACTGGCCTGCTAAGAATCAGAATTCTCTAATTCTCATCCCCATTCCGCTTGATTCCTGCACGAACTCTGCTTACGGTATGAGCTTTTCGATCAACCAACTAAAAGACGCTAGTGCCCGGAGAGCAAAATGAACAAGGTATTGATTCCAACAAAATTGGACCCGATTGCAGCCCAGATCCTAACCAAAACCGGAAACTATGAGGTCGTTCAGGATGAATCCAGTGACTTGAGCACTCTCGCAGCACAAAACACAGACACCTATGCACTGATTGTGCGCAGCGAAAAAGTTACGCCGGACGTCATCGACGCACTCCCGAAACTCAAAGTCGTCATTCGCGCAGGAGCAGGCTACAACACCATCGATATTAAATATGCACGCGCCAAGGGTATTGATGTCATGAATACCCCGGGTGCAAACGCCAACGCAGTCGCCGAAGAAGTCATCGCCATGATGCTCGCCGATGCTCGTCACATCGTGACCGCCGATCCCTCTACCCGCGCTGGAAAATGGGAGAAGAAAAAATTCATGGGCCGGGAAATCGCCAATAAAACCATCGGGATCGTCGGACTGGGCAACATCGGCCGGCTGGTCGCGAAACGTCTCTCCGGTTTTGACGTGGAACTCCTGGGTTACGACCCGATCATTTCCAACGAGCGCGCCGGTGAAGTCGGCGTGCGCCTGACCGATCTCGAATCCCTGTTCGCCGCCTGTGACTACATCACACTCCACCTTCCGGAAAACGACGAAACCCGTGGCATGGTCAACACAGAGTTGCTCGGAAACCTGAAACCGGGTGCAACCATCATCAACTGTGCACGCGCCGGTATCATTGATGAAGAGGCCATGCGGACAGCCAAGAAAGAGAAAAACATTCGTTTTCTCAACGATGTCTACCCCAAGGATGCAGAAGGCGACAAGAGCATCGCAGATTTCGCCGATCTCATGCTCCCCCACCTCGGAGCCAGCACGCGAGAAGCCAACTCTAATGCAGCCACACGCGCAGCCGAACAACTCATCGACCTCGACGAAAAGGGCGTCTCCAGTTATATCGTCAATCGCGATATCCCTCAAGGACTCGACGAACAGTATTGCGAACTCGCCAACCTCCTCTCCCGCATGTGCCACCAACTCGTCGGAAAAGCCAACAAGCCCAAGCTCCTCGAAACCAGCTTCTATGGCTCACTGGCAGATTTTGCAGACTGGCTGGTCGTGCCAATCGTCGCCGGCCTCAAAGAGAACGCAGACTCCTCCATGGACGAAGCGGCCGCACGCGACTTTCTGGATGAAATGGGGATCGATTACGTATCCCGTCAAACGGATCCCAGCAAGGGCTACGGCAACTCAATCACGATCGATCTCACCAGCGAGATCGATGCATCCAACCTGCGCAAAATCAGCATACGCGGCACCGTCGCAGAAGGCATTGTGATGGTCGCCCGCATCAATGAGTTCAATAAACTCTATTTCGAACCGCAAGGCTCTTCCGTTCTGTTTCTCTACGATGACCGCCCCGGCGTACTGGGCACCATCGGTGTCAAACTGGCCGAAGCCGATGTTAACATCGAGGATACACGCAACCCGCACGATCAGGAAACGAATCGCTCACTCGCAATCATGCAAGTGAGTCACCCCGTAGATCAGGCCGTCATCGACGATATCAGCGAAACCATCGGCGCCATCGCCGCCTTCAGCATCAAGCTGTAGGCACACATGCGTGGAACAAAGCGTTTCAACGATCACGCATTGACGCGATCCTCCACGATCGAAGTGGAAGACGAGGAGGAGTTGCCGCCGTATTGATATGTGGACGCCGTCAGAAACTGCATGGGCTCAATCTGCGCAGACAGCGCCATAAATACGGTGCAGTAAATTCTGACACGGAAGGGGCGATCCCTACTCCTCCGGAAACAGCATCGCTGCACCAAACTCCATCTGAAAATCCGGACGCAGGGACAAATCAACATGCGTCACGCGTGCCAGGATCTGTTCAGCTCGCTCGGCTTCATCAGACGACAGCAACGCACGTTTCGCACCAAACGATGCCGTATTTCCAACAAAACGTATGCGCTCCGCCGGCACCGCCGGCAGCATTCCGATACGCAACGCACTGCTGCGGCGAATAAAGTTTCCGAACGCTCCGGCGAGTAACACCTCGTGAAGATCATCAGGCGTCAATCCTTCCATCTGGATCAAAATGCTGATGCCTGCACGGATCGCCCCGTTGGCCAACTGCAGTTCGCGAATGTCTTTCTGATAAAGCACCAACGGCTCACCATTTTCCGTCTCATCCCGATGTACAAGCACGAAGTCATTCTGCCCATCCGTAGGCACGACGCGCTCACGGATGGCGTTGGGCACATCGGCCGACAACTCATCCGGGTCCAGAATCCTCCCGGTTTCATCCATCACTCCAGAGCGTAACAGCGCCGAAACCGCATCAATCAAACCCGTGCCGCACAACCCCGAGGCCTTCGCGTCACCAATGATGTTCACCTCAACATCGTGATTAAGCACAACCTTTTCAATAGCCCCTGTCGTCGCGCGCATCCCATTGATAATGCGCGCCCCTTCAAATGCCGGTCCTGCCGCAACCGAGGTGGCGATCAATCGACCATCATGCGCCAGCACAATCTCACCGTTCGTACCCACATCCACAAGCAGCACCGGCGCCTCAACACGATCCATGCCTGTAGCCAGAATACCCGCCACCGTGTCACCACCCACAAAACCACCGATCTGCGGAAACACCATCACCTCGCCACACGCATGAGCAGTAAGTCCAACACGGCTACACGTCGATTTCAACGTCTCCCTGAATACCGGAACAAATGGAATTTCCCCCAACGCCTTTGGATCAATGCCACACAAAATCTGTTGCATCGCTGTGTTCCCGGATAACGCCACACTCATGATGTCATCTGTCCTGATGCCGGTCTGCGAAGCCGCATCCGCGATCAACGCGTTCACCGCCTCGACAATGCACCCCTGCAGTTGCGAAAGCCCATCCGCCTCGTCACGACATTTCTTGATGCGGCTCACCACATCATCGCCAAACGACGTCTGCGGATTCATGCAACTGACCACAACCATATCGGCACCCGTTACAAGGTCAATCAGAGTCCCCACCAACGTCGTGGTGCCAACATCAAATGCCATTCCGTATAGACAATCGGTCTTATCGCCTGCCTCAACACGAACAATGCGGTCACGCAACACCGTTGCCGTCACAGAAAAGTCCTGCTCGCGAAGTATCGATGGCAAATCGCGGACCACAGCAAGATCCACCGCACAATCCGAGGCGGCTTCCAAGCGCTCCACGTCCGAGCGCCCATCTTCACGACTGGGAGGCACAAGATTCAGAAAGCGCTTCTTCACGTCCGGGTTCAACACGACCGTCTCCCCCGTGTCACTCTGCAATATCTGGTGCCCCACCTGGAATAGTGATGACTCCGGCACTTCCACCGTTAGATCCGTCTCGACCTTGCACTGGCACGCCAACCGCATCCCCCCTGCAAGTTGATCATCACTCAAAACCTTCCTGCTGTGCGCACAAACGGGACAGTCTCCATCCGTCACGCGCACAAGACACTTTCCGCAGGTCCCCATGCCACCACAAGGTGTCTCGATCACAAAACCCGCCCGATCTGCTGCCTCAAGCAAAATCGTCCCCGGCAGCACGTACACGGTTCGCCCCGACGGCTCAAACGTTACTTTGAATTCCTTGTGCATTTGAACACACCTCTCTCCGTCGTCGCGCAGTGATCTTAACCTACGCGTGTCACTGCCCCACATAGGACACAACAGCTCCCATCTCCTCAATCACGTCCGCCCCGCATCCCTGCAACCGCCCCATGGACTGATGCCCACCCGCAACCAACAGGCAACGACACCCCAGTTCCAGCGCCACCTCATGATCATGCAATGTATCACCAATCAGAAGTACCGACGACGCATGCACCCCCAGAGTTGCCATCAATTCCTGCCCAAGCGTCACCTTGGACGTCGCATACAGATGAGACAATCCATGCACTCTCGAAAAGAAAGTATCCACACAACGCTCAGCCATCATCCGATTCAATATATTCTCTTCACAGGCAGACAACACGGACATCGGCATGCCACCATCCCGCAAATACTCCAGCAATTCACGAATCCCCTCGCGCAACCCAGCCGTACGCGCCGTACGCGCGTAATGCTCATGAAACTCCAGCGCCATCTCATCCCAATCTTCATTGTCGAGGTCAAATCCCAGTCCGCGATAGTAATTCTTTACGGGAAACTCAAAAATATCCACGTACCGAGTGCGCTCCAAGTCCCCCAATCCGCGGCGCTGCATCATGCAATTAATAGCCTCCACGCAGGCATCAACGTCGTCCAGCAACGTACCGTTCCAATCCCAGACAATATGCTCAATTTTCGTTTCCGCCATACAACACACTCCAACGTGGTGGCCATTTTGCACCAGGGCTTTGCGGGATACAACCCTGCAGATTCTTTACGATTCGCTTCTAATGCGTTCGATCGCCCGCAACCAGCAAGCGCGCTTCTCGCGACGATCGCCCTCGCCCATCACCGGGGAGAACGACCGATCCAATGCCCACGGAACAGGACTCGCACAGGAGTCACCCCATAAACCGACGGCCAATCCCGCCAAACACGCCGCCCCCAGCGCGGTGGTCTCGGTCACCTTGGGTCGTACAACGTCGATTCCCAGAATATCCGCCTGCATCTGCATCAGCAAGTCGCTCACCGCCGCACCACCATCCACGCGCAACTCCGCCAACGGACACCCCATATCCTTTTCCATCGCTTCCAGAACATCCGCAACCTGGAACGCAATCCCCTCAAGCGTAGCACGCGCGATATGCGCTTTCGTTGTCCCGCGTGTGATTCCCAACACGGCCCCACGCGCACCTGGATCCCAATGCGGCGCACCCAGTCCCACGAATGCCGGCACCACAATAACGCCGCCACTGTCATTAACGGATTGGGCAAGGTCATTGACCTCGGGAGCGCTGTGAATAATCTCAAGTCCGTCCCGCAACCACTGTACAGCCGCACCACCAATAAATACGCTGCCCTCAAGAGCATACTGCATCGGCTGATCGCCCAAACGCCACGCAACCGTTGTCAGCAAATTTGACCGACTCTGAACGGGCTGCGCCCCGGTCTGAATCAACATAAAGCACCCGGTCCCATAAGTATTCTTTGCCATACCGGGATCCAGGCACTGCTGCCCGAACAGCGCGGCTTGTTGATCGCCGGCAAGTCCGGCTATCGGCACATCGGCACCAAGCACATCCTTGGAAGCCATTCCCACAACACCACTACTATCCACGATTTCAGGAAGCATTGAGTTTGGAATATCAAACAATGCGAGCAGGTCGTCGTCCCAAGTCCCCTTGTGGATATCGAACAACATCGTGCGGCTCGCATTCGACACATCGGTGCAATGAACGGCTCCATCCGTAAGTCGATACACCAACCATGCATCCATAGTTCCAAAGGCCAGGTGACCCGCTCGCGCCGCATCACGTGCCCCATCCACATGATCGAGCAACCAGCCCACCTTACTGGCAGAGAAATAAGGGTCAGGAAGCAGCCCCGTTCGTTCACGAATGAGTTTCGCCGTCGCAGGTGCCTTCAGCGCATCCGTCTGTTCGGCCGTGCGACGATCCTGCCACACAATCGCATTATGAATAGGCTTTCCGGTCCGGCGGTCCCACACCACCGAAGTTTCCCGCTGATTCGTGATCCCAATGGCCGAAATATCAGAGGTCTCCAGCCCTGCCCGACGAATCGCCTCCTTTGCCGTGGCAAGTTGCGAGCTCCAAATTGCCTCCGCATCATGCTCCACCCAGCCGGTTTGAGGAAAAACCTGGTCAAACTCCTGCTGGGAACTGGCCACAGCACGGCATTTATCATCGAAGACAATCGCGCGGGAACTTGTCGTCCCCTGATCCAACGCAAGAACATATTTCCTCATAGCACGATGATACAACCATCATCACACAGATTCAACAGCAGGAATCAGAAGAAAATACGAATGAGATTGGCGCGCCCACGGAGAATCGAACTCCGGTTACCAGGATGAAAACCTGGTGTCCTGACCACTAGACGATGGGCGCCCATAACTGAAAAGTCGCGGGACAATAGCATACGTGCCCCCCATTGCAACAACAAAAATTTCGAAAAATATGAATGGCAACAACGAGAAGTATTTATCCATCAACTATGCTTCAAAAAACCAAATTCGCTCCAACTGAATCCATACCTTCTCTGAGAAATGTTCACGACCGGTTAGCGCTTGCAGTACGGAGCGTGGTTTCGTAGGCTATGCGCCGTCATTTTTTCTAAAATCAGAAAACGTTCAGAGAGCAGGACATTATGAGCAAGACTTACAATATTGCAGTTATTGGTGGCGACGGCACGGGACCCGAAGTGGCTCGTGAAGCCATCAAGGTTCTTGAGGCAGCAGCCGTAAAACACAATTTCAAACTCGCGTTGACGGACCATGACTTTGGAGGGGAGCGCTACCTGTCAACAGGTGAGATCCTGCCTGATAGCGCTTCCGACGAAATGCGCAAATACGATGCCATTCTTCTCGGCGCTATCGGCCACCCCGATGTCAAACCCGGCATTCTGGAGAAAGGCATTCTTCTGCGTCTGCGTTTTGAGCTGGATCAATATATTAATTTGCGTCCCGTCAAATTGTTTCCCGGCGTGGACACCCCCATCAAGGATAAGGGACCCGAAGAAATTGACTATGTCGTGGTTCGTGAAAATACCGGTGGCCTGTACACGGGTATCGGCGGCTTTACCATGAAAGGCACCGAGCAGGAAGTAGCCAGCCAAAGCATGGTCTACACACATCACCAGGTCGCTCGCTGTCTCAAATACGCCTTTGATTATACCCGTCGCCGTAAAAAGAATAATACACTGGGTCTCGTCGGAAAAACCAACGTACTCACCTATGCGTATGACCTGTGGGAACGCGTATTCAACGACATGGGCGCCAAGGACTATCCCGAAATTCAAAGAGACTACTATCATGTGGATGCCTGCTGCATGTGGATGGTCAAAAACCCAGAATGGTTTGATGTACTGGTCACCGGCAACATGTTCGGCGACATCATCACAGACCTCGGCGCCATGACCCAGGGCGGCATGGGCATTGCCGCAGGCGGAAATATCAACCCGAACGGTGTGAGCATGTTTGAACCCATCGGCGGGTCGGCGCCTAAATATACGGGCCAGAATGTTATCAATCCGCTAGCCGCCATCTGTGCGGGCGCCATGATGTTGGATACTCTGGGCGAAGAAG
The DNA here is from genome assembly GCA_016783565.1 of Kiritimatiellia bacterium. Taxonomy (GTDB): domain Bacteria; phylum Verrucomicrobiota; class Kiritimatiellia; order UBA8416; family JADHWI01; genus JADHWI01. Next base: position 54,303 of record JADHWI010000006.1, read on the forward strand.
CTGCGGCCAAAGATATCGAAACGGCCGTTGCTGATATCACAGCCAATAAAATCAAGAGTCTCGCCGCAGGTCGAATGGGCTACTCGACCACAGAAGTAGGCGATTTGATTGCATCTCATTTCTAACCACACTACTAAGAGAGAAAACATGAAGAAGTACAACGTAGGACTCATCGGCATTGGTGCTGTCGGCACCGAAATGGTAAAAGTACTTAGACAACGCAACTTCCCAATCAACGAATTGCGGGTTTTGGCTCGGTCTGAACGCGACGAAGAGATTGCAGGAGAAACACTGCATGTCGTCAAAGCGTGCCCGGAGGCTCTGGAAGGCCTTGATTTTGCATTCTTTGCCGGCACTGAAGGCGCCAAAGGCGCTTCACAACAACTCGGTTGGGAAGCCGTCAAGCGCGGAGCCATCGTCATCGACAATGGTGACGACTTCCGCATGGACCCACGCGTCCCACTCGTCATTCCTGAAGTAAATGCCGATGCACTGGACAATCATATCGGATTTGTTGCAAACCCGAACTGCAGCACCATCATTGCACTCACGGCCCTGGGCCCTCTGCACCGCGCCGTCGGAATCCGTCGGTTCGTTGCAGCCACCTATCAAGCCGTCTCAGGCAGTGGCAATTCCGCCATCGCAGAACTGGAACAACAGATACAGCAATACGCCGCAGGCGACCCCATTACGGCTTCCGCCTACCCGCACCAGATTGCCTTTAACGTGCTGCCGCAAATCGGCAGCGAAAAACCGGAACTACCGGGTTTCACCAGCGAAGAGGCCAAAATGCTGTTCGAAACGCGCAAGATTCTGGGCAGCGATACCATCCGGGCTACATCCACTTGCGTCCGCGTTCCCGTTTTCAACGGACATTCAGAAGCCATCCATATGGAACTGGAGTCTCCGCTTACTCCTGAAGGTGCACGCTTAATATTGGAAGAGGCCCCAGGCGTACAGGTTGTGGACAACCTCGAAAAGGGTGTCTACCCACTCCCCCTCAATACGGATGGCACAGACGACATCATGGTCGGTCGTATCCGAAAGGATGACCTGTTTGATAATGGTCTGGCACTCTTTGTGGCAGGGGACAACATCCGAAAGGGCGCAGCACTTAACGCTGTACAGATCGCCGAGGAATTAATTTCCCGGCAGGCAGAGTAGCACGCTTCAGACGAGTTTTATCAAAAAAGAGCAAAAGCGCGCATTCACCTTGCCTTCGAGAAAGAGTGATCTATCGATTTCCGGACAGAAAGGGACCGCTGTCCCTACCTTCACTACGAGAAGAAATATTAGAAACCGTCGCCACCCCTGTTGAACCCCGGTATAGCAACGCCGCCCTCCCAGGTTTGCTGGGTATTCCACGGCAGATCAGAATCTTCATCCGTGGTTGAGCATCCGGAACTCAACAACACAATCCCGGTCAAAAGCAGACCCGCTGCCATAACGGAAACGAGTCGCACAAAATCACAAAGACAAAAACGTACAGATCGCATACTGCCAAACCGCTTCCTCATCAATGGAAGACAACATCTCCAATCTTCAGCGGCATTTGCTGCCATGCCACAAGAATGTCCGCCACGGCCAGCCCTTCATCCAGTTTCACCTGCGTGATCTTCAGTTTCGTCACGAAATCACCGGAATCGGCGCGACGCGCCACCAGCTCAATGTGCGGCAATGCGCGTGTGGGATCCTCGCCCCAAATCTCGTTAATGAAAGCAGGAGTCACTTTAATAATCGCAAAGTTCCACTCCTTATTGACGGCGATGATTTTACCCTTGTCACCTGGCTCAATGAAAGCAATAGCACTGGTATCCACAGCGACCCCACTGCTCGATCCCTTATCAAGCATGCGGGTTTTCATATCATTGATAATCTGTTCAAGACGCTTGATCGCGGTTTTTTGCTCAGCAATCTCTTTGTCACGAAGCTGAATCTGGCGATCACGTTCAGCCACATCATCGCGCAAAGCCTGCTTTTCTTCTTTAAGCAATGCGATATCACTACGCAAGCCTTCAATTTGCTGCTCCAAGCCCATAATCTGCTGACTTAACTGCGTAATTTGCTGTAGTTTCTGGCGCAGCTCGCCCTTCTGGCTATTGAGATCACGAATCGTGGCAATCAATTCTTCGCGTAGAACACGCAATTGCTCGCGTGTCTCGTTCAACAAATTATACTGATCTTCAGCCTTGAGCAACGCATCCTCAAGAACGGCATGCATGGTCCTTTCACCTTTGATAATCTTCTGACCATACTGATCTTTCTTCGGCTTCTGGGTAATTGGATCGAGCTGAAAATACTGCATCATCTCGCGACGCTTCTTGTTCAGATCCAGAAGATCCTGCTCCGTATCTTCCAGGTGATATTTGTAGGTATCCCAGAAATTCGCGGTCTCCGGATCTTCTACCACCTGATCCGTTACAGCGCCTACATCACGTTCAGGATCGCCCGGAAGCTCTTCCAGGGCTTCGGCCTTTTCGGTCTCCAGAGTGCTACCCAGTTTAATGACGTATTCCTCAAGCAACTGAGTGCGCCCTTTCAGCAATTCACGTTTATTAAAGAGCAAAACACCCAAAACCAGTGCGCCAATACTCAAAAGAAGAAGGAGGATTGTAAAGACTCTAAGCGTTTTACCCATTGCTTGACCTCATTGTTACTCAATGTCGAAAATTAGAACTTCTAAAGTGCGTACCCAAGCACTTTGCCGTAAAAAGATAGTCGTTGTCTAGCTTTTTTCAAATATCTCACTACATCCAAAATTTTCTTATGTAACAGAAGCAAACAAAAGAGATGGTCCTCATGATTCAGGCATCCTAAAGTAACAACCGCTCATTCTGAAAATCCCCACCTCTTTCATCACCCTTAACCCGACTGAAGCGTACCCAGATCACAAAAAATATGGAATCCAAAAACAATCTATGAAAACATCAGGGACAGACGTTATATCTATGGCAAGCGAGATACAGATACTCCGCATAAGGAAAAATGGGTTGACGATGTTCTAACCGCCATTATAGGGTGCTTCGCTATGAAAAAACTCTCTACCATGACCCTGTTAAGCAGAACTTACTTCATCCTTATTCTTACCCTCGCGGCTTCCATCACTGGATCAACCGCTTCGGGACAAACCGCGCGACAGCGACTCATTGAAGAGGAATTACGCTACATCAGCGGACTTCAGGAATGGGGGCTGATACAAGTCGCCAACGAGGTAATGGCCGCCGCCGAAGCACGATACCCGGAAATCAAGCCGCAGATTAAGGTGGCCAAACTCAAGGGTTTGCTGGCTGTGGGTGACTTCGAGCAGGTCAGGCAGATTATTTCAAAAGAGCCCAATCAGGCCAGCCAAGACGTGTGGGCCATGAAACTGGCTCTCGCCGACGGCTTTTATGCTTGGGGAAAATACGCGGAAGCACAAGGTATCTACGAAGCATTCTTCAAACAATATGCCGGACAGCCCCCGGCAGCAATTCAAGGATTTTACCGGGATTCCGCTTACAAGTATGCGCAGATGCTGATCCTCATGGGAAATGAAGATAAAGCCCTGGATGCCTACCGGCGCGTTCTGAAGGTCAAAAACGAGCGCTATATCGAGCGACAAGTCATGTCGGAGCTGGCGGAACTCCTTATTAAAGTGGGCGAAAAGAACTCCACAAAAAAAGGCGCCTACTTTAAAGAGGCCGAAAAGTTGGCCAACAAGATTCTCTGGGTGCAGGACCTCTGGTTCGGTAAAGCCATCGTGTACTTAGCTCACATTGAGATGGCCAGGGGCAATATTCAGAAAGCGACCAAACTAGTCGACGATTACAAGGAAGACCTGAAAGCTATTCACGACACATTGGTCGAACAATCCAAAGGCGGGTATGAAGATTTGACGCGCCTCAGCCCCATCGCAGAGTGTCGCTATCTCCTGGGGTCCATCATGCTGGATAAGGCCGAAGCGCTGATCAAGGTGAACAAAATGGGCAACAAACCCGCCATCGTCGAACTGCTCGCAGGTAAAGCCACAGGAAAAATGGACAAACGAGGCAACCCGGGGCGTTCGGCCGGAGCCCTACAGCACTTCCTCAATGTTTTCATCCGTTTTCCCACCACACAATGGGCCGCTGACGCAGGCATGAAAGCGCGCAAGGTCGAAGATATCCTGATAAGAGAATACGAAGCCACAATCAATACATCCGTAAGCGAAGAACAGCTCGACAGGGTCCGAAGCAGCGCGTTCCAGCAAGCGCGCTCACTGTTCAATCAACAGCAGTTTGAGAAAGCAGTTGAGAGCTACATTGTTACACTCTCACTCTTCCCAGAAGGTGAAGCCTCTATTTCCGCGATTGCGGAACTCTGTCAGGCATATCTCGAATTGGGAGAAGAAACACATGCCGACATGGTGGTCTCCTACCTTGCAGAACGCTTCAGCATGCAGGAGAAACTGATGCCTGCCGCCGGTGACCGTGTGGTGAAGCTGGCCATGTACTGCGGAGACCGCAAGATGCCGGACCGGCGCGATGCGATCTATGACATGTTTTTTGAAAATTACAGAAAACATCCCCGCACCTCTGGATTAATCTATATGTTCGGCGAAGAACGCTTTGGTCAGGAAGCTTACGACGCAGCGCTAACCTATTTCACGCAAATCGAAGAAAAATACCCGAACGCCCCCACCTACTTCAACGCCATGAGTCGCAAAGCCTACTGCTACTCCAACATGAAAGACTTTACTAATGAGGTAAAACAGCTCACCAAGCTCACAGAAGAGCTGGACAAGAAAGAGCGCCCTGGGCACGCGTATATCAGCGCAAACTTCCGTTTGGCCTACGCGTACAAACAACTCGACAAAAAATATCTTTCAGCAGCTTACAACCGGTATTCCAAACTCATAAAGACCATCTCGTCCAAGGATCCACGATACGCGAATTCCGGTGAGGAACGAGAAGCGAATCAAAAGGTCCTCGAAGGCGCAATGTTCTACAGCGCCATTTGCCTCGCGCAGCTCACACCCTCCGAAGATAAACTGCCGATCTACCGCAAAAAGGCCATCTCCACCCTGGAGCAACTAATCGAGACGTTCCCGAAATCACAGTTTGCACCTTCAGCACTCAACCAGATCGGCACATTGTATGTATTGCTGGAAGAGCCGGAAAAAGCGCGTGAGGCACTCGATAAACTGCGCAAAGACTATCCGAAGACCGACGAGGCTAAGAACTCCAGATTTCTCCTGGCCAAGAGCCTTCTGGAACTTGGCTACAGACAAAAAGCAGTCAAAATATTTAAAGAGATGTTTGCCGGTGACGGCCAATATGCTGCAGGACAGATTCTGACTGCCGGACTCGAACTCTTGAAGGCCGGCGAAGCCGAAATTGCGCTGCAGGCCTTTAACCGCGTCCTGAAGTCCGAAAAGAAACGTTCCGCCGTGGAACCGGCCATGCTCGGCAAAGGCAATGCCCTGCTCGCCCTTGAGAAACATGCCGAAGCCGCAGAACTTTTCGCCGATCTCCTGGCAAAGTTCCCTAACAGCGGCTACACGGTAGAAGCCTGTTCGCAACTCAGCCTATCCTATGCAACGCTCGGTGCGTCCGAAGCAGATAAAGATAAGCGCTTCATGTACTTTAATGATGCCGTAAAAGCCATGAACCGCGCGAGACAGTTTGAAAAGAATGCTGCAGGACGCGAAGGGCTCAACCTTGGCGTCGCGCGCATCTACGCTCAAAAGGCCGTAGCTGAAAGCAAATTCGGCACCCCTGAAACCGAAAAAGAAGCTCGCGGTTTTGCTGTGGCCACCTACCAGATGATGATCACTCTGGCCGACCCGCGCGATCCGGAAGTACGGAAGCACATCGAAACAGCCTACCACGAATGCTTGCCCCTGCTGCTGGCCATGGAACGCTGGACGGACGCATTTAACGATGCAGAACAGTACCTCTCCATGTTTGAGCGCACCGGACGCTACGTTTCAGACGTTCGCGCCTGCCGTACCCGTGCACGCACCAAAATGATGACTGCCGGTGCACCAACCACCACACAGGCACCAACACCTGAAACCGAATCGACAAAAACCGCCGTCACGAACACGGCGACGGAAACAACCACTGAAGCGAAAACCAACGCCGCAGCGAATCAACCCTCTGAGTAAAGGAGAAACACCTACCATGAAAAGAAATACTATGAAAAAACACCGCAGTCTCATTGCCGCCCTTGTCGTCCTCCTCGTGGGTGCAATCAGCGCCAGTGCAGCCGTAAAAGGAGTCATCTACAAACGGGATGGCACCAAATTCGAAGGAACGATTCAATGGTTCGGCGCCACACAGGAATACTCAGTTACCCGTGGTGGCGATGGAATCACCCTCAAGATTTCCTCTGCAGAGGTCGCAAAAGTGGTAGTCCCAAAACCTTCCGGGTTCGATGCGGCACAAAAAGCCGTTCGCGGCGGCAGCTATGCGGGCGCCATTCGACCCCTGGAACAAATCGTTAAGAATTACGAGAGACTGGGAGACTGGGACATAAAGGCCGCAAGCCTGCTCGCCACAGCCTACCTGGGCATGAATCAGTACCCGCAGGCTAAAACCATGTGCGAAAAGATCATTCGGGTAAATCCGGACGCCGCCCGGTCTGGAGACCTTGCCCGTGTCTACTGGGATGTTCTTGAGAAAATGAAGCTTGAAGCCAAGCTGAAATCCGTACTCACCGACGCAATAAAATCAGGCGGACGAGAAGTTGCTGCCGTGGCCCAAATGAAACGCGCGGATATCGAATTGTCTAAAGGAAACGTCAAAAAGGCCCTCGTGGAGGGCTATCTCCGCACTGCAATCCTATTTAGAGACGTCAAAGATATCCAGCCAGAGGCGCTGCTCAAGTCGGCAAAGTGCTTCCAGCAGATTGGACGTCAGTCCGAAGCGGAAAAGATGCGCAAACGGCTATTGGAATACTTTCCACAGAGTCCTGAAGCAAAACAAGTTCGAAGAGGAGCTTAATGTTTTCATACCTCAACACACATAAAACAGAAATTCCCTTGTATTAGGTTGAGGGGGTATGCTAGAAACTCCGCTTTCAAATGTAAATCCGGGGCCTAGCGTTTTACCGGGTGGTCAACGAAAGGAATAACGATCCATGAAGAAAATGATGCTCTTCGCCATGATATTGTCTCTCGCTTGTGTCGCAATCCCCTCCATGTCATATGCGCAGGAAGAGGCTGCCGATGCTGCCCCTGCAGGCACCTTCGAGAGAGCTGAAGCATCAGACGATGACGGCGGGTCCTCATCTGCCGGATCCGGTGGATTCTTCTCTGTGGTATTCAAGTCCGGGGCGCTTGGCATCCTCCTGTGGTTGTCCATCTTCGTCGCAGCCGGATTCGCCGTATATTTTGTTGTAGACTGCTTTATTACGGTTCGAGTCACCCGAGTGATGCCGGACTCACTCATCGATAACGTCACCGAATCCATGCTGGAAGGAGACGTACTCAAAGCCCTTGAGAATTGCGAGAATGAGCCCAGCCCACTGGCCAACATCCTTTCCGCCGGCTTCAGCCATGTGGAAGAAGGCTACGAAGTCATTCAGGAAGCCATATCCACCGCAGCAGATCTTGAAACCGAACGCATCATGCAAAAACTCACCTGGATGTCCGTAGTGGGAAATATTGCACCAATGCTCGGACTGCTCGGTACGGTTCAGGGAATGATCAGGGCCTTTGCCAACCTGGCCGGCGGCGCACCGGACCTGGGCATCCTTGCCTTGAATATTTCACAGGCTTTGTACACCACTGCCGGTGGTCTAACCATCGCAGTGCCTTGCGTAGCGTTCTACTACACGTTTCGCAACAGTGCGAACACACTGATTCTCCGCATGGAAGCCATGACTCTTGAGTTGATCAAGGATCTGCGAAATGTAGAAGTTGTTGCTGAATAGCCACCCGCGTGCAATGCACGCTAAAGGATAGATCAGTATGGCATTTGGAAAGAGAAATTCGCATGGCCAGGGCTGCGAGATCGACATGACCCCCATGATCGATGTCGTCTTCCAGCTCATCATCTTCTTCATCGTCACGATTAACCTCGAGCAGAACTACAACGAGGATATTCATCTCGAAGATGCACCGCATGCGCGCATTATTAATACACAGGACGAGGATCCTCGCACGCTGATCATTGAGGTCGACAAGCGCGGCTGGATCTCTCTGCATGGTGCAGTGGTGAACAAGTCGCAGCTTGCACAGATCATACGTCGACGCTTCAATGCCATGGGTGAATACCCCGTTCTCATTCGAGGCGACTACCGTACAAAACATCGCGACATCCGGGGCGTCATGGATACCTGCTCAGGCGCCGGGCTCTGGAAAATTACTTTTGCGGCGATCAAAGAACACAAGGTCGAGAACGGACGGAGGCGAGGATGAGAGTATCCAAGTCCAGAAACAAGGGCGAAGCCGCCAAACTGGAAATGACGCCCATGATCGACGTGGTGTTTCAGCTCCTGATCTTTTTCCTCGTCACGATGAAGCAGGAAGATATTCTGTCGCAGCTCGAAGTGTCACGCCCTGCTCCAGAGTCCACCCCTCCCCCAGCCCAGGTAGACGAACTCCTGACGATCACCGTCTACGAGAAAGGCTATGTGCTCAAGGGACGTAACGTATCACTGCAACATCTGGACAGCCAACTCTCACGTCTCGCCGGATTCAGTACAAAGATATCGGTTGTGATCAAGTGTACCGCCGGCTCCCCGCATTCCAATCTGGTCAAATTGCTCGATATCTGTTCCAAATCGGGACTCACGAACTTGTCTGTTTTCAGTATGTAGCGTTGGTTTTTCCTGTCATCATTCCCATGCGGGGAACAGGGGTGTCCGAAAACGCACTGCTTCGCGAGCCGATTTGAACAGGACAGCAAATAGCTGAATCCGAAACATAACTGCATTTTTATTATCTTATCCTCTAAGATTTAACGCCCAAGAGTCGTTATACGTGTGGAAAGCAGCGAAACAGGTCTGTTCACAGGCCAAAACACGGGAAATATGCGATGAGTGAAGAAATTCTGGAAGAAGTAGAGTTTGCAGAAGAAATGCGGGAACTTGATCCCGAGCATGCCCTCCTGGACTTGTTTGAGCATATCAGCTTTAAGGAAAAGATTGCCCGCATTAAATTCGGCTTGAAGCAACCAGTTGAAACAGGTGCCTACAAATGGGCAAGACTTGAAATGAAACGTTTCCTGTCACCCATCGCCGGAGTCGTGGTACCGACAGTAGCACTATTGCTTCTCGTGGCATTTGCCGCGATGACACCCGCGCCTGAGCGAAAAGTCGAAGTGCAGATCATTGATCCCGAAGAAACTCCAGAGCTCGAAGAGATCGAAGAAATCATCGAGCCGCCACCCGAGATCCCTGATCCCGTAGACGTGGATTTCTCTCAGGACCCGGTCATGAACGATGTGGCCACACCGGCCCCACCGACAGATTTTGCTCCTCAGCCTGCGGAATTCGATTCCGTCGCACTTACGAAAAGCCCCGTCATTCTACGCGGCATCTATGGCAGCCGCAACCCCGGCAGCCGCGGCAGTGCCCTGGCGCGCCATGGCGGTAGCGGCGCTGGCGAAGCCGCCGTGCTTCGCGCTCTACGCTGGCTCAAAAAGAACCAACTAGCGAACGGCGCCTGGAAGGGCACCGAGCCCGCAATGGCAGCCCTGGCTATTCTTACTTACATGGCCCATGGCGACACCCCCGCCTCTGAAGAGTTTGGCTACACTGTCGAAAAAGCCCTCCAGTATCTGGTCAACGCACAGGATGCCAGCGGACATTTCAAAGGACGCGACGGCCATGACTACACGCAACCGATCTGCGCCTACGCTTTGTGCGAAGCCTATGGCATGACCAAGGTCCCGGACATCCGGTACGCGGCTGAAAAAGCCATCAAGGTCGTTGTAAAGGGACAGAATGCGCATGGAAGCTTTAACTACAACCTTAAGGGCAAAAGCGACACCCGCAATGACACCACCTACGCAAGCTGGTGCGTCCAGGCTCTCAAAGCAGCCAAAATGGCTCGCATTGAGGTTGATGGCATAGAAAAATGCATGAATGATGCCGTCGCGGGAATCAAAATGAACTATGCGAACAGAGATGGCTACGGCGGCTTCGGCTACAGCAGCAAAGGCGTTGGCCACCTTACGGGCGCCGGCGTTCTGTGTCTGCAGTTCCTGAGCGATTCCCAAAGCAAAGAATGCCAGGGCGGCATCGCATGGCTGGATCAAAATGCCACCGTAAGCTGGGCCGAGCCATGGGGTAAACGTCCTGTCTACTACTGGTACTACATCACACAGGCCATGTTCCAGCAGGGCGGCGGAAGCTGGAATGCCTGGAACAAGAAGTTCTCTCCTGAGCTTGTCAGAAATCAGACAATCCAAAGCAAAGAAGCCAGCGGATATGTCGATCACTTGGGCAACCCCCAGGAAACGGGATTCTGGACCGATCCGGGCGGCGCTGGCCATGGCGCGTCCAAAGAGCTGGACACCATGCTCTGCACGCTGATGTTGGAGGTCTACTATCGCTATCTGCCGACGTTTAAGCTTCCAGACGCAGAAGAGGACGTTGATCTGACGGAAGATGAAGACAACGTCGAAGTCAGCATCCAGATTTAATCCGATGAGATCAACATCTCTCATTCTTCTGATCTTTCTAGCCGTTGCACTGGCATCCAACGCAAGTGAACCCGAACGTTTTTTTAAGCGCCCCGGCGTCACGGCGGATCGGCAGCAGCAACGCGTAGTTCTGGATGCAACCGCTACCGATCTGTCAAAAGGTGACACAGCCGAATTTCTGCTGGTCGCCTCAGGCAGCGGTCATGATTATGAATCCCTGGCCATCAGCAAAGCAAAATGCTCCGATATTCTGAAGGCACTTCAGTTCATTGGACTCTCACCCGGAACCCCCTACAATCCGGAAACGTTGCGCTTCTGGCCAAAAGGAGAACGCGTCATCGTGACGTTCGGGTATGAAGACGCCGAAGGCACGCTGCAAACCATTCGTGCGGAAGACTTGATCACCGATGCCAACACGGGGAATTCCCTCGCCACGGAAGGATTTATTTTCGTGGGTTCTCGCATGATTCCCGACCCGGAAACCGGCAAACCGGTTCTCGCGGCAGATTTGCGTGATCCCATGTCGGTCATTGCCAATTACAATGAAACAGAGTCCCTGCTTGACGTTCCGCGCCAGGCGCCCCAGGGCGATGTTTACGAACAACAGACCCTCGGAACCAATCATCCCTTCCGAGCCGGGCAGAAACTACGTGTCATGCTGACACCCGAGCACCGGGATGGAACCCGACGCGTTGTCAATTTCACGCTACGCGCCACGCAGCCCCAGACGCCCCGGGAAGGTATCCTCAATGGCGCAGAACTGACCCTCTCAGAAAATGGCGCACAGCGCTGCAAGACTAACGACCTTGCTGCAGTACTCTCCCATTTCGCCGAAGCAATTGAAAAACAACGCGACCCCTATGTAGCCCTGGATTTCGACCAGGACATCACGCTGGGAACCATGAACAAACTATGTTCACTAGTCGCTTCGCTTGAGGGCACCAGTGGGATACGAATCGAACCGCCGGTGGACGGACAACTGTACTACCGGGCGTTCATTCCAAAAGAACCTTACCGCAGCCGAAAAGCGCGCTACGCGCAACCCAGCGAGTTGATCCTGAAACTGAATAGTGAAGGTCAAATCCAAGCAGAAGTCGTTCACATCACACAGAAATGGAACGACGAGACGCCATCACCCACACTGGTGATAAGCACGCACCCCGTAGCCGGTCCGGATGCGTTACCGAAGGTGCTTACCCTGGCTGATCAGATGCCCATTCTCCTGGTGTTTGCCGATCAGACCATCACGCACGCAACACTGATGTCATACGTAAATCCGGTCCGCACCACACATCCAACCATACACGTCTATATCGGCACCCCAACCGACTAGGGCCATTCAAGATTAGACGCCAAGGTAGGGCGCGCAGTCTTTGCGCGCCGAGAGTGCCGCCTGATAGACATCCATCCGGACGGCGAAAGACCGCCGTCCCTACCCACCAAAGCTTCTTAAACCCGGCCGAACTTTTTGTTTAATTCCTGTACCGACGTAAAAATCAACGTGGGACGCCCACGGGGATTCGTGTAAGGCATTTCGCACCCCGCCAGATCGATAACCAGCTTCTCAATCTCCTGCAACGTGAACTTCCGGCGTCCCGTCACCGCAGCTCGGCTGGCAGCCTGCGCCACCGACTCTTCGCGCCAGCGTCCCTGCCCGCGACGCACCCCCGCCTGCTCCAGCACATGGGGCATTTCAGCAAGAACTTCCCGTGCCGAGACCGTCCCAAGGCATTGCGGCAACGCATCCACAAGAAGACTGTTTCCTCCGAACTCACTGATCCCAAACCCGAGACTCCGCACCACATCCAAATGCTTGCGCAGCAGCGCCACGTCCCGCGGTGGAAGCTCAACGTTCTCAGGCATCAACAATTGCTGAACCGCCACATCCCCCTGCTCAGCCTGCTTCATCAGCGTCTCAAAAATCACCCGCTCATGCGCCGCTCGCGGATCCATCAGTACCATGCCGTCTTCCGTCTCAAGCACCACATATTGCCCCGCAACCTGCCCCAGCACGCGACACCAGGACCAGGGTGCTGATGACAGATCAGGCCCCTCCTCCTTCGCTTCCACGGTATTCGCCGATGCAACGGCATCCCCCTGCTCACCACTGTCCCCTACTCTTCCTGAGAAGGGCCGTGTAGCCGCCACCGCTGGCTGCGCCTCCGGCCCCGACATGCGCGGGTAATGAAACGTATGCCCAGGATCCAGATCAGTAATACTGAGCTGAACTTCCGCAGTCGGCTTTTCCGCAGGCGTTACAGACTCCTCTTGTGCCTTGTCAGAATCCCTGGAGGCATCCTCCGGCAGCGACTTGCGAACGGCGTGAATGACCGCATCGCGAACGTCCGATGGCTTGCGGAACCGCACTTCGCGTTTCGTGGGATGCACATTGACGTCCACAAGGTCAGTCGGCATGGTCAAAAACAAAAACACACATGGGTGCCTGTTGTCGGGTATCAAAGTGCGAAACGCTTCGCGTATCGCATAATTCAGCACCGGCGCGCTCGTCGAACGGGAATTCACAAACAGATACTGCTCCGCGCGGTCCGCGCGATGGAAACCAGGGCCACTCACGAACCCCGCCACGCCAATATCTCCGCACTCCGCGCTTACCTCGCGCATCTGGGTCAGGTACTCAGTGCCGAACAACTCACGCACACGATTCGCCAGGGCGTCTCCGGCCGAAAGTTGATAGGTCATACGGCCATCCACTTTCAATGACATTCCCACTTCCGGATGCGCCAACGCCTGAGTAATAAAACAATTGCGAATATGTGAAAGCTCAGTCTGATACGCCCGCAGAAACTTTCGCCGCGCCGGGACATTGAAAAAAAGATCCCGCACCTCAATGCGCGTACCACCCGGCGCTCCAATATCGTTCACCTCCTGTATGCGGCCGCCCGTGATCACCAATTCTGTTCCCGTCACATCTCCCTGTTGACAGGTCACCAGGCGGAAGCGCGAAACCGATGCAATGGCAGCCAAAGCTTCCCCGCGAAAGCCCAATGTGGCAATGTGCTCGATGTCATCCACATCGCGTATCTTACTGGTCGCCTGTCGCTCAATAGACAAAAGCGCATCATCTCGATTCATGCCGCGGCCGCTGTCGCTGACCGCCACAAGTTTGCGCCCCCCCGCAACCACTTCCAGATCAATCTGGGTGCCGCCTGCATCCAGCGCGTTCTCCATCAACTCCTTGACCACCGAGGCAGGACGGTCCACAACCTCCCCTGCAGCAATCTTATTTGCGACATGAATCGACAAAACCTGAATATGACGTGCATCTGACATATCTCGCAGCATACCCGTTGCGTACGACTTGTCGCAAGAATATTGGCCTGAGGCATAAAAACTCCATCCATATACCGATCAATTGAGACTTCAGGATGCACGACGTAGCAAGCTGCGTGGCACAGCCGCGTCACAGAACTTTTTCTCCTTTTGCGAGCCGGTCGAATACGATAGCATCGCCACGTCCAATCTATCAAATTTTTGGAGATTATACTGCTATGCTGGATATCAAGAGACTGCGAGAGTGCCCGGAAGAAATTCGCGAGGGCCTGACAAAAAAAGGTGGAGCCCCGGAACTGGTTGACGAGATTCTTTCGTTGGACGAAGAGCGGCGCAGCACACTTACAGAGGTGGAACAACTTAAGAGTCACCGCAATACCAGTTCAAAACAGATCGGCACCCTGAAGCGCGAGGGCCAGGATACTTCCGAGCTCGAGGCCGCCATGCGTGAAGTCGGACAGAAGATCTCTGAACTGGATGACGTTGTGCGCGACATCAGCAAAAAGCTGGGCGATCTACTCCTCACCGTTCCCAATATGCCTCACCACTCCACGCCGGTTGGTCATGATGAATCCGCCAACCGCGAAGTGCGTACATGGGGCAGCATCCCGGAGTTCAGCTTTGAACCCAAAGATCACATCGCACTGGGAGAAACTCTGAAGATTCTGGATCTTCCACGCGCAGCGCGCATGAGCAGCAGCGGCTTCCCCCTGTTGGTCGGGCTGGGGTCCCGACTGCAACGATCTTTAATCCAGTTCATGCTGGATATTCACGTCGACAAACATGGGTATCGCGAAGTCTGGCCGCCGATTCTCTGCAACACCGGTGCCATGACGGGAACCGGACAATTACCAAAGATGGCCGAAGACATGTACCATTGCACGGACGACCTATGGCTGGCACCCACCGCCGAAGTACCCGTGACCAACATCTACCGGGAAGAAATCATCGAAGAGGAATTACCGATCTTCCTCACCGCCTACAGCGCCTGTTTCCGTCGCGAGGCAGGGGCCGCCGGAAAGGACACCCGCGGACTCATCCGCGTCCATCAGTTTGACAAAGTAGAAATGGTCAAATTCGTAGAACCAAATGCATCGTACCGCGAGCTGGAACAACTGCTTGGCAACGCCGAAGACATTCTCCAGCGTCTCAATCTACCCTACCGGGTACTTGAACTGTGCAGCGGCGATCTCAGCTTTGCTGCAGCGAAATGCTATGACATTGAGCTATGGGCGCCCGGTCAACAAGGTTGGCTGGAGGTATCCTCCTGCAGCAACTTCGAAGACTTCCAGGCCAGGCGTGCCGCGATCCGCTATCGTAATCACGACGGGCAGGTCAACTTTGTGCACACACTAAACGGGTCCGGCGTTGCGCTTCCGCGTCTCGTCATCGCCATACTGGAGAACGGACAGCAAGAGGACGGTTCCATTCTGCTCCCCGAAGCGATCGTTCCCTACATGGGCGGCATTGATCGTATCGTAGCACCGTAATTTTCGGCATAGCATGGCCAACAAACTGCAACGAGCATTCTTGGGCGAAGTCCGAAAACAGGGCTTCTTTCTCCCCGGCGAAACGGTTTTGGTTGCAACATCCGGCGGGAAGGACTCAATGGCCCTGCTGGAACTCATGGCGTCACTTGCGAAGACGCTTGATATTTCAATTATAGTGGCACATCTCAATCACGGCATTCGTGGTCAGGAAGCATCTCGAGACGCCGAGAGCGTTGCGGAGGCTGCCCGGCGACTCAAACTGCCCTTCCACTGTGCCCGCGCACGCGTAAGCGTGCGAGCCAAAAACCGTGGTATTTCAATCGAAATGGCTGCCAGAGAAGCCCGTTACGCTTTTTTTCGCAAGATTTGCAGACAAACCTATGCAACCTGTATTGCTACCGCACATACCGCAGATGATCAGGCTGAGACACTTCTGCTGAAACTGGCGCGAGGGGCAGGATCTGGCGGATTAGCCGGTATTCCGCCGATCTCAACGCATCATGGTCTCCGCCTCGTGCGCCCGCTACTTGCATTTACAGGAAAAGAACTTTGCGATTATCTACGGGCATGCAACCTCACATGGCGCGAAGATGCAAGCAACACCGATCCCGCATTCTTACGAAACCGGGTGCGGACGGAAATCCTTCCGCTGCTCGAAGAAAGACTGAATCCTTGCGTTCGCGATGCCTTGACACGCACCGCAGACATTCTGCGTCAAGAAGACGAATGGATGCAATCCATGGCAGAGCTGCTGCTAAAAGAATGTTCGGCGACCGAATCCAACACCGGCGACCTGCACATTACGCAACTCGCCTCTCTTCCCCCTGCTGCTCTGCGGCGCGTATTGATACGATGGCTTTCCACCAGTGGTGTAGACAATACTGATATCGATTACCGTCGCCTGGACAGCATTACCCGACTCGTTCTGTCACACCGTGGATCAGGACACGTTCAACTGCCCGGAAATCTGCTTGTTTACCGTCAAGGGGGATGGCTATCGCTCGTACCGTCTGAATCAAACGCCAGGGCCTCACTGCCCGTTTGTCCTCTCCCGCAACGAAAACATACACATAGATTCCCGGAATGGGGGCTGAAGGTTACAATAGAACCTCGGACCGGCATACTTAAACCAACCTGTCCCGGTCCCGGCATCCTGCCCGCCTGCGCATCAATCAGCAAGAAGGCCGTAGCGGGTCACCAACTGAGTATTCGAGCATGGCGTCCAGGAGATCGCATGCGTCCGCTGGGAATGAAGGGATCACGAAAACTGCAGGACATCTTTGTGGATGCCAAAGTGCCCCCTTCAAAACGCAACAGAATACCTCTGCTTGTCTGTGGGGGCGAAATCATCTGGGTCCCCGGATACCGCGTGGCTCAAGGCTGGGAAGTCAATGCCCCATCTGACCCGGCGCTGCATGTGCTTTTCACCCCTCTCAAACCGCAATCATGAACCATTATACCAAACGTTTTTCTCAATATTGTTCAATCTTCTTTATAAGTACTAATTGACCCTCCCTCCCCTGCCCGATACTATCTGACATGTACATACAGAATACGTGTCGCCGGGCTTACCCCACAGGCACGCGAGGACGAAAGTAACGCCGAACTATGAGCGAAAACAAACCAGAACAACCAGAACAGAAAACACCACCCCGCAAGGGAGCAACGGTACCGCCCCAACGACGGTCAGTGCTGATATGGGTCAGCATTGCCATCGTGGTGCTCAGCCTGCTTCATTTTGCATCAACAAAACAGCAGAACGTTCGTGAAATTCCATTTAACCCAACGTTCATCGAATGGGTAGAGCAGGGGAAAATAAATAAATGTGAGATCATCCAGGAAGTTTCCGGCGTGGAATTCATCAAGGGCGAAGTTCTCGAAAAAGATCCAGACACGGACGAAGAAAAACGCGTACACTTCAAGGTGTTCATTACCCAGGCCGATGAAGGACTTCGGCAATTACTGATCAAGAACAATGTCGAGTTTCGCATTCCGCCACAGAACCCCTACTTATGGCAGATCATTTCCAGTGTTCTGCCGGTCATCCTGATCTTTGGCGTATTATATTTCCTTTTCATGCGACAAATGCGTTCCGCAGGACATGGTGCCTTAAGCTTTGGAAAAAGCCGTGCCAGAATCCTCAATCGTGAAACCAACAAGTTCACGTTCAATAATGTCGCGGGAATTGATGAGGCGAAGGACGAAGTTCAGGAAATCATCGCATTCCTCAAAGACCCCAAAAAATTCCAGAAGCTTGGCGGGCGCATCCCGAAAGGCGTGCTCCTCATGGGACCCCCAGGCACTGGAAAAACCCTGCTCGCCAAGGCAATTGCAGGAGAAGCTGACGTGCCGTTCTTCAGCATCAGCGGGTCCGATTTTGTTGAAATGTTCGTGGGCGTGGGTGCCAGCCGCGTACGTGACATGTTTGATCAGGGCAAGAAGAATGCGCCCTGCATTATTTTTATTGATGAGATTGACGCGGTGGGGCGCAGCCGTTTCACCGGTATCGGCGGAGGCCATGACGAACGCGAACAGACACTCAATGCATTGCTCGTGGAAATGGACGGTTTCGAAACGCAGGAGGGTGTCATCATTCTCGCAGCCACAAACCGACCGGACGTTTTGGATCAGGCCCTCATGCGCCCGGGTCGATTTGATCGACAGATCGTGATTGATCTTCCCACAGTGGACGGTCGCGAAGCCATTCTTGGCATGCATGCACAAGCCATCCGAATAAAGAAAGGGCTCAGCCTTCGCCGCATTGCGCGCGGCACGCCCGGTTTCTCCGGCGCTGATTTGGAAAACCTGCTTAACGAAGCAGCATTACTTGCTGCGAGAGAGGGCAAAGAAGCCGTTGAGATGATTGACCTCGAAGAAGCACGTGACAAAGTGATGTGGGGCCGCGAACGCCGCAGCCGCGTGATGGATGACAAGGAAAAGCGCAACACCGCTTATCACGAGGCCGGACACGCCCTGGTACAGCAGATGACCGAAGAGACGGAGCCTTTGCACAAAGTCACGATCATTCCACGCGGAATGTACATGGGGGCTACCATGTCCCTACCCGAAAAGGACCGTTACTCTGTGGGACGCAAACACCTGCTGGGCGACTTGGTCACCTGCATGGGTGGACGCGTTGCAGAGGAACTGATTTTCGACGACATCACCACAGGCGCCTATGGCGACATCAAGCAGGCTACCCGTCTGGCTCGCAACATGGTCTGCAACTGGGGGATGAGCGAAGAGCTTGGACCTCAAGCGTATGGAGAAAACCAGGAACTCATGTTTCTGGGACGAGAAGTCAGCCGCAGCCAGGACTATAGCGAAGATACCGCCAGGCGCATTGATGCAGAAGTGCATCGTCTACTGAACGATGCTTACGAATCCGCAAAAAGCATTCTTGTCAAACATCGTGATAAACTTGAGATGATCGCTACGCTACTCCTCGAGAACGAAACCATCGACGGACGAGATGTCGAGGATATCGTTGAGCATGGACGCATCCTCTCCGAAGAGGAACGTTCCGAACAGGACAAAGAAAACGGGGTCGACGAAGAGAACAAGACCGAAGCCAAAAATGGCGATGCGACGGATAGCGATGCGACAAAATCACAGGCAACATTGCGCGTGCCTTCGGATACGACGGACGCAGAACCGGACGAGACGGAAGACGATAGACCAGGATCGTGATCTATGGCTGTAGAATGGGTGTGCAAAGACAAAAAGCTGATGGTTGGCGCAATGCCCCTCATCATGGGCATTCTCAACGTTACGCCTGATTCATTCTCTGACGGTGGCCTGTTCGCCTCGCACGACTCCGCCGTAGCTCAGGCTGATGCACTCATTGAGCAAGGAGCCGATATCCTGGATATTGGTGGCGAATCCACCCGCCCGGGAGCCGACGAAATCTCTGCCGAAGAAGAACTGAATCGCGTCATTCCCGTCATCTCAGGTATTCTCAAAAAGCACCCGGATGCCGTGCTGTCAATTGACACCATGAAATCGGATGTCGCGGCAGAAGCACTTGCGTCTGGAGCCTGCATCATCAACGATGTATCCGCCATGACACATGATCCCAACATGATCGCCCTGGCGGTTGAAAGTCGTGCAGGAGCAGTCTTAATGCATATGCAAGGCTCTCCACGAACGATGCAACACGCCCCCACCTACACGCATGTAGTCGAGGAAGTCGGAGCCTATCTGAAAGCGCGCACGGCAGCCCTAAAGGATGCAGGGGCCGCGCCGGAAAGCATCGCCATCGACCCCGGCATCGGCTTCGGGAAAACGCTGGAGCATAATCTGGCTCTCTTGCAGGGGCTCCCCTATCTCAAGCGTGTCAAACAACCCCTCGTGGTGGGCCTTTCACGAAAAAGCTTTATCGGGATGATCACGGGGCGCGAGGTGGATCAGCGTCTGCCGGGAAGTCTTGCAGCAGCCTGCTACAGCATGCTTCACGGTGCCAATATTCTGCGCGTTCATGACGTCGGTGCCACACGAGACGCCGTCGCAATCCTTGCGGCACTAAACGACCCACGGAGGGATATCGCATGACCTGGCTGCACGCTCTCCAATCGTTCGGCATTACGGGGGCTATTCAGATTCTCGTACTCACCTGTTTGTTCTACTACATTTTTCTGTTTTTCCGTGGAACACGTGGGGCACAGGTGCTCGTTGGACTGGTCCTGCTTATTTTTGTGCTTATCGGATTGACCAATATTCTTCATCTCGATGTGCTGGGCTGGGTTCTGCGACGCATCACGGTCGTCCTCGGCATTGCCCTCCTCGTTATTTTCCAGCCAGAAATACGCAGAGCGCTGGCCGAACTTGGCAAACAACCTGGCGCCGTTCTTTCAGCAGAAAAGCGTACCGTGATTGACCACATCGTTCAGGCCTCAATGGCACTGTCGGAACACCGCATTGGCGGGCTCATCGCGATTGAACGCGAAATTGGAACTCGCGCCATTCAAGAAACCGGTACCGGGATTCAGGCCCCTGTGGTCCCAGAACTTCTCGCCTGCATTTTCTACCCACACACGCCCCTGCATGATGGCGGCGTTATAGTCAGCAACAATCGTATCATGGCTGCAGGTTGTATTTTTCCACTTTCTCAAAACACAGAGCTGCATAAGCAATTCGGCACCCGACACCGCGCGGCCGTTGGAATCAGCGAAGAAACCGATGCCGTCGTCGTCGTCATCTCAGAAGAGACCGGTACGATTTCCGTCGCATACGGAGGCCGCATCAGCCGGGGGCTCGACGCCGAGCGGCTCAAACGGTTTCTGTCGGCATTGCTACGGGGAAAGAAAGGTGGCAGTGCATGGAATCGAGCTAAACAACAATTGGACCTGACTCCCGAAGGTATCGCAAAAGCAGAGCGACTGGTGACACAGGAGAAGTCCGGTGGCGAATAGAATGGCAAAACTTACAACCTTCATTAAACACAACGCCGGGCTAAAGGCCATGGCGCTCGTACTGGCAGTGCTCAGCTTCTATGCAATCCGCGGCGCCACCAGCAACGAGAGAACACTGGAGGTCCCTGTCGAGGCCCGCGTAGAAAAGGGTGTCGCCATTCTTTCGCAAATGCCCATGACGGTTGAGGTCACTTTTCGGGGCACAGAAGAAGACGTTGAACGACTGGACAAGGAAGAGCTCAAAGCCGTCATCCACCCCAAAGCGTCTAACCCCGATCAACCCGAAGAAATTATCAAGATTCTTCCCGGGGATATTGAAGGCAGCTCGCGCGTCCGCGTTACCACCATCAACCCGAATTCTGTGTCACTTAGCTTTGACAGAGAGCGAAGCAAACTGGTCGCCGTACGAAAACCCGCCACAACCGGCACACCCTTGAGAGGAAAAGTGGAGATCAGTTATGAGCCTCAATTCGTTATGATCCACGGATCTCAACGAGGGCTCCGCGAAGTGGACAGCGTGGATACCGAAGCCGTTGATGTGGACGGCCGAGTACAGTCCTTCAAGAAGCGGGTAAAAATCCTGCCCCCGGCTGACACGTGGGTCTCGAAGATTGAACCGGATGAAGTGTCTGTTTCTGTCGATCTCGTCACCCGCGTTGTAGACCGTGTGTGGTCGAATGTTCCCGTCATGACTGTCCTTGCACCGGGCAAACCATCTTTGGTCGATATCTCACCACGAATAGTCCACGTGACACTACAGGCACGTGCAGAGATCCTGGATACCCTCCATACAAATGATATTAGTGTTTTTGTTGATTGCGTCGGCATTAATCCGGGCATCACAAACAGATTAACGCCTGTGATTTATCTACCGGCAGGGCTGGATATCACGGCAACGGCAGAACCAAAACAGGTCGCCGTATCATTTATGTCAAAGGCAGGAAATAACGATGGCGCGAGATAAGAAAAACAGCGAGACCACATTCTCCCCTACGCGTAGAATATGGGGTGTCTGTATCGTCATCGCCAGTCTTTTTCTTCTTCTGAGTCTGTTCTCCTATGACTGGGAAGATCTATCAATTCTCAAGACACCAGCAAACGACCCACCAGTTAACTTAATCGGCCCGGCGGGTGCCTGGTCGGGGTTTTTCTTCTTCATGCTCTTCGGTATTGGCGGATACTTAGCTCCCTTTTTCAGCATCGTGGCTGCGTGCATTCTCATGTTCAGTCGACGCCCACGCGTCTGGCCTCGTATGTTGTGGTGTGCCACAGCCTATACCGGGCTGGTGCTGGCCATTGAACTGCGACCGGAATGGTGGACCGATACATGCCTGCGCCTGAATTTGGCCGACCCCGGCGGCGTGATCGGACACCTGCTGACCACATCCATGCTTATCCGCTGGCTCAGTCCCGTGGGTGCCGGTATTTTGATTTGGAGTCTATGCGCCATCTCGCTGGTCTTGACCGTTGGGCCTCAACGGCTACTGGACACGATGTCTCAAGGGTTTAACACCTTTCGCAACACCTGCTCCGGCATTGCCGCGCTGATAAATAATTTTTATACGGCACGCAGAAAAATGCAGGAAGAACAGTCCCACAAGAAAATTCGCCGACAGGCTGCCGTCACACAGAATCATCCCAAACCTGTCTCAAAACCGGCACCGCAAGTACGTGCAAAAAAGAAAGAATCTGAACCAAAGCAGCGCCCCACTCCCCCACCCCCCACACCTACCCCCGATTCTACACGCACACCCTCTGGCATGAATCCGGACTATCAACTTCCCCCCATCAGTCTTATGGATCCCTTGCCAACAAACAGTAGCGGCACACGCGGGCCGGATGTTGACGCCATTTCCCGCGTACTCGACTCAACCCTCAACGAATTTGGTGTCGAAGCCGAAGTGGTGAACGCTGAAGTAGGACCGGTCGTCACGCGATACGAGATATTGCCGGCACCCGGCGTACGCGTGGAACGAATATCCGCCCTCCAAAACAACCTGGCCCTAGCGCTCAAGGCAACCAGCGTTCGCGTTCAGGCCCCCGTCCCCGGCAAGGGCGTGGTCGGCATCGAGGTCCCCAACCCCACCGCAGAGATCGTATACCTTCGCGACATCCTGGAAAGTCCAAAATGGAATCGTTCAAAAAACCATTTGCCGCTATTTCTTGGAAAAGATGTTGGCGGCAACGAGATAGTCTACGATCTCGCTCGCATGCCGCATATGCTGATTGCAGGTGCCACAGGGGCAGGAAAAACCGTCTGCATGAATTCCATCCTGACAGGCCTGCTGATGAACCGTACCCCGGAAAAACTCCGTCTTCTTCTCGTGGACCCGAAAATCGTTGAGTTCGCCGCCTACAATCACCTGCCCCATCTCGTAATTCCGGTCGTGACCGATCCAAAGAAGGTTGCTATTGCACTACGTTGGGCCATTACTGAAATGGAAAATCGGTACAAAATGTTCTCAAAAGTCAATGTGCGCAATATTGAGAGCTTTAACACTCGCGTAGTCGCCAAGCAGGAAGATCTGTTTGAACAAACCACCCAGGATAATGAAGATTCCGATATCCCGGCAACCGTTCCTTACATTGTCATCGTCATTGACGAGCTTGCCGACCTCATGCTGACCGCCGGGGCTGAGATAGAGAACAGTATCGCACGGCTGGCTCAACTTTCCCGCGCGGTGGGGATCCATATGATTATTGCCACACAACGCCCTTCGGTAAACGTGATCACCGGTAAAATCAAAGCAAACTTCCCCGCACGTATTGCCTTCCAGGTTGCACAGAAAGTTGATAGTCGAACGATTCTGGATGCCATCGGCGCCGACAAACTGCTTGGCCGTGGTGACATGCTTCTGCTACCGCCGGCAACGGGTAAACTCATCCGCGGTCAGGGAGCATTGGTACATGACCATGAAATCAATAGAATTGTAGACTTCATTAAGCAACAGGGAGAACCCGTCTACGAAAAACAAATCCAGGAACAAATCAAACGTGCATCAAGCGGCGGGGGTGCAGGCGCTCAGGTTGACAAGATGTCCGATGAGGACGATGAACTGCTCGAGCAGGCAGTTGCCATCATACGAGAAACAGGGCGCGCCTCCACCTCTTCTCTGCAGAGACGCCTCAGAATCGGATACAATCGAGCCGGGCGATTAATGGACGTCCTCGAGGAGAAAGGCATTGTCGGCCCCCCACGCGGTTCAGATCCCCGGGAAATCCTTATTGATCTGGACGGCGAGATCCCTGATAATGCCGCTTCCGAATCTGAAGATATGGACTTAGAAGAAGAAATACAGCAACCGGATGCTTAAACGTATCAGATACTGAGTATTGGAAGTAAGAGCGACTCCGCACTTTGCGAATAATGATAATTATTAACGAAAAAGCAGAATATATCCCATGGCTTTAGGCGAAAAACTCTGTAATGCACGACTCGCTCTCAAAAAGAGCACGTCCGAAATAGCGGCAGCCACCAACATGAAAGTTCAGACCGTTGACGATATTGAACGGGAAGACTTCCGGCGAATACCTGCCGCAATTTATGCCAGGGGATTCATCAAACTTTATGCTGAAACCGTTGGTCTTGACCCCGCGCCTCTCATCGCAGAGTACATGACCCGCTTCGCCGCATCCCCAAGAGGTGGCTCGCTCAACAGGGAAACGACACCGCGCGTTCAGAAGATCCTTCAAAAAGAACAGACAGAAGACCTTACAGACATCCCCGACGTATCCGCCGGATCAGGTGATCTATTTGACAGAGCGGCCGCTGCGCCAGAGCGCGGCGCACCGGAACCACTCCGGTTTGATCCGGAAGAGCGCTCAAAACCGACTGCATCACTTAAGCAAACAAAAACAGGCGCCAGCGCAACGGATCAATTCCAAAGCGCTCTATCCATCAGTGGAAAGCTCGCACAAGCCGCGGCAGCTTCAACACTTTCAATGTTTTCCCGTGCCTTAAATAATCGCAAGATCATGCTGGGCATCGCAGTCTCCATCCTCGCAATTGCCCTCATCGCGATTGTCACCGCGCTCACCTTAACTCAAAAACCAGCTTCGAGTGACGAAGGGGAAACGCATTCACCTCCGCCCCCTGTCGCCTTGCGTCTCGCTGTAGAACCCGCTGATCCTTACGTGAATTAACACGTTTCACTCTGCAACGAGCCAGTTTCAGAAGCCATACAGAATCGCTATGTCACAGACCGAAACACATTCAATGACAGACACGAAAACGCCGATCTCTATTGGCTTCTACAGTCTGGGTTGCGCAAAGAACCTGGTGGACTCACAACTAATGGCCGGCAACCTGCTCAGCAATGGTCTTCGCTTGGCACCCTCTCCTGCCGAGGCCGATGTGGTCATTGTCAACACGTGCTCCTTCATTCAGGATGCCCGCAATGAATCCTATGACAGTATCGCTGAAGCCTGTGCATTGAAAGCCAACGGCCAATGCCGTGCCGTCATCGTAACAGGATGCCTTCCGCAGCGTTACCGAGACGACATCAAGAATCGACTGCCTGATGTCGATGCGTTTACGGGCCTGGACGAACTCGAAGATATCACCCGAGTGGTACAGCAGGTTCTTGGAAAGCATGACACCATTCGTCACATTTCCGAAACGCCCACACGACTGTACGAACCCCGTCTACCCGAACTCTCCCTCACTGGAGGACCGTTTGCCTACCTTAAGATAGCCGAAGGCTGCAACCACGCCTGTGCGTTCTGTGCCATTCCGGGCATACGCGGAAAACACAGGTCACGACGCATTGATGGAATTGTTGCCGAGGCGGAAAGCCTTTTGGAAGCCGGTTTCCGCGAACTTGTAATCATTTCACAGGACGTCACCGCCTACGGCCACGACTTACCCGACGACACACGTTTACCTCAACTGTTGCGTGCACTGGGACGTATTGGGGGCGACTTCTGGATTCGACTTCTCTACGGATATCCCTCACACCTCAGTGATACCATTCTTGAGACGATGGCCGAGATTCCGCAGATCTGCCATTATCTCGATATTCCAATTCAGCACTCCCACCCTGATGTGCTGCGAAGCATGCAGCGAAGCAATACCATTACCCCGGTGCAAAACATGGTACAACGCGCACGCGTCGCCATGCCAGACGTGACACTGCGTACCACGTGCCTGGTTGGCCATCCGGGCGAAACTGATGACCATTTCAAGCATCTACTCGATTTCGTTCAACAGGCACGCTTCGACCATCTCGGTAGCTTTACCTTCTCGCCGGAAGAGGGAACACCCGCCGCGACCATGCCGGATAGACCCAATGCGGAAACAGCACGCGACCGACGCGAGGCACTGATGCTGGCTCAACAAAAAATCGTCGACAACAAAGCAGAAGAACTAATTGGCCAGAGTGCAATGTGCCTCCTCGAGCAACAGCACCCTGAATACGACTCTGTATGGATCGGCCGCACAGAGCGATATGCACCCGAGGTAGATGGCTGTGTGTACGTCGAAGACATCACCACAGGAAAACCAGGCGACTTCATTTCTGTACACTATACAGAACAGGATGGCTATGACATGATTGCGGTTGTTTCACCATAATAGACTGACAGGAAAAACACATGGCACAAGATTGGGACATCAAGTCACGCGGCTCTCAGTGCAGTCAGTGCGAAAAGCAATTCGAAGACCTTGAATCGTACTATGCGCTGCTCACCTTCGGGGAAGAAGGATATGAGCGGAAAGACTATTGCCAGCCATGCTGGAAACTCGAAGACCGTGAAAATCAGGCATTCAGCACCTGGAAAGGCACGTTCCGATTGCCACCAGCAAAAGCAGAAGAACCACTGCAAAAAGAAAATGCCGAGTCGCTTCTACGACGACTGCTTGAGGATGACCCCGAAGAGCACGTCAACGTCATCTATATTCTCGCTGTCATGCTCGAGCGCAAGAAGCTACTGGACGAAAAAGATGTCCGAATGTCTGAGGACACCACACTCCGTATTTATGAACACAAAAAGACAGGGGAAACTTTCGTCGTGCGCGATCCACACTTGCGACTCGACGAGTTGGAACACGTTCAACAATCCGTCATCGACCTGCTCGACGGCGGGGAAAAAGAGGACAATTCCGACAACGAACCCACCCCTGATCAAAAAAGCGACGAATCTGCAGGTTGATGGGTTGACACCCCCAAAGGCTTTCCGTATAGTGCCCGCCTATATTGACAATTTGATAGTCTAAATCCGTATGGCGAGATAGCTCAGTTGGTAGAGCAGTGGACTGAAAATCCACGTGTCCTCGGTTCAATTCCGAGTCTCGCCACCACCCTTCGTCCTCACCTTCGACCTTTCCTTCGCTTCCGTCTTGGTTTCGGAGAATTAGCGGTCTCAGGTTTAGAGCGGCTTCGCCTATGT
>JADHWI010000007.1 GCA_016783565.1 Kiritimatiellia bacterium
CGAGAACGGTTGACGATGGCAAAGCTCTCTCCTCGTTTCCCGCTATCGTCGCCGCTATCGTCGGCCGGGCACCCGGCGCTGCCACCGGAGAGAATCAGGCAGGCCCCCACGAAAAGCCCCGCAGAAGTGAAATGCGCCCGGCGCTCATTCTGTTCTCATTTTAACCTGGCTACGCTGACGGACACCCGCCCCACCCCACTCTGCGATCCAGAGCAGGAAGCACCCGCGCCGTGATTGGATATTGAGATTTTGTGGCTCTTGGCTAGCCATGTGGCTAGCCATGTGGCTAGCCATTTGCACAAAAATTCGAAAGGATGATTGTGCAACTTACGCAGGGACTAGGTCTTGCGGTTAGGAAAAAGGGCCTCTCGCCAGCCTGCTCCCGAAACGCGAGGGCTGGCAGGCGGAGGTCTCGATTTCTGTCCGGATGATCTCCTCATTATCGGTAATGCTCCAAACAACCAGTAGAGCGTCGTGAATCACCGGAAATCGGAATATTATCCACTGCCTCTCAGTGGCACGATCGGCGGTATGCTGCTCCATGTCCGGTAACCCCGCAGACGGGTCGTGTCTGCCTTAGGGCTTCGTAATTTCAACGTTGTAGAAGCGGGTATCGTCGGTGGCGAGCAGATCGGTAACAGTTCGCACAGTCGACGCATCACTGATGCTGAAACTGGCGAGCGGACCCCAACCCGCGGTGATGAGATTGGTCGTGTAGCGCACGGTATAGGTTCGATCACCATAGCGCGGGCTGAAGATGATGTTCTTCTGGTCGGCACCGCCCGGCTCGATGGCCAGTAGGAAGCGCGACGTATAATCGGTAGGGATAAGACCGGCCACAAATTCGAACCTGTTGTTCTGCATGTCGTGGTCGGGATCGAGCAGCGGCCCGGCATCGGGATTATCCAGACCGAAGTACAGATATTGCCAGTCGTCGTCGAGGCCGTCGCTGGCATAGCTCCCATAGTCGTCGGAGTTCACGTTCAGCACAAAGAGCCCGATCTGATTGGTGATTCCCTTGTAAATGCCCTGTGCCGCCGCTGCGGTGTCTTCATATACGATTTCGGCCGTTCCTTCCCCGTTGGCATCGATGGAAGCGAGCGGGCCGCCGGCCACGCTCCAGTTGACCGACGCAGAGGCAACGGCCAGCGTGGTATCGTCATCGAGCAACTGCGCAGCGCTCAACTGCGTGGTTGCACCTTCAGTCACATTTGTAGGCGTAGCTGCGAGCTGCAGGCCGGTCACCTCGTAGAGCTGGCCGATGTAGCCGGCCTTGGCAATTTCGGCGGGGGCGTCAACGGCCGAGATTCCGGAGATGCCACCAAGGCTTCCGTGACTCGTATAATTCGCGCTGGTGCCCATGCCCCCTCCAGCGTCGACACTGTCGGCGGGTACGGCATAATTTGAACTGCTGCCTGCCGCGGCATACAATGTGCAGGCAAGCCCCATACCCAGAATAAGAATTGTTCTCTTCATGGTTGAATCTCCTGTTGTTCAAGCCACGTTTCATAACTCTGTTTTGGAATGGAAATCAATGACGCGCCGAGGCGTTCTGTACTGATATCCTCTGTCACAAAAACCAGGAATCCCGTCGGCATTTCGATGACCGCGCTGACGTCGCCCTTCTTCCGCAACTGCGCCCGCAAGACCTTCTGCAACTCGGGATTGAGGTCCTCGAAATAGATGTTCTGTTCCTTCTCACCGACGGGCGTGGAAAGCGGCTGAGCAACCTGGACCGTGGCCTCAACCGAGTAGAGATTGCTCCGGGCTTTGCCCTGGGTTTGCCGCGGCTGCGCCGTGTTGACCGCCCTGGCGTCAGCAGGCCTTGGCGTCATCTCCCAAGTCACCTCATGCATGTTCCCCGGGGTTCCTCCGTCCAACAACTTTTGCCGAGCTTGCTCAGCCTGCTTGCGTTGGGCGGCGTGCAGTTCGTCGTCGTTATTGAAGCGATAACGCAATTCGCGTTCGACCACGATGGGTCGTGCCATGCACCGCGCGAACCGCGCTGGATTATTGCCCAGTGCCGCCTTGATTTCAGTCAGGATTTCCGGCGCCCGGGTGGTCGTGTTGATCCGCTTTACTTCGGCTTCGACTATTTTATCGGTAATCGCCAGCCCGTAACGTTGGCGCAAGATAGCCTCCTTCCTGAAGGCCAGGCGCACGTTCTTCTCAATCAACGACGCAGGCATAACCTCCTCGAACGACTGCTTCGTACCGATGCGGTGTTTATGATAGATACGCTCGATCGCAGCCTGATCCGCGCAGCAGTCTGCAATGGACGGCGAGTCAGCGGAACATACCGCCGTCCATGCAAACAACAGAACAATCAGCGTTGGGCGCATCCGTTAGCTTCTCCTTTAATCAGGGCCACTGGTAGAGAAACATGGTTTTCCCTGGCGTGTAGGACCAGGTGTCGTTCTGGTAGCCGGTATTGAGCCCGCCCCAGATGATCATTTCGCTACCGGTCCAGACCGCGGTGTGTTGACCCCGCGCGGTGGGTGCGGCGGTGGATGTCGTGGGGGTCCAGCTGTCTGCAACGGGGTTATAGCAAGCACCGGTGTCTAAATAGCCGCCATTATATCCGCCCCAGATGATCATTTCGCTACCGGTCCAGACCGCCGTGTGTTTATTGCGCGCGGTGGGCGCACCCGTGGTGGTGACCGCCATCCAGCTGTTGGCGACAGGGTTATAGCGGCCGCCGTCATCTAAAAAGCTGCCGTCGTATCCACCCCAGACAATCATCTCGCTGCCCGTCCACAGCGCCGTGTGGTAAGTTCGCGCAATAGGCGTGCCGGTGGTGGTGACCGCCGTCCAGCTGTCGACTAAGGGGTTGTAGCGGCCGCCGTCGTTAAAATAGCCGCCATTAGATCCGCCCCAGATAATCATTTCGCTGCCCGACCACACTGCTGTGTGAAAATAGCGCGCGTCGGGCGCACCGGTGGTGGTGACCGCCGTCCAGCTGTCCGTGGCGGGATTGTAACGGCCACCGTCATCAAAAAAATGCGTCTGCTGCACACCACCCCAGACTATCATTTCATTTCCCGACCACACTGCTGTGTGATAATTGCGAGAGCTAGGTGCGCCAGTGGTGGTGACCGCCGTCCAGCTGTCCGCATTGGGGTTATAGCGTCCGCCATCGTTGTAGTAGCCATAGATCTCACCGTTCCAGCCCTCGCCGCCCCAGATAATCATTTCACTGCCTGTCCACAACGCCGTGTGTGTGTATCGTGCATCGGGTGCACCGGTGGTGGTGACCGCCGTCCAGCTGTCCGCGACAGGGTCATAACGGCCGCCATCGTTAAAGGTGGATCCACTGCCGCTTCCACCGCCCCAGATAATCATCTCGCTGCCCGTCCACACCGCTGTGTGTACTTCGCGCGCGTCGGGTGCGCCGGTGGTGGCGACCGCCGTCCAGCTGTCCGCGATGGGGTCATAGCGGCCGCCATCGTCAAAAGCACCATCGTATCCGTCTCCGCCCCATACGATCATCTCGCTGCCCGACCACACTGCTGTGTGAAAATAGCGCGCGATGGGCGCATTGTTGGTGGTAACCGCTGTCCAACTGTTGTTGGCGGGATTATAGCGTCCGCCGTCATTCAAACGGCTCGCGTACTTTCCGCCCCAGATAATCATCTCGCTTCCCGTCCATATGGCCGTGTGGTAATTGCGGGCACCGGGCGCACCGATGGTGCTTACCGCCGTCCAGTTGTTAGCGGCGGGGTTGTAGCGAGCGCCGTCGTCAAAATAGTAGCCTGGGTTGGCGACTCCGCCCCAGATAATCATTTCACTGCCCGTCCACACCGCCTTATGAGAGTAGCGCGCATCGGGTGCCGTGCCATTGATCCGCTCCTGCCAACTGTCCGCCGTAATGGTTGTGCCGATCCGAACATACCCCGCACCAACCAGGGCCGCATTTTCCGTGGCGGACAGGACGAGTGCTCCACTGGCATTCCCGCCCAATCCGGCGCTGTTTAGATTTGCTGCGGCCGCGCCGTAGGCGAGTTGATCCTGACCTACCGCCCCATTCGCCAGTTTGGACGAGGTGATGGCACCATCGGGGACCGTCTGGGCCTTGCCCGCCATCATGGCGTACCCCACTGCGGCGATGCGCTGGTCTGGCGTGAGCAGTTGCGAGCCGTTCACCCCGTCGTTGAACCAGACGCGCAGGTACACCTCGCCATTGGCGAAGACCGAAGCCGGCACCACGGTCATGTTGGCCAGGCTGGCGTCGCCAAGCAGTACGGAGTAAAGACCTTTAGAAACATTAAGAGATACCGCAACGGTTGGCTCACTCCCGTCAATACTGCTCCCGTCGTTACTCCAATAGGTGGCATAGGATAGGCTCGGTGGCGGCGTGTCAATAATGACATCAGGTGGCGATGTGTAACCCGTCCCCGCATTGTCCATAACTATACTGGTTACCACACCACCGGATATCACCGCATGGGCGCTGGCACCCGAACCACCGCCACCTGTGAAGCTTACCGCAGGCGCCACCGCATACCCAGCGCCACCATCATCAACCGTGACACTGGTGACGAAGGGACCCGTCAGAACGGCGGTTCCACTCGCCTGACGTGTAAAATCCTGCCCGGCGTCAACCAGGGCAAACTTAAACTGACCGGTGCCACCGAAATTGACCCCACCGACTGCTACCCGACCCTGGTAGTTAATGAGCTGAGGCACATCGGCTAAGGCTGTTGGGCAGAGAAGCATTAAACAGGATAGGCATTGAGCAATACGGGAAAATACATTCATGGTAGTCTCCTTAGTTTAGCCACTAACGTGTCCACATTAATGGTTGACATGACCGTAGTCAACGTTCTTCGTGAAAAGTGTAACGGGCAATTCGAGTGAGAAAGTGAGAGCGGAATCAACTTGCTCAGGAAGGTTGATAGCGTTAGTCTCAAAGCAATGAAAGGGAGGCGTGTCCGGCGGATAGTTGATCACCGAACAATTCCCGCCCTGACCGAGGCGCACCTGAGCGAGGCGAAGAAACAGGAATCACGATAATTGCCTAAAGCGGAATCTGCGGGTAACATCCTATCCGTAGGGAGTACAATGACGTTGTCGGCCTTACGTTCACACCGGAATCCGTTCGCTTGCATGGGTGTCTGTCTCGCTGTGGCCGCCAGCAGCATCGCCTGGACACCAAAACCCGTGGAGGACGATCCGCTGGCAAGGATGCCCGGCACGCAACCCGGCCAGGTGCAGGACCTGGAATCGGACAAGCAATGTCTGAGCTGTCATGGCGGTTTTGAGATGGACCACTGGAAAGGCTCGATGATGGCGCAGGCGGGACGCGACCCGCTGTTCTGGGCCGGCCTGACCGTGGCGGCACAAGATGCGATCTGGGCGCTGGGCACCCCGAATGCCGCCGACATCTGCGTCAAGTGTCACTTTCCCCAAGGCTGGCTGGACGGGAGGTCTGATCCCGTGAACGCGGCCCTGATGCGTGGCGAAGATTTCGAGGGGGTGACCTGCAAAATCTGCCACTACATGTACGACCCGTTCTTCAAGGCCACCTACGATGGCACGCGTGAGGGCAGTGATTGGACCAACTATTGGGACGAGACCAACACGAGTGATGCCCCATCTCAGGATGCAGCAGATGCCGCCTATGCGGCGGATGCGGCCGCGGCCGCCACAATCGAACTGTTCAACGACAACGATTTCTTCAGCAACAACGCACCGCTCAGCGCGGCGTACACGGAGAACGGAGGAGGCCAGTTCTTCGTTGCAACGGACAACCTGGCGACCGGGGACAGGGACGTTAAGCGCGGCCCTTTTGCCGACGCCAACGCAAAGCACAAAATGCTCTACAGCCGCCATCATAAGAGCAAATTCATATGCGGAGCGTGCCACGACATCTCCAATCCGGCCTTGGCCAACCTGGCCTACACCAACACAGTCCCGGATGATGGGATCACCATCCTGCCGTCTGAAAGCCTGCCCGCGTACAGCTACTTCCATGTCGAACGCACCTTCTCTGAATTTATGCTCTCCGGATTCGGCGCGCAGGGAGGTGTGGCCGGGACCGGCCCCTACAGCCCGGACCGGTTCAAGACATCCCACGCCGGGAACAAAATTGCCACGTGCCAGGACTGCCATTTTAGAGATCTATCGGGACAGAAGGCAGGCAACTCCGGTGTGATCCGTCCCGGTGACTCGACGGAACACCCGCTCAGCGGCGTGCCGGAACATCGGATGATCGGCGGGAATATTTGGGTGCCCTGGATTCTTGCCAGCATAGATCTGAACTCGCCCAACTATGACGCGACCAACGCCGCACTGCTGACGCAGGGACCTGAAGTTCTGACACTTGATTTCACGCAGGGCGAAGCGCTTGATCCTTTCATGCTTCTTGAGACCTGCGAGCTGGCCCACGAGATGCTGCAGTCCTCAATCTCCATGACCAACGCGGTGTACGATCTGGACAGCAACGTCTTCAGTTTGCGATTGCAGAATCACACCGCCCACAAGCTCATCTCCGGCTACCCGGAAGGGCGTCGCATGTTCCTCAACGTCAAGGCTTATGCGGGCGACCAGCTTATCTATGAGGTGAACCCGTACGATGACTCCGCGGGTACTCTGAAAGGGCTGTCACATTCGCAGAGCAGTCCCGCCCTCGGCGTGGGGGAAGCGTACCAGGACGAACTGGTGTACGAGGTCCACCAGTCGAGCTCGATCCTGAAGGTGAACGAAACTTTCCACATGGCAATGGCAACAGCGCGCTACAAGGACAACCGCATTCTGCCGCGTGGGTTCCGGGTGGAAGATGCGGCCGCACGTCTCTGCGAGCCGGTCTGGCACGGTGTATCCGACACCAACTTCCATACGGCATCCAACTACTTCACGGCGGCGGAATACGCTGGCGGCCACGATGACATTTCCATCAAGCTTCCGGCAGGCACCGAGAAGGTACAGGCCGGCCTGTATTACCAGACGACCAGCCGCGAATTCATTGAGTTCCTGCGGGACGAAATCAACGGGACCGGCGGCACGCTGACAGGAATCGGCGCAGGCGGCGACCCGCCGTACATCGCCCAGACAGACGAGTTCTTCAGTGGCCTTGCAGCCTGGGGTGATACGATCTGGCAGCTCTGGGTGCACAACAAGGACGTACCCGGTGCAGCCCCAGTTCTCATGACCAACACATACGTCCAGCTTGACGTGTCCGACGAGGACGGCGACGGGATGCCGGGATACTGGGAGTCGCAGCATTTCGGCGGCCCGACCAACGCCGTGGCGGGAATCGATACGGACGGCGATGGTCGAAACGACGAAGAGGAGTACGTTTCCCTGACCGACCCGAAGGACGGCAGTTCCGTCTTCCTCATCGAACGGGCGGATGCCGGTGGATTATCGTCGACGGTTGTGAATGTGGCATTCACGTCCTTCTTTGCCAGGGCATACAGTCTGCGCCGGACGGATGTGCTCCCCGGTAGCAACGTTTGGCGCGAGGTCTCGCCCGAGACGCGGGGCATTGACGATCTTCTGATCTTAACGCACACGAATGAGCCCAGTGCGCGGCAGGGCATGTACCGGGTGAACGTTGAGCTCCCGGGCTCCCCGTAGGCAGAACTGCCACGGCTGCGCAACCCGGCGAGCGCAGAAAAGGGACAGACCTTTTATGCGGCGCTCATTTCTTCTGTTCTCATCTTGATCTGGCGACGCCGGCATTTACCACTACACCACTGTCGCACGGCACAACAGGTATGCCCCCTCTTTCTTTTTGTTCACTGGGACCTTTTCGGATAAGCTGCCCGGAATGGATTCGATGACGCGTTTACCGATATATGATGAAGAGGCCCGAATTGTGGATGCCATGCAGACGGAAAACCGTCTGATTGTGGTGGCACCCACAGGATCGGGAAAATCGACGCAGGTTCCGCAGATGCTTCTGCAACACGGGATCGGCGGGGATGGACGCATCGTTGTGCTCCAACCTCGCCGGATTGCAGCCCGCATGCTGGCACGTCGCGTTGCGCGAGAGCGACAGGTCCAGCTTGGCGAGGAAGTGGGCTACCAGGTTCGTTTCGAGAACCATTCGGGTCCGTCGACTCGAATCAAATATGAGACAGACGGCATCTTGCTGAGAGAAATGCTGGGCGATCCTAATCTGCGCCAAGTCGGGGTCATCGTATTCGACGAGTTTCACGAACGACATCTCTACAGCGACCTGATGCTGGGATTTGCACTGCGCCTGCAAGCCGGTCCTCGACCCGATCTTAAAATCGTAATCATGTCAGCCACGCTCGACACAGAGCGAATTGCGGCATCGCTTTCCCCTTGCCGAACCATACGCTCCGAGGGACGCACCTATCCGGTGGACATTCGTTACCTGAGCAGTGCCACGCGCGCCAAGGCGGATCCATGGGACGCGGCAACACGTGAAGTGAACGAACTGCTGAAAGAGCGAACGGATGGCGATGTGCTGGTGTTTATGCCGGGCGTTTACGAGATTCGACGAACCGTCGAAGCCCTGAAGCGATCCTCGCAGGTCCGTGGTTACCAAGTGCTCCCGCTATACGGGGAACTGCCAGTTGAGGAGCAGGATCGAGCCCTGATGCCCACAGGTGAGCGTAAGATCGTGGTGGCAACGAATGTTGCCGAGACATCGTTGACCATTGAAGGCATCACCATGGTGGTGGACAGCGGCCTGGCGAGAAAAGCGTCTTTCGATGCGCGCCGGGGAATCAACACACTCCTGGTCGAGAAGATCAGCCAGGCATCCGCGGATCAACGGGCAGGCAGAGCCGGTCGCTTGCGACCAGGTTGCTGCGTACGGTTATGGATGGAGCGAGATCAGGCAAGCCGCGTGCAACATGATCCACCTGAATTGCATCGGGTGGATTTAGCGGAGACGGTGCTTCAGCTTCGCGTGGCCGGCGTGAACGATCTGGCGGCATTTCCGTGGGTAGATGCACCCTTGCCGCATAGCGTTGAGAAAGCGGAGCACCTGCTACAGGATCTGGGTGCCTTGAACCACGATGGTAGCGTGACCGAGATTGGTCGTCGGCTTGCCTCCTTTCCGCTACATCCTCGCGTGTCACGCATGCTGATCGCCGGGGAGTATTTCGGATGCGTGCCGACCGTTTGCATTATTGCTGCACTACTTCAGGAGCGCCCCATCCTGATTCGACGGGTTGATACGCGCATTCAAGAACGACGTCTGGATTTGGTGCAGGAACAACACGACTCAGATTTACTGCTAC
Organism: Kiritimatiellia bacterium; assembly: GCA_016783565.1. GTDB lineage: Bacteria > Verrucomicrobiota > Kiritimatiellia > UBA8416 > JADHWI01 > JADHWI01. The sequence continues at coordinate 9,219 of JADHWI010000007.1, forward strand.
AGCTACGAGCGTGGGAAGAGGCGTCGCGAAACAAATTTCGGAGAGACGCGTGCGAACCCTTTGGCATTCACGCGGTGGCCGCACGTGCGGTGGAACGCTCGGCGGAGCAATTGCAAAGAACGGCAAAGGCACAAGGACTGGATTGCTATGATGGTTACCCAACCCCCGAACTCCTCTATCGCTGTGTGATGTCAGGTTTTCCCGACCAGGTTGCCCGTCGCGTGGGCAGTGGATCATCCAGATGCAGCATTGTGCATAGCCGCCGTGGCACCATCAGCGGAGACAGCGTTGTTGACCGCAAATACGAACTTGTGGTTGCCGCAGAGATCCAGGAGATCGGCTCAAGGCGAGGAATCATGGATGTACGCTTATCCGGATTGACTGCTATTCAACCGGAATGGCTTCAGGAAATGTTTGGTGATGCATTTTCTGAGAGCCGGGAAATTCTGTACGATACATCAATCAAGCGTGTCTACGCCGAACAACGTACGGCATATCGTGATCTCGTCATTGCGAGCAGCCGTACTGCGGATGTCAGTGATGACGAAGCTGCGGCATTACTGGCCGATGAGATCCTTTCGGGCCGCCTGACCCTCAAAGCCTGGGATGCAAACGTGGAGCGTTGGATTGGACGCGTGAACGTGGTTGCAGACCACTGTGCTGAGCTGGGGGTTCCCGGTCTTCGAGATTCCGACCGACGTTTTCTGGTGGCGCAAATCTGTCACGGGGCGCGAAGCTACAAAGACATCAAGTCGCGCGACGTATGGCCGGTGCTCAAGACATGGTTAAGCCGCGAGCAGATTGCGGCGGTCGACGCCTACGCACCGGACCGGGTACGCATCGAAAACGGGCGTGAACCGCGCGTGTTATACGATGATCCGGCCAATGGACCCTATATCGCGATTCGCATCCAGGATCTATACGACACGCACACGCTTCCTTTGATCTGTATGGGCAAAGTCCGTGTACGCGCACATATTCTGGCGCCGAACCATCGCACCGTTCAGATCACCGATGATTTGGCGAGTTTCTGGCAAAACAGCTACGAACGCATAAAAAAGGATCTGCGCGGCCGTTACCCGAAACACGAATGGCGATAGGTCTACGCATAAAATCACCATAAAAAACGCCTTTTTTTCTTCCCTCGACGCATTGCTTGTGTATAGTATCCGCTTCCATTTTTTCGTCAATCAGGAGCTTATCTTCAGATGGAATACATTCTGATCATTTTGGGCGCGGTGTTGGTCAATAACTTCGTGCTAACTCGATTTCTCGGAATTTGTCCCTTTCTGGGCGTTTCAAAAAAGCTTCCCACTGCACTCGGAATGTGCGGCGCCGTCGTTTTCGTCATGACATCCGCCTCGGCGGTAACATGGGTTGTGCAGAACCTGGTTCTTGAAAAACTCGGCATCGGGTACCTCCAGACCATCGCCTTCATCCTCGTCATCGCATCGTTCGTGCAGCTCGTGGACATCGCAATGAAGAAATTCAGCCCGAAACTGCACGCGGCATTAGGTATTTTCCTCCCGCTCATCACCACAAACTGTGCGGTTCTAGGTGTCTCTGTGCTGAACATTCAGCTCGAGTACGGTTTCTTGAAGGCTGTGATCTTCGGGTTTGCGGCGTCACTGGGCTTCTCACTGGCACTCATCATCTTTACGGGACTGAGAGAAAAGATCGACCGGGCCAATCCGCCCAAAGCATTTCAAGGCGTGGCTATCGCACTAGTCACAGCAGGGCTTCTCAGCCTGGCATTTATGGGTTTTGCATCACTGGTGAAATAATGATTTTGTACACAACACTCGCTATTGGCGGCATTGGACTGATCTGTGGATCAGCGCTTGCGCTGGCAGCACGTTTTCTTGCCGTACATGAAGATCCACGCGTGGAAGAACTCACCGCGATTCTACCGGGCGTCAACTGCGGCGGATGCGGATATGCCGGTTGCGGCGACTATGCCAAGGCTGTCGTGCTGGACGGCATTGAGATCACACTATGCGCTCCCGGGGGAGCCGAAACTCTTGCCAACATGGCGGCGTTCATGGGCGTCGAAGCCGAAAGCGGCGAAAAACAGGTCGCAATTGTACTGTGTGGCGGCGACAGCGACCAAGCTCCGCGACAATTCCAGTACAACGGCGTAGCTGACTGCACGGCAGCACATGCGGTGGGTGGAGGCGATAAAAAGTGCCGTTATGGCTGTCTGGGATACAGCAGTTGCGCACGGGCTTGTCCCGTGGGTGCGATTGAGATCACGGAAAAGAACCTGGCTGTGGTACACCCGGAACTATGCATCAGTTGCGGCAAATGTGTACGCACCTGCCCCCGCCACCTCATAAAGATGGTCCCGGAAAGTCGGCATGCCCATGTGATGTGCAGTTCCAAAGACAAAGGTCCCATTGTGAAAAAGGCCTGCAAAGTGGGTTGCATTGGCTGCCGTATCTGCACCAAGCAGGTGGAAGACGACGCCATCACCATGGATGGGTTTCTGGCCATTGTGAATTATGACAAGCCGATTGAAAGCGCAACGGTTGCCCCCAAATGTCCTGGAAAGTGCATCGTGGACACCGATCCCCCGCCGGCACCGGTAGAAGAGGAAAAGGTGGAGGCAGAGGTCTGATGAAGAGAGAACCCGCTAAATTTAAAGTTAATGGCGGCATTCATCCCGCCTATAACAAACAGCTCACTGCGGAAAAAGCCATCATTGAGATGCCGGTACCGTCCTTGCTGAGGGTATCCATGCTGCAACATCTGGGTGCTCCAGCCAAAGTCGAGGTGGCAAAAGGCGATACCGTTTCCCGTGGCCAGCTCATTGGAGAACATGGCGGTTTCATTTCTGTGCGCGTACACGCCCCGACGTCAGGAACGGTTAAGGCTATCGCCGAAGCACCTACCGCTACAGGCGGGTCCGCCATCGCCGTGGACATCGAACCCGATGGTGAAGATCGCTGGGTCGAAGACATAACCCCCCACCCTGATTGGGAATCGCTTGAAGGTAAAAAGCTGATTTCACTGGTGTCTGATGCAGGAATCGCCGGTATGGGTGGTGCAGGCTTCCCGACGCACGTTAAACTGTCTCCGCCCCCTGGAAAAGTAATCGACACGCTCATTATCAACGGCGCCGAATGCGAACCCTACCTGACGGCAGACCACCGCCTCATGGTTGAGCGGGCAGAGGATATCTGGAACGGCATCCGAATCATCCGAAAAATACTTGGATGCGCAACCGTTCGTGTTGCCATTGAAGACAACAAGCCTGATGCGATTGCAGCCATGGAGGCAGTAATGGCTGAGGACACCGGCGATTCAGCTGTAGTCATACTCAAGACCGAGTATCCGCAAGGAGCGGAAAAGCAGCAGATTTTTGCGGCACTGGGCAAAGAAGTGCCTTCCGGCGGCCTCCCCATGGATGTCGGCGCACTGGTTGAAAATGTGGGCACGACGCTAGCTATTTTCGAAGCCGTGGTCAAAGGGCTTCCCCTGACTGAGCGCGTGACGACGGTAACAGGGTTTCCGGTCAAAGCCCCCGGCAACATTCTGGCACGTCTTGGCACCTCCTATGCAGATCTTCTGGCATTTTGCGAGGGACTTCAGGGCAAAGCAGCCAAAGTCGTTTCCGGCGGTCCCATGATGGGGTTTGCACAGCATTCTCTGGATGCCACCACGACCAAAACCACATCTGGACTGCTTTTCCTGCGTCCCGATCAGGTACGCACATTCAGTTCCATGCCATGCATCAGTTGCGGGCGCTGTGTGCAGGCTTGTCCGATGTACCTGATGCCGGCGGAGCTGAGCCAGATGATTGAGGCAGAAGATATTGAAGCAGCCGAAGAGCTGAATGTGCTCGATTGTATTGAATGCGGATGTTGCGCGTTCGAGTGTCCGGCACATCGCCCCCTTGTGCAGCACATGAAACAGGCAAAAGCCGGCATCATGGCCAAACGGCGTGAAGAAAAGGCAAAACAGAAATCGTAAATGGATGTGCAGCAGACATGCTGCGGAGAATGATAAGACATGGTTGAAGAGCAAAAAGCTGAGACCCCGGAACCGGTACTGAATGTGGTAAGCACATCGCCACACGCACATTCGGGTGCCTCGGTGCAGCGCATTATGCTTGATGTAGTCATCGCACTGATGCCCGCACTGGCTGCGGCTGTCTGGTTCTTCGGATGGGATGCGCTACGCCTCACGCTGAGCTGCGTTATTGCTTGCGTTGCCATAGAAGCTCTTTGCCGAAAAGCCATGGGCCGCGACCTTGGGATCGGCGACCTGAGCGCGGTTGTCACGGGCATTCTTCTGGCATTCAATCTCCCTCCGGCGCTGCCAACCTGGATGGCCGTCGTGGGCTGCGTATTTGCTGTTGCCATCGCGAAACAACTTTTTGGCGGCATTGGTTATAACCCGTTTAATCCGGCGCTTATTGGACGTGTGGCTTTGCTGATCTCATTCCCTGTAGCCATGACCAAGTGGTCCGAGTGGACCATTCCGTCCCCCATTGGTATAGACGCATTGAGCACGGCCACACCGCTGGGACTCGCCAAAACCAACGTCATGTCGGCGGGAACGCTCCCTTACCACTTTGACGGGGGCACCATGCTACAGCTCCTTATGGGGGACCAGAACGGCTGCATTGGTGAAGTATCCGCTCTGGCTCTGTTTATCGGCGGCGCATACATGCTCTGGCGCAAGGTCATCTCCTGGCATACGCCAGGCTGCTACCTGGGTACCGTTGCAGCGTTCTCCTGCATCCTCTGGATCGTAAACCCTGAAAAGAATCTTCCGCCCCATTTTCATCTGCTTGCAGGAGGCTTGATGCTTGGCGCGATTTTCATGGCCACCGACATGGTCACTAGCCCCGTTACGCGCAAGGGAATGATGGTATTCGGGGTTGGCTGCGGCGTACTGACCATGGTTATCCGGCGCTGGGGAGGATACCCCGAAGGCGTCAGCTTTGCCATTCTATTGATGAACTCCATCACTCCTTTGATTAATCGAGCAACCGCTCCGCGTGTGTTTGGACACCAGCGCAAGAATAAGGAGAAGGCCTCGTAATGAAAGAAATGTTACGACTTATCCTCACACTTCTCGTGATCTGCCTCATTGCCGGTGTGCTGTTGGCATTCGTCAACCAAAGGACTGCTGCGCCGATTGCAGCGGCCGCACGCGCCGCAAAAACAGCAGCCATCTCAGCCGTGCTTCCTGAATACGATAACGATCCCGGCAGCACGGCGTACACCAACGAGGTAAACGGAACTCCCTGGGTCTTCTACGTGGCCCGCAAGAACGGTCAATTTGCCGGTGCGGCGTTCGAATCCCTCTCATCGGAAGGATACGGAGGTGACATCCGTGTCATGGTAGGCGTCACCAGTAAAGGCAAGATGCATGGCATTCAGATATTGAAAGCCATGGAAACGCCTGGTCTGGGAGCAAAGATTGCTGAAGATGATTTTCGCTCACAATTCGTAGACAAAGATATTGAGGCCACAAACTGGGCAGTTAAGAAAGATAAAGGCAGCATTGATCAAATCACGGCTGCCACCATTTCTTCACGCGCGGTCGTGAACGCCATCCAGTCCGGACTCGAGATATACAAACAGCATCGGGAAGAAATTTCCAAAACCGGGAGCGAAGGCTAGATGAAGAGCCGGCTACAGGGACACACAATCAAGAGAGGCTGACATGCGATTCTGGAACGAATTTATCAAAGGACTATGGAAAGAAAATCCAATCTTCCGTCTCGTCCTTGGCATGTGCCCTGCCCTGGCCGTAACCACATCAGTTGAAAACAGTCTCGGGATGGGCGTGGCAGCAACCTTTGTCTTGGTTTGCTCAAACATCGTAATATCCTCTATTCGTCACCTGATTCCAGCCAAAGTACGCATTCCATGCTTTATCGTGGTTATTGCCACATTCGTCACCATTGTTGACCTGCTGATGAATGGATACGCCAATGAACTACACAAAAGCCTGGGACTGTTTATCCCATTAATCGTGGTCAATTGCATCATCCTCGGTCGCGCAGAGGCATTTGCATCCAAGCACCCGATATTCCTCTCGATTGCAGATGGTCTCGGCATGGGGCTGGGATTCACTCTGGGACTGACCATTCTGGGCGCTTTCAGAGAGATTCTGGGAGAAGGTTCCATTACCATCTGGGGCGACATCGGGTTCCAGGTTGGCGGGATGCAACCCATGGTCCTCATGATTCTGGCACCGGGAGGATTCATTGCCCTTGGCATCTTGCTTGGGTTCATGAATCACCTGCAGGCCATGAGTGCAAAGAAGCGTGGCGGCTCATTTGAGCCTCCAGCCCATCTCGATTGCCGCCATTGCACGATCTGCAAATTCGGATCGTAAGAGCCGCGCCCATGTAACGGGACACTGGACTGCTCTACTTCCACAGACGTCCGCCGCATTTAACACATACCTGATCCAAAACACTCCGACTGGACATACTGAGAAGCAGACCACCACCCCATCACAGACAATAATTCAGTATATTATCCCCCCACATCATGCTGATGGCACGGCTTGTGCTATTTAGTCTTTCAACGAAAAATCGCGCACAACATTTTTCGCAACTGTTTTGCCATCAATATGTTATGAATACACTCGCGCAATATATCGAGAGAGAAAGCAAACACATCATGCAATACAAAGCAGCCAAAAAAAGATACATTGCAGCCACGTGGACTGCCATTTTCGCGTGCATCGTCACCTGCCGCGCCGAGCCACTGTATTATTCGGAATCCATTGATTTCAGTGATTCACAGGATGCACCCACTGTCATCGGTACACCGTTAGGTATTGGCACAAACACCATTACGGGAAGCGCTTCTCCAGCGTTTTTAAGCCTTGAGCAAGACAAAGATTTCTTCTCTGTACGCATTCCATCGGGCTCCATACTTACTGAGATGATAGTTACAATCTCTGATTACGGTCCTGAAGGTTCTGACCTTGGGGCATTCAGCCTCATACCTACAACCCAGGGAAAGCTGGAGGTTGTGGCAGACGGAACATTTCCATTACCATTCTCACTAGATAACCAAAGAAAAGTTAATTTTTTAGCCGAGAGCCCTGTGGATATTGATACGTTCTCATTCGGTAGCTTCAACTACACCGTCAGTCTCATTATTGAGAAAGACCTGCCCGCACTCACGCTGCACAACCTTGGAACGCTATCCTGGAATGCTGTTACAGGAAAAGTCTATCAGGTTCAGTGGACCGAGCAACTGACAAGCAATTCCTGGAACAATCTGGGCGGCGCAATCACCGCATCAACAGACACCATCACAATCTATGATGACATCGCAAGTGTTGATCAGCGATTCTATCGCATCGTTCCGCCTGATGCTGCGCCGTAATAGCATTTAACCCGATGCACCTCGTCCACGCGATGCGCGGCGCACCCTCAGGCACGAAATCGGCTCACCCGCCTGCTCCCTTCGTGAGGGCGGGCAGGTAGAGCCGACACTACAACGCTACTTACGGAATATCGGCTCATAGAGCCAATAGCCGAGCCGCAGACGAAGGTTTCCTCCTCAACCCACCACCATCGCTATGCGAGAGGAGAAATTTTGAACACAACCCATTACACTGCAATAATTCCCTCTTTTTTATTTGATTTCTTCTGCCTGGTGCTGGTACTTATAAAAAATATAGGTAAAGATTTTCCATTTACTATAGCGACACTTGATTGAGGAGGCGTTGAAGGGCGGTTCGCACCTGGTTGCTTGGACTGCTTGGAGCCAATAGCAAACCCGGCCCGACAGGCGTCGCTTTTTTTCTGGCAAGATAAACCTATCACGCTGATAGAAGTATAGGATAGCCATGATTAAGAGCGATCACTTCTGGTATACCTTGTACGCCAAGATTTTCTTGCATATCGGAAAAGCTGCAGGAACCACGAGAGCCATGGTGGCGACAGCTCTTTTCATCAGCATCAGCGCACCCGATGCATTTGCTATTGTATGGCCCGACGAAGCCGGATACGGAGGCAATCCTTATGACCTTTGGATCTATGATGGAACAAACCTGGAACTGAGCGCTCAATCAGACATTATCCAAGTGGATGTGGCGAGAGACACAGCCTCTACCAACAATTTTTTCTTCTTTAGATTTCTGGTAAGGGATCAGCAAAATTCCCAATTGACTTCGGTATCACACGTAGCCTTCATTGATACCGATGGGGATGGTTATTTCGAATACGTCCTCTACAATCCCACAACAGGCAGCAATCCTTCCGACCTGCACTACTGGGATACGAACAGCGTACCGAACAAGTGGAGCAACACCCCGTCACCGCCAGCACAGGAATACACAACATATAATCGGGATATCAGCAACGCAGACAATTTTATTGAAATGGCACTGCCCGCAGACGATATCGGCGATCCAATTGTGCTTCTACAGGGCGCGGCTTCTGACCAGGGTGCATTAAACATGAACGGCAACACAAACAACGCGCCCTCATTAACAGATTTCGCCGACATCACAGAAACCGCTGTGACAGAGCCAACAACAGATGCGAGCAACATCGTCTTTACCACCGTCGGAACCACCAACTTGAGTTTTTCCTGGTCGGCAGGCAATGGAGCGAATCATCTGATAGTCATGAGTACCAACGTCATTTCCTGGGTACCAATCGACAACACCGATTATACCGCCGCCAGCAATTATACCAATGCCCAGGAAGTGACAAATGGCGTCCGCGTGATCTACGATGGCTCGCAAACCAATACGAGCACCATCGGTTTATCCACGGGCACCACATACTACGTCAAAGTCTTCGAATATAACGGAACGACCGGAACCAAGAACTATTACACATCGGGAACCCCTGCCACCGCCAGCCAGCAGACCATACAACCCACATTAGTGGTGCTTTCAGGGTTTCGAGCGTTTCGCCGCGATGGAAAGACTATCATCACCTGGCAAACCGCAGCAGAATTGGGATCCGTAGGCTTCCACCTCGAACGTCAGATTGACGGGACAAATATCTTCACAAGAGTGAATTCAGAACTCATCCCCGCTCTACTTGGAGGCCTGCGAATCAACACCTATGAGCTCGAAGATCCAGAAGCCCCAACCACAGGAACATGCACGTATCAGCTCATCGAAATCGAAAACACGGGCAAGCAGAACACATACGGCCCATTCACTGTCGAGCTTGGAGGCCCTAACGTCATTGATCTCATGGAATGGCTCACGTTTTATTTCAAAGATCCCGTTTGGGGCACAGACGTCGTTGAAGCGACTATTGCAGATCCTGACGGAGACGGACTTAGCAACCTTGAAGAGTTTCTTGCTGCAACGGATCCGACTGATGCACAATCTCTTCTTAAAATGCTCACGTCACGACTGGTTGGACAAAGCGTTATCATCGAATGGCAAAGCGCTAGTAACGTTCTATATGACGTCGAAATCAGTACGAATGGACTGGATACATTTAAATCCCTCCTGACCAACATCCTCGCCACACCACCGGCAAACCGCATTCAGACACCCGTTCAAGCGGGCACCCACGCATTCTACCGCATACGTGTAAGCCAATAGCCGAAACAATTTGGTTTGAGCTCATTTATACCCGAACAATCTACATATATAGATGTTCTACACCCTCACCAGGCTTACTCAACACTACCATTCCTCCTCCCATTCAGAACCAGAAGCATAATCAAGCCGTAGCATCACCCCGGTACCAAACCGCTTCTTTTGTGATGAACAAACCAGCGTTTTCGCAATTATGACAATTACTTCACTTTCCTTTCTGCGAAAATCATCCTAAACCCAATTCTGCATCATAAATATTTGAATTCTTATTATCCCTGCACATCAATACGTCGTTGTCGGGGGTTGAAATCCTTTGTTCGTTGTTACGGCTTGTGGCTGCAGCAAACCGCATTAATCGCAACCCCTTGCATCTCAACGAGTTCCACGTCATGGCACGACTCCTGCTTTTAAACTTTGCGGGGCAATTCAGAAGACAAGACGAGGAACGACAGGAGGACGACAAAATGAAGAAGCTGACACAAAATACGATCAAATGCCTACTGGCCGCAGCATTGTTTGCCGCCATTCAATCTGATGCGCTAGCCAAGAAGCCTGTAAGAACCCCTCCTCCAGAAGAACCGGCTCCCGAAGAGCCGACTCCCTCAACTCCTTCTTTAACCGGAAAGATCCGTGCAGAAGTTACCACGTCCGGCCTATATAAGGTGACAGCCGCACAGATCGCGGCCACTCTGGGTACCAGCGAGAGCGAAGCTGCTGCTGCTATCAGCGATGGCAACGTCCGCGTATCCAGCATGGGCAGCGACGTTTCCTGGCTCAAAGCCAACAATTCCGTATATTTCTACGGGGAAGAAATTGGTGGCATGTACGGCGGAAACAACGTCTACTGGCTGGAGCTTGGCGTGAATGGCCCCCAAATGGCCACTGCCAAGGCCCGCGCCCCCCGCAAAACCGCTCCCGGCGGCGTCTTCACCGACACGGTCCTTTTTGAAGAAGATCACGTTGCACGCCCGAATATCTGCTTTGACGAAAATGATGAGTTCTGGTTTTGGAAAAGCCTCTCAAATCCTTACGGCGAAACAGAGGCCACTCTCCCATGCACTTTGGATAGCGTTTCCTCAGCTAACACAACCGCTCAGATTCAGGTTGCCTTGAAGGGTGCAAAAGACACCGCTGCGGTCATTGATTACCACGTACGGGTCACCATCAACGGCACCTACGTAGGAGAGAAGCAGTGGAGCGCACTGGATGATGCAGTTCTCATAGCAACGTTTTCCCAGTCCATACTACAGTCGGGTGCCAACGATGTACGAATCGAATCTCTGCTCCCGGCAGGCGCGCCTTATTCCAAGGTTCTGATTGATAGCGCGACAATCTCTTACCTTCGCAACTACGAAGCAGTATCCGGACAGCTAAGACTTTCAGGCGATGCCAACAACGTCATTTCTGTCAAAGGATTCGCCTCTAGCGATATTGAAGTACTGGACCTTTCCGATCCCTGCAACCCCCGACTCAATGGTGGAACCAAGATTGATGCAACGGAAGATGACTACATGGTTAGCTTTCAACCTGCATCGGCATCAACGCCCTATCTGAGCGCATCCCTGGCAGCAGCAAAGTCTCCGAAAGCCTTGCTCGCTCATGTGGATTCCGGATTGGCAAATGCAGCAAATACTGCCTCCTACATTGTGATCACACCCGAAGTGCTTGCCAATGCGGCAACCGAACTGGCCTCCTACCGCCAGGCACAGGGAATGACCACCAAGATTGTAACACTCAAAGCCATTTACGATGAGTTCAACTTCGGGGTGCGCGATCCGCTAGCCATCCAGGCTTTCCTGGCTCACGCAGTTTCGCAATGGAATGAAGCGCCTCGCTACGTCGTTCTGGCAGGACAGGGTTCCACTGATTTCAATAATGTGACGGGCAATAATGACTGCCTGGTCCCCCCAATGATGGCACCCACCCCAAGCGGTCTCATTGCCTCAGATACTCGGTATGCCGATGTTGACAATGACGGCACACCCGAATTAGCAATCGGACGATTGCCCGTACTAACCGCCGGTGAACTTTCCACCGTAATCGAAAAAATTCGCAGCTATGAACTTGGCGGCACCTGGAGAGACTCTGTACAAATGATCGCTGACAATGACGACAGCGCTGGTTACTACACCAGCGACTCAGAACTCATTTCAACCCTAATTCCTTCCGATCGCACTGTGGGCAAATCTTACCTCGCCCAACAGGCCTTGTCTGACGTAAAGAATGCTACCATGGCAAGCTTTAATGCAGGGTCTGGAATTCTCAATTACATTGGACACGGCTTGATCGACAGGCTCGCAGGCGAAAAGATTCTCGCCACCTCTGATGTTCTGAACACAACAAACGCAGGTACCTCACCGATTGTTTTGGCCATGTGCTGCGATGCTGGACGCACTGAAGTTCCCGGCTACGACGGACTCGCGGAGCAACTCATGCGCAAGACTGACGGTGGCGCAACCGCCTTCTGGGGAGCTGCCGGCCTGGCTTACAGTGCAGAAAGCCGAATTCTTAATGCTGGATTCTATGAGAGCATGAGCAATGGTAGCGACCGTCTTGGCGATGCCATCAATGGCGCATTAACAAAATATGCAGGCGAAGGGCACATGGCCTTCATGCGCTACGTATATAATCTTCAGGGCGACCCAGCCATGGTCATTTCAAACAACACTCTGTAACATAGAAACTAATCAATGTCCTCCTTGCGGGTCCTCTTGCCCTACCCCAGGCAGGGGACCCGCGTCCCATTTAAGAGTGGGACAAGAGTGCTCACTGCCACAAAAAAAGAATCATTTTTCGTTACGCGTCTCAGAAGTCTTGGTATTATGATGATTAAAGACAGACACTGAATTGACGAGAATAACACGAATGATAGAAAGAACGGTACAGGCATACAAAAGCGAAAGTGCTCCAATTACACCGAGCACTAAAGCAGCACTTTCTCTGCTTGCGCTGTTAGTAGGGATAATGGCAGCCCCCCTTGCAACTGCCTCGATACCCACGCTTCGCGTATACGATCTGCGCGTAGATGCCGCACATACAATGGCACATCTCACCTTTCAATGCACACCGGCGAGCGACATTATCGCCGTTAACGTGCGATTCCAACCACCTTCCAGCGAGTCATGGCAAGACCTTCTCAGCGGATTTCATCCCGTCAACGAAACACTGCCAGAGACAGGATGCGGCTTCATTTCTTTCGCACTACCTGACAATCGGCTTGAAGGATCGCTGTTTGAACTCACGCTTTTGGATAGATTCGGCAACCACACTATCTTTACAGATCTGCCCGCTATCTTTGCAGCACCCGCATCCAGTTCTACTCGGGCTAATATCAACGAGACCAAAGGTACAATCCCACGAATAGCAGGGCAACCCGGTGATCGCATAAAGACACATATCTTCAACTCGGGGTTTTACCGACTGAGTGCCGAAACCATTGCTTCCTCACTGTCTGCATATTCAGAGGAGGATGTGCATGCGCTGATCGAAACAACAAATCTTTCAGTCTCATGTCAGGGCAATAACGTGGCATGGCTACCAGACGCAGATAAAGCAGCCCTGCACTTCTATGCTGAAGCGACAAACAGCCGATTTACAGCTGAGAACATTTACTGGATTGATGTTGCGCCAGGCACCATTATGTCCGTCGTTTCGAATGGCGCACCTTCTCCTGCGCCAGAAAATCAAACCTTCTGGACCACTGAACACTGGGAGGAAAATCTTCGGGCCAGCCCTCTCTATTACCCGAATGTTGAAGATGATCCGTATTACTGGGTCTACCTACGTTCATGGGTGAGCTCTCAAAAAGAAGCGAATCTTGACTTTACAACCTTCACGCCGCTCACAAACGATTCAGGATATGCCTCTGGCTTGATAGACTTGCACATGCGGGAAGTCACAGTCTTTACGAACAATATATCACTATACATAAACGATACCTTTGTTGCCTCCAACATGTGGCACGGCATCGCATCAACCACACTGACCTTTTCAGTGACCAACCTGCTCTCAGGAAGCAATGTTCTCAAAATTGTTGCCACCTCAAAACCCGCAAATTATGAACGGCTATTCATAGAATCTTTCGATGTCTCCTATCAGCGACGCTACCAGGCCCACGACGAGGCACTGCTCTGTCACGCAGACACCAATACGATGATCACCGTAGAGGGATTCGCATCAAATGACGTAGTGGTTCTGGACCTCAGCAATCCTTTCACGCCCGTACTGGATGTTAGCGCAACCACAACAAATACGGGATCGGAATCATACGACATCCATTTTCTATCCACTGAAGTACAAAAACCCTACTGCGTGGCGTCTTTATCAGCAGCGCCACCACCCCCCGACATACATGGCCGAACAACAGCGCCCTTAACGACTTCAACCAATCGTGCTGATCACCTCACAATAGCCCCTGCCGAATACCTGAGCACAGCAACAGAACTCGTCAACTATCGAAATGCCCAGGGTCTAGTGTCCTGTATTGTAAATAAGGTTGCTAAAGTCATAACGCGGCCAGCTTCTGCCTCGCGCGCTCTATCTTCGCGAGGATTTCCTGGCCATCGGCTTTCCATATGTAGCGTTTAGGATCGAGATTATGTTCCGCAATGTAGGCTTCAATCCGTGTGGCAAGCTCACGAACGCTGCAAAAGCTGCCATTGCATATCGCCTGCATCGAAAGGTCGCCGAAGAAGCGCTCCACGAGGTTCATCCAACTGCTGGAGGTCGGCGTGAAGTGAAGCACGATGCGATCAACGCCGTACTGCTTCTGCTGTTGCTTGTTGCGTCTTTCAATCCAATCTCTGACCTCCTGCTTCTTATGGGTAGCATAGTTGTCCAAGATAATATGCAGGGTCAGGTCGCTTGGGCTCTCGCGGTGTATCTGCTTCAGGAACCGCAGCCACTCCACATGTGTGTGCTTCTCGTCCAGTCGGCTGAACACCTTGCCCTCAAGATAGTCCAGCGCCGCAAACAGAGTGATGGTTCCATGTCGGATGTAGTCATGCGTGATCGTCTTCCCGTGGCCGGTTGTCAGTGGCAACGCCCGCTGAGTACGTTCCAGAGCTTGGCACTGACTCTTCTCGTCACAGCACAGCACCAGCGCCCGGTCGGGCGGATTCAGATACAACCCGATCACGTCCCAGAACTTTTCCTCAAAACGTGGATCGTTCGACACCTTGAACACCTCCGTTCGGTGCGGCTTCAAATCGTTCGCGTTCCAAATCCGTTGAACGCTACTATGCGATATCTGAGCCGCCTTGGCCATGGAGCGCGTCGACCAACGTTCTCGCCCCTTCGGAGGTTGGCTCACCTGCGTGATCACCTTTGCGAGTCGTTCCGGTGGCAAATGCGGCTTGCGACCGCGGCCCGGCTTATCCATAAGACCGTCCAGCCCATCACGACGAAATCTTGCCGACCATTTCGATACCATCTTAGAGCTGTAACCCAGCTGCCTGGCAACATCTTCCTGACGCATCCCGGATGCGCGCAGAAGGACTATTTGCGCCCGCTCACTATCCCGCTTGCTGGCTGTCGACGCGTTCACTCGGCGCTCCAATTCAGCTTTTTCATCTTCTGTCAGCAATACTGGCTCGATTGGTCGTCCTGCTTTCTTCATGGTGAAAAGCAGTATAACGCGAAAACTGTATTATGCAACCTTAATTCCGAGACGGGACACTAGCGGCCATGCTCATTAACGTAGAGGACGTATTTGACCTATTTTCCCATGGCATCAGAACGCCCTGGGCCATCAGAAGCTTTCTGCAATTCGCCGTTGAGAATTGGGACAAACCACCGCGGTATGCCGTGCTAGCCGGCAGCGGATCGTATGACTATCGAAATGATCAGGGCTTAGGGGACTGCCAAATTCCATCGCTCCCAATCTACGTTAGCGGCGGCCAGTATATAACTGACGCGCCACTGGCATCGTGGGACGGAGACAAAGCACCGGAAATTGCTTTGGGACGACTGCATTGCCAAACAACGCAGGAGCTCGCAGGCGCCATCGCTAAAATCAAGAATTTCGAAACCGACGGACACTGGAAGCATCTTGCGCACATGATTGCTGACGAATTCGATCCTAGTGCAGGCGACTTTGCAAAAAGCTCTGACCTTATTGCAACGAATATCCCTATTCCACGATACCAAATCGACCGGAACTTCTACGACACACAAACAGTTTCCGAGGTGCAATCTCGCATTATTGATACATTAAATACAGGTGCCTATTTTATTTCCTATTATGGGCACGGCAACCCCAGCTTCCTGAACGACAGCATCCTACACGTGCGCGATCTACCATCCCTAACAAATGCCACCGCCCCGTCTATCATGTGCGCACTAACATGTGCCTTTACATACTTTGGGACCCCCGGAATTGAATTCCTTGGCGAAGGACTTATTGGCCGAAACTCCAGCGGAGTGGCTGCATTATGGGGGGCCGTTGCCATCACCTTTAACTCGGCCAGTGAACAACTTGGTCTGTATCTCACTGAGGCAATATTTCAGAACAAAACCATCCGCCTCGGTGATGCGATCCTGAGCGCACTCAATCGCTATGAAGATGCCCCAACATTTCCGTTCGTCCTTGATGTCATGAATCTGCCGGGGGATCCTGCCACCGCATTACCCCCTCCCGGCTACTCATTCGGAAGCTGGCAACAATACGTTTTCTCTGAAAGCGAGCTTGGCGACCCCGAAACCAGCGGACCTTTAGCGGATCCAGATGGCGATGGCCAACGCAACCTATTGGAATTTGCAGTAGGTTCAAGCCCCACAAATTCGACAGACACAGCGTCATTTACGGCTTGGATTTCGCAACACGAACCTACCCCAGGCACGACAAACGATTATGCTACGGCTCAATACCGACAGCGACAATGGCGAGAAGGCTACGAAAGCAGCATGGAGGCGTGCACGAACTTACTGAACCAGACTTGGTTCAGCGATATTGGCACGATAGAACATGTGGAAACGACGCCCATTGATGATGTATTCGAAGAGGTGACGGTTCGCCTACACCCAGAGCTTTTGATTGATAGAGAATTTTTCATTCGATTGCGTGTACGCAAAACGAATTAACTGGCGATAATACGCCGCTGCGGGGGAGACTCGGGCTATGGTTGGACAAAGCTGTCGATTACTAAAGAAATCTAGCAACATCATCACCAGAAACATCGCAGGGGAAACCTTATTGGTTCCAATCTCCGGAAACCTTGCTGACATGAAAAGTCTTTTTTCCCTCAACGAAGTTGGAGAATTCATCTGGTCACAACTTGATCAATTCATTACGGAAGATGAGATCGCACAACGCGTAGTCAACGCGTTCAATGCTTCCGAAGAAGAAGCAAAAAAAGATACGGCTGATTTCTGTGCGCGACTGATCGATATGAACCTGATCGAAAGCGAAAGCAATAATGGACCAATCACCCCTTGAGTGTGCAAACAGCGTTATCGACAGCGTAAGTTTCTTTCGAAAATTCCGTAAACAGAAAGTCGCTTTACGGGGAGCCATATCCCTGACCGAACGCTGCAACCTTCGCTGCGTACACTGCTACGTCGGATTCCCTCACAAGGCATCTGATGAACTATCCACGTCCGAATGGAAACGGATTATTGATGAGCTTGCAGACGAAGGCTGCCTGTTCCTGCTCATTACGGGAGGAGAACCACTTCTGAGGCCTGATTTCTGCGAGATCTATTCGTATGCCCGAAAGCAAGGCATGCTCACAGCAGTATTTACCAACGGAACATGCGTGACAGACGAACACTGCCAATTGTTTTCAGACCTGCCTCCTCGCTATGTTGAAACAACCCTCTATGGCGCCTCAACAGAGACATACGAAAAGATAACCGGGGTAAAGGGAGCGTACCAACGCTGTATCACGGGCATTGAGACCCTTTTAGAAGCCGGCGTAGACGTCCGATTAAAGACCATGATTCTCGACATCAATTATGAAGAATATGAACACATGCAAGCCATTGCCGACTCATACGGCATCCCGTTCCGTAGCGACGGACTCATTTTCTCTAAGCTGGATGGGTGCAAAGAGCCACTCAAACATCGAGCAAAAACAGAACGCATTGTTGCCTGCGAAATGTCCGACCCACACAAACGACAACGTTACAAAGAGTTTTACGACCGTGCTAAGAACTTCAAGCCGACGGACAAATTGTATACCTGTGGGACAGGCCAAAGATCCTTCTATATTACATCCAAAGGCATCTTACAGGGTTGTGTTCTAGCTGAAGACATTCAAGTTGACCTCCGAAAGGAATCTTTCCATGACGGATGGAAGCACGAGCTACCAAAGCTCAAAGAGATACGTATACAAACTCCAACAAAATGCACCAGTTGTTACCTGCGACCACTCTGCGGAGTATGTCCACCCTTGGCACTGCTCGAAAAAGGAACCGCTTCAAGTCCGTGCGATTATCTTTGCAGTCTTGGAAAATCACGATATGATTCTATTATGAATTGCAATAGTGACTAGGAGAGGTAATCAAAATGACTGATAAGCACACACAGAAAAAGCCGTATTCGAAACCAGAAGTGGCAGCCATTGATCTTGTGCCTGGCGAAGTATTGCTCGAAGGCTGCAAAACAAGTACTGGCGGTGGAGCTGGCGACGTTACACCTGACTGCATTGACGACACCTGTATTGGTGAATATGGATCCTGATTGACTGACTCCCTGCAACAGGATCTTCAGCATCTGTAAATGCAGAGCGTATATAGTCTCAGAGTGTAAGACTGGTTATACCGCATCTGAACGAGTATGCACCAAACATGGTTAAATCGTATACGTATTCTTTGGCTGACATCCGACTTAACATAGAGTCCGATGCACTATTGGCACGGCATCCCTCTTCAAACTGTTTAAATGCCAATTTCGACTCAGGCACAGTCACCCTCAACAATTGCGTCGCCAGCATCAATACCAATATGATATCCAAAATCCCTTTGGATCCTCAAAGAACGAACATACTCTTTGAAACGCACGCTTGGAATGCATGGAACCATGAAGAGGCACGATTCCTCAGTTGCTATACCAAGCAGCCCGACTCATTGGAATGGCTAATCAAGATCGACACGGAAACAAACGTGACGTTCTATTTCAACGGCCTTTCTGTGCATGGACTCCCAGACGGCGCTATTATCAACCCATTGACCTATCCTCCCAACCAAGCACTCTTCATTCACCTCTTCCAACGATTTAACGCCATCCTCATGCATGGAGTCGGATTCGTTTTGGATGGTATCGGTGCACTGTGCGTAGGAAAATCGGGCGCAGGTAAGAGCACGCTGGCTAATATTATAGAACCAGCAGGAGCACGCGTACTCAGCGATGATCGAATTGTGGTACGTTATTGCAATGGGCAACAGTATTTATATGGCACTCCCTGGCCGGGTGATGCCGGGCATGCGCGTAACGAGGGGCACCCGCTTTCACACCTACTCTTCCTGGTGCAATCCGAAGAAAACAAACTCGTTTCCCTGTCACCTTTCGAAGCAGTCCAGCGGCTGATGCCCGTATGCTCAATTCCCTGGTACGACGAGGCCATGGTCACAGCCTACTTTGCCATCATTGATCGAATCGTTCGTGACATTCCGTGCGCAGAACTGCACTTTACAAGAAGTGACGAAGTTCTGGATGTATTGAATGACCTCAAAGCCTGAAACCGGCAAGCGATGAACGAGCAAACAAGAGCTACTTCTGAATGGGAATGGGCGTTGCTCTGCGAGCTCTGTCGGCAGGCCATTACCGGAACAAAACCCACAACCTCATGCACAAACAGTACCATCTCCAGCATTGATTGGAACGTTTTCCTCTCCATGGCCAAACGGCACGGCGTCATGGCTTTACTCAGCAAAGCTCTTGAGGACCACGGCAATAAACATCTCCCCACACAAGTCCGGCAAAGCATCATTCGCGTCGCCGCCGTGGCCACGGCACGAGATGACTATTTTTTAAAACGAGCTGCAGAGATTGACCGGGTTTTAACAACCGCCAAGATCCCATACGCCCTGATCAAGGGCCCCGTTCTGGGGCAGGTCGCATGGGGAGAATCCCACCTTAGAACATATGAGGATCTGGATATCCTCCTACAGCCAGATCAGTTCCTTCAAGCACGACGTAGACTCGCACAGTCTGGCTATACGCCTCGGCAAAAGATCCCTGAACATGCAGCTCTGGCACACATGCAAGCAGGGTGGGATTGCAACCAGTTCAATTTTCCAGAGGGAAAAGGATTTCTCGAACTAACCTGTCGCATTGCCCCGCGCTTCCTGTTCCCGTCGCTCGGCGAGGACATTTGGTCAGAAACCACCCGAATCAAGTTGACGAATTGCTCCTTGCCTACGTTGCGGGCCGAGCCCATGTTAATTTTACTCTGCGTACACGGCACAAAACACACCTGGTCACAGTTACGCTGGCTGGCCGACATCGCCGGTCTCATCTCACGTACACCAGACATGGACTGGGCTGATGTGCAAACTCTGGCTGAACGCTACAGAGCGAAACGAATGCTGGCCCTCGGGCTTATTCTCACCCGGGATACACTTGACGTAACGCTACCAGAACCAGCAGAGCGCTTCATTCAAATGCACTCTCAGGCCTTAGCTCTGATCCCGGAACTGCATGGTCAATGGACAGCCTCATCCGACACCCCGAATACTCCAAAACAAAATCTTCGGTTTTATTTGAATGTACGGGATAGCGGGGCAGACAAATTCGCTATGTTATGGTGTCTCGCCATTACCCCAAGCCTAAGTGATTGGCAATGGCTTAAGCTGCCGGACTGGCTCTCGCCACTGTATTATATATTACGGCCGATTCGACTGGCTTTGCGAGCCCTACGGCGGCGGTAACAGGGCGGACAGAATTAGCACCTGTACAGCGGGTCCCGGACGGCAAGGGACTGCCGTCCCTACCTTTGTGGACCTCGGGACGACAAGGGCCATGTGGAGCACTTGATAAAACTGCCGTCCCTACTTTTATGGCTTCTTCCAGTGGTGCACTTCTTCCATGAGAGCGTTCACAGCCTCTGCTTCAGATACCGTGCGCCGATGCTGGCCACGGACGTAGAGGGCAAATTTTCCTTTTCCTCCGGCGATAGCAATATCCGCCTCACGTGCCTCGCCGGGCCCGTTCACCATGCACCCCATGACCGCCACCAGTGGTCGGGGAGCTTCGGGATGCTTCTGGTAGTATGCCTCAAGCGCCTGCTCCACCTCACCCGACACTGACATGATGTCCACCTGGCAGCGTCCGCATGTCGGGCAGGACGTCACGCGTGGCCCGGGCGCCCGCAATTCCAGCGATCGCAACAACTCCAAGCCCACCTGAACTTCCCGCACAGGCGTATCCGTCAACGAGACACGAATGGTGTCTCCAATCCCCTCAGACAACAGCATCCCCATAGCCACAGAAGAGCGAACGGTTCCCGAAACAAAAGTTCCGGCCTCCGTCACCCCAAGATGCAATGGATAGTCACTCTCATGTGATAGCAATCGATAGGCCTGAACCGTACGCCAGACGTCAGAGGCTTTCACCGAAATCTTGATATCGTTAAAATCCAAGTCCTCAAGGATCGCAACATGCCGCAATGCACTTTCCACCAGTGCCGCCGGTGTACTTCCCCCGTGCTTCGTGCAGATATCATCTTCCAGAGATCCACCGTTGACGCCGATTCGTATGGGTAAAGCCCGCTCCCTGGCAGCAACCACAACCGCCTCAACATGCTCGCGAGACCCGATATTGCCGGGATTAATGCGCAGCCCCCCCACTCCACTTTCTGCAGCCAGCAATGCCAACCGGTAATCAAAATGAATGTCCGCGACAACAGGGATCGAGCTTTGCCGGCAAATCTCAGCTAAGGCTTCAGCCGCAACCGAGTCCGGCACAGCCACACGCACAATATCACAACCAGCCTGAGCCACATCGTGAATCTGCGCAACCGTCGCATCGACATCGCGCGTGTCCGTCTTAGTCATGGTCTGAACACTGATCGCGGCATCGCCCCCGACAGGGACAGACCCTACATGGATTAAGCGCGTATGCCGTCTCTTGTAGAAAGATGGAATATCATGAGCACTCATGGCGTATCCTTGCACCTTGCGAACCTCGGCTCACCCGCCTGCTCCCTTCGTGAGGGCTGGCAGGCAGAGCCGACACGACAACCGATCCACTGTAGCGTTGGCTCTATGAGCCAATAGCCGAGTTGCAAGCGAGGGTCACATCCCCTCCCAAATCAACAATCATCAATCGCTGCTCGTCAAACGTCAGACTATTCTTCTGCCGTAGAACCCGTTGCAGTCTCATTGGTCTGCACTTGCTCGGTATCATCACCGAGAAAGCTCTTAATGCCATCAAACAAACGAGGCAAGCGGACAAAATCGCGAAACGTGATTAACACAAAGGCACAAATAAGAAGCGTGGCAAACACGTTGGTCAAAGCATTAACAAATTTCGGTGGCACTCTCTTCCGTGTGAGCCCCTCCCATATCGCAAACACAATGTGCCCTCCATCCAATACAGGAATCGGCAGCATGTTCAAAATGGCCAGGTTCACATTGAGGAATCGTAGAAAACCGACGGCATTAAAAATACTGACTTTAATTGATAACCACAGGTACGTCAGAATCATAACCGGACCACCCAGCGCTGCTGCCGCCTGTTTTGATTCTCTCGGGGTAACCAGAGCTTTCAGAATACGCAGAATCTCCGTTGCATCACTCTTGATTTGCGCCCACGGATTCTTGTGCCGCATCCATGGCAACACCCCCATCTCGGCAGGCGTCAACTGAACCCCTATGAGTGCCCGCCCACGCTCCGTATCAAGCTGCGGTGTAACCTCCAGTTCCAACTGCTCACCGTCGCGCAATAGAGATATTGAAACGGTGTCTCCCCCCCTTTCAGAAACAAGATCAATAAAATGAATCATCCCCGCAACGGGAACACCATCAAAAGCCAGCACCACATCGCCGGACTGTATTCCCGCCTTTTCAGCACTGCCCCCTTCTATCACTTCACCCACAAGACAAGGTGACGCAGGGCCAATGCCTTCAATGTGCGTCTCATCCATCTCGCCCTTCGTAGCGGGAATCACCAGGTCAATCACCTCATCATCCTGACGCTGAATCTTGATAGGTATGCCGCTCCCCGCACCGGAATCCAACACACACAGCACGGTAAAGTCATGCCAGGAATCTACGGCCTCACCATTAACTTCTATAATCCGATCCCCCATGCGCAAGCCTGCAGCATACGCTGGAACGTCCTGGTCCACGTATCCGATCACCGATTCAGTCGATCCTGTTTCCGCAGCGGGTGCCTTATAGACAATCCACGCCAGAACAATCGCCAACAGGATATTTCCAATCACCCCGGCCACAGCCACTGGAACTTTCTTCCAGGGTGAAATTTCCGGATAAGTCGGCCGTTCCTCTACGACCGTCTCCTCGACTGGCTTTGCATCCTTCTTGCCTCCAAACCAGCCACGTTTCTTCTTCTCCTGCTTCTCCTCGGAGCCCTGTATGGTTGCCATTCCGGAAGGATCAAGCTGCGGCAAGGCAACATAGCCACCGAACGGTATCCACCCCATCTTATAGGTGATCCCCTTATGCTTCACCTGCCATATCGCGGGACCAAAACCGATGGAAAAGGTTTCCACGACCAATCCCAACTTGAGTGCGGTGATAAAATGGAACAGTTCATGCACAAAAATAGTCACGCTGAACAAAAGAAACAGCACAAGAAAATCAGCAATGTTATGAATAAATACGCCCACGTTATTATTGTCCTATCATTTCTATTGCGCGTGCTCTGGCCCAGCAATCGGCATCTACGATTGCGGCCAGTGACGGCGCAGATATTACGTCATGTTCATCCATGATAGCGGATACCGTTCTCCAAATACCGGAGAAACAAATCCCCCCCTCAAGGAAACCTTGAACCGCAGCTTCGTTAGCCGCGTTCATTACTGCCGGAAGCGTCCCGCCTGCCTCACCCGCCTGGCGAGCCAATGCCAAACACGGAAAACGGAGCGCATCCGGTTCTGAGAATGTTAACATACCCATGCTGGGTAAATCCAGCCCAGGCAAACCTCCATCACAACGCTCCGGATAGGTCAATGCATATTGAATAGCGTAGCGCATGTCTGGAGGACTCAACTGCGCCAAAACGCTCCCATCGTTAAACTCGACAAACGAATGCACGATGCTCTGAGGATGCACCACCACATCAATGCGATCCAATGGCACCCCGAAAAGCCAGTGGCCTTCCAATACCTCAAGCCCTTTGTTCATTAACGTCGCCGAATCAATCGATATCTTTGCGCCCATATTCCAGCGAGGATGCGCAAGCGCCTCCTCAACACCCACCGTATCAAAATCCACATCGTCACGCCCTGCGAAAGGACCGCCCGATGCAGTCAAGATCAAACGCCGGATATCATCTGCCCGCGACTGCTCAGCCGCCCTATCCCCGAGACATTGAAAAATGGCATTGTGCTCACTATCGACCGGCAGCAGACGCGAACCGGTTTCAGCAGCCCGTTGCGTAACCACCTCTCCTGCCGCGACCAGCACCTCTTTGGTGGCCAGTGCGATGTCTTTTCCCGCATCAATCGCGGCCATCACGGGCGCCAGCCCGGCGGTGCCCACGACAGCACAAAGGACAACATCCGCCTCTTCAAGAGACGCCAGATCAACCAGTCCTTCAGCCCCGACATGCAACGACGTCCCATCGGGGAACATCCCTTTGCAGGCCAAAGCCGCCTTCTCATCTGCAAGAGCCACATGCGACACCCCGAACTCACGGGCCTGCTCCGCCAGGCGTTCCCCGCCTGTTCGTGCCGCAATGCCGACCACCTGCACACGATCGCGCAAGGCGGACGCCACCCGAAGGGCATTTTCGCCAATCGACCCCGTGCTTCCCAGTATGATCAAACGCTTCATCGTTTCCTTAAGCCACAAATGTCAGATACACGTACAGAACCGGCACCCCAAACAGCAAGCTGTCCAATACGTCCAGCACACCCCCCATTCCCGGAATCGTATTACCGGAATCTTTGACGCTCGCCGTGCGCTTGATCAATGATTCAAACAGATCACCAACCATTCCCACCACGGCAAGCAACACACCAAGAACGGGAGCATGCACAAATGCAAATGACACATTGCCAAACTGCCCCTTAAAGGCCCACCAGCAGACACAGCTTGCCAGCACTGCAGCGCTCACTCCACCTACCGCACCTTCCCATGTCTTATTCGGAGACAAATTGGGACACAGCTTGTGCCGTCCAAACAGACGACCAAATGTATATGCGCCAACATCCGTGATTTTTATCACCAAAATAGAAAACAAGATCAATCGCGCGCCCGTCGTGCCGATTCCGGGAAGACCGTCGCGCTCACTCCACTGATAAACAAGGCGTGTAAAAAAATTAACCGTAAATGGTACGTAAAAGAAACCAAACAGTGTGCAAGCCACGGTAGCAAGCGGTGTCCCTGAAATGACGCGAGGAAAATGACGAATACAAACGGCCAGAATGGCAAAGACCACCACCGCCATTTCCGCACGATAGGTTGCAGCCATGGCTGCATCAGATGGTCCTACCGTAAGCACCGTAGCCGCAACAAGCGCCACACCACATGCGATACCCAGCCAGGTAAAAACCGCCACGCCGGCCTTCCTGCACATGCCGTAAAACTCAAGTTGTCCCGCAACACTAAGAATAGCGACAATAGCAAAAACCAATACAGGTTGCGCAAAGCGCACAGCCAGAAAAACCGCCACGCCAATCGCGACGCCACTCATGAGTCGATATTTCAGCACAATCCATCCCCTTCTAATCGCAATGCCACCACGCTCATTTTACGTCACCAAAACGTCGTCGACGCTTGGAAAAGTCAGCCAAAGCTTCTTTAAATTCAGGCTCCCGAAAATCAGGCCATAACACGTCAGTCACATAGAACTCCGCATAAGAGATCTGCCACAGCAAAAAATTGCTGACACGCAATTCGCCGCTGGTTCGAATCAAGAGGTCCGGATCAGGAATATCCGGCGCATAGAGATTCGCCGATACCGTGTCCTCATCTATCTCATCCGGAGACAGCTCTCCATCCTTCACCCGCTGCGCAATGGTACGACACGCTTTCACTAACTCAGTTCTGCCGCCATAGCTCAGCGCGAGAATCAGATTTCCATCCTCATACTGACGCGTGCGCGCTTCCACTTCGCGAAGCTTCTCGTCCAGACGAGACGGGAGATCCTCCCGTCTACCAATCACCCGCAGACGCACGCGATTCTCGTGCAGCTCATGCTCTTCGTTGCGAAGAAACCGATCCAGCAAACGCATCAGAGCGTTAATTTCTGTTTTTGGGCGAATCCAATTCTCCACGCTGAACGCATAAAGCGTCAGGTATTTAACGCCCGCATTGCGGCAAGCCTTTACGATTGCGCGAACAGACTCAGACCCCTTTTCGTGTCCCTTGATTCGAGGCAACCCACGCTGTCGCGCCCAGCGACCATTGCCGTCCATAATAATGGCGACATGAGCTGGAACCACAGACTTACTCTTTGAATCACTGCTCATTACCGGAAACGCCCAATCAGAGTGCAATGCGCAACGTACTGCTCCGGGCCGGTCCAACGGACAAGATTCCAAGCGGCACACCGGTCAGCTCGCACAACCGGTTGACATATGCTTGCGCGGCCTCTGGAAGGTCCTCAAAACGAGTGACATCCTTGGTGGACTGCATCCAACCGGGCATCTCTTCATAAACCGGCTCGCACCGACTCAGAATACGCGTATTCGCCGGAACGGTATCGTAAGCAACTCCATCACAGATATACCCCGTACAGATCTTGATCGTCTCGACCTTGTCCAACACGTCAAGCTTCGTCATCGCCCAATAGTCGACCCCATTAATGGCGGCCGAGTAACGCCCCACCACGGCATCAAACCATCCGCAGCGACGCGGTCGACCCGTCGTCGCACCGAACTCATGACCTTCCCGTCCAAGCAATTCACCTATTTCATCGTGCAGCTCCGTCATAAACGGCCCCTCGCCCACGCGCGTTGTGTAGGCCTTGATGACACCCACAACCTGATCAACAGCATGAGGTGGAATTCCCGTCCCCGCACAGGCCCCGCCCGCTGTCGTATTGGAGGATGTCACAAACGGGTACGTACCAAAGTCGATATCCAATAACGTGCCCTGAGCACCTTCAAACAACATGGAATCGCCCGCCTTCAAGCTCTCATTGAGCAACGATACCGTATCCACGATATAGGGAGCCACGCGTTCTGCAACAGCTATATAGTCTTTCACAATCTGATCTTTATCCAGCGCCTCACCGCCCAGCGCCACCAGCACCTGGTTCGCTTCATCAATCCGTACGGATAACATCTCGGCAAAATCCGGATCCAGAATATCACCCATACGCAAGCCAACGCGAGAGACCTTATCGCTATAGCTGGGACCAATACCACGCTTGGTGGTGCCGATTTTCTCTCCTTCGCTCAAACGGAGCTCCCGGGCGGCATCAATAGCACCATGATAAGGAACCACCATATGCGCTCGATCACTGACAAAAAGTCTGCCCTGCGTCTGGATGCCTCGGCTTTCAACGCCATCCACCTCTTCCATAAGCGCCAACGGGTTCACCACCACGCCATTGCCAATGACACATCGCATGCCCTCATGCAGGATGCCGGAAGGGATCAAATGCAAGACATACTTCTCGTCATCCACTTTGACGGTATGCCCGGCATTGTTCCCGCCTTGGAATCGCACGACGATATCCGCCTGCTTTGTCAACACATCAATAATCTTGCCTTTTCCCTCATCTCCCCACTGCGCCCCAATCAGCACCGTATTTGGCATCTCTCCATCTCCTCTCTTTAGCTTATAAGCTTACGCCACACAAAAGGCCTTCCAACCTCAAGCACCATCACGCAGTGCCTTTTTCAAACAAAACGTCTCTTCCTTATTTTCCCAATGCATCCACAAGCGTCTTTGCCACATGCTCCTGCATCTCATCAGTTAATTCCGGATAAATCGGCAATGCCAGCGTTTCCCTGGCCGCCTTCTCACTCACCGGGAAGTCGCCTTCACGATACCCGAGGTATGCGAAACATTCCTGCACATGCAAAGGTACCGGGTAATACACTTCGCATCCCACCCCTGCTTCATTCATCGCAATTCTGACGCGATCCCGGTCAGGCACGCGCACAATATATTGATTATAGATGTGAGCATTCAAAACCCCGGAATCCGCATAAACCGCCTCAGGTGTTACAACCGCTGAGTCAGCAAACAACCGATCATAACGTGCGGCATTCTCCCGACGACCCGCATGCCACTGCTCAAGCCGCTGCAACTTCACACTCAGCACCGCGGCCTGCAATGCATCCAATCTGAAATTACCGCCAATCATACCATGATAGTATTTGGGATTGGCTCCATGATTACGCAAATACCGCAGACGATCGGCGAAAGCATCATCATTCACCACCACCATACCGCCATCCCCGAAACCGCCCAGATTCTTCGATGGGAAAAAACTAAACGCCCCCGCTCGCCCCATCGCACCGGCTTTACGCGTCCCTGCAGCAGATGGATATTCAGCCCCAATCGCCTGACAGGCATCTTCAATCACTGCCAACCCATGCTGCTCCGCAAGCGCACACAGGGGGTCCATATCCGCCATCTGCCCATACAGATGAACCGGCATCAATACCTTCGGAGTAAGATTCGGATAGGTCTCGCTCCAGTTCTCAATAAGCTCTGCAACAGCAACCGGTGACAAATTATAAGTCTGAGGGTCAATATCCGCAAAGACCGGCGTCGCGCCCGTTCGTGCGATGCACCCAGCTGTTGCAAAAAATGTGTACGGCGTTGTGATCACCGCATCGCCCGGCCCAACCTCCAGGGCCATAAGAGCCACCAGGATTGCATCCGTACCTGAACTGGCACCTATTCCATGCCCAACGCCACAGTAATCAGCAATTTGCGCCTCAAACTCTAAAACACGAGGACCCAGTATAAAATACTGCGATTCACATACCTCTTTAAGAATCGGCTCTATCTCACCCCGCAACTCAGCATACTGAGCTTTTAAATCCAAAAGAGGCACATTCATTAATCGCTACTCCCCGGCGCATTTCACAACGCTCAATTCACGTTCACAAAATTCAAGAGCGCCGGGAACGTATTATTGCCCGACGCCTTTTCTCGTCACCTTGTACATTCGCTATCGCCAGACCGTCACACCTCAACCAGAGGATCTTTTATGCCAGCCCCACGAAACGCATCCGCCCGCTCCACACAACTGGGACATGCCAGGCACGGTTTCGCGTCCCCGCGATAACAGGTCCAAGTATGGGCATAGTCGACGCCAATCTCCAGACCAATTTTCACTACATCAGCCTTTGAGCATCCCACAAAGGGTGCTTCGACCTGAATCGGGTCTCGTCGATTCAGCGAAAAAACCGTATTCATACGCTCAACAAACGCTTCGGTGCAGTCCCAGTATCCATACTGATCCTGTGCTTGTGCGCCATAACACACACGTTGCACACCACGCGATTCCGCAAACGCTGCCGCCAGCGACAACAGCATCATATTCCGATTCGGCACATACGTAGGAGGCTGATCCAGTTCTTTCTCCGTCAAGTCGGCAAGATCCGGCACGGAAGACCCGATAGCTGTCAGCACAGATCCCTGCCCCACCAAATCACTGAAAAATGAAATATCCATAATCTGATGATCACAAACCCCAGCCGCCTCCGCTTGCCAGGCCGCCATTCTCAACTCGCGACTATGCTTCTGGCCATATTGAAAAGACAATGCATACAGCTCAACACCCACTTCCCTCGCAGAAATCATGTGCAGCAACGTCGATGAGTCGATGCCTCCAGAAAGCAATATAACCGCTTTTCTCATTTCTATTTATGTTTCCTTGTGCTTTCAGAGAACGCCCAAAATTCGGTGAAGCTGTAGCTGCAACCGTACCGGCGCCCCATCTTCGACAATCCAGCCTGCCAGATCACTAGCGGCCAACGTTCCCGCTACAGGACTGAACAATACCGCATGACAACGGTCATTCAACCCATGCTTAACAACAAATTGTTTCGACCACTCATAGTCATGATGATCACCTATCACAAATTTAAGCTCATCCTGTGCCCGCAGGCGATCGATATTAGCAACATCAAAACTTCCACATTCGCCGCTGCCCGGCGTTTTTACATCAATAACACCAACCGCACCATCAGGAATAAGGGAAATATCACAGCTCCCGTTGGTTTCAACCAGCAAAGGCCTCTTCACCTCTGCAAGTAACGCGGCAGCCAGATCACTGAACCCCTCCTGAAGCAACGGCTCCCCTCCTGTCACTTCAATTATACGGGAACGACTTGCAACCGCTTCCGACACCAGATCCCCAACAAACCGCTGTCTCCCTCCTTCAAAAGCCTGAGTCGTATCACAATAAGCACAGCGCAGATTACATCCGGTCAACCGGATAAAAAAACAGCTCACTCCAGAAAATGTCGATTCCCCTTGAATCGATGTAAACGTTTCATAAACCTGCACTGTACTCATAGCGGTAACCTACAAAGTCCACGCCCATAAGGCAACTCCCCCCAGTCATGAATTGCAGATGACGACTCGTATTCAGGCCTGATTATCAAAACTCAACACGCAACCCACCCCCTTCTCTGCTTGAATTCGACAATCCTGTCTGGTAAAGATTCACACTCATGCGGAACGTACACGTCTTACACAAACAAGGAAGTGGCTTATGAACCGACTGATCAGTACGGTCCTGGCCACCATTTTTGTCGCCTCCATTGCACTTTTCCCCCTGACGGTGATATTCTGGAAATTGAGTCCTGCATTCAACCACAAGACCGTGTTTGCGATTTTGTTCATCCTCATCATCGCTCAGAAGATGTGGACAATGTTCTATGGCATGCATTGCACATCGATTCCTCATCCCATTCGAGATCTCACCATGATGGGCGTTGGCGTCAGCTATACCCTAACCATGTATGTTGTCATCATAGAATTCTTTCTGCGACAAGGGAGCACCGTGTCTCCCATTCCCTTCAGCGTGGGGATGGTCTTTTACCTCGCCGCCATTGGACTTTACGAATGGGCCGCTCGACATTTGCAACGCGCAGCAAACAAAGAAACCGCAGCACAACGCGGCACACACGAACTCATTACCGACGGGCCCTATGCCATCATCCGTCACCCGATCTATACGTCTTCTTCCATGGAGGCCATTGGTATCCCCATGATTTTTGGATCATGGATTGCCCTGTGCGTAGGTGTGTTTGTATTCCTACCTCTCGAAATATTGCGCAGCCGAAAAGAGGATCGCGTATTGACGGGTGAATTTGGCGATGCTTACCGCCGCTATCGTCAAAAGGTCCCAGCCCTCGTGCCAGGCCTTTATCGCCTCCGTGGTACGCATCAAAAACAAACTGAACAGGACACATCCGACTGAAAGACATCAGTTAAGGCCATGCCATACACCCCTGAAAATAATCCTCCATTGAGAATTCTGGCCGTGGACGACGAGCCTGCCGTTCGCGACGTATACCGGATTGGACTTGAGCAGTTTGGCTTTGAGATTGAAACGGCCGCGAGCGGTCGCGAAGGACTGCAAATCATGATGCAGCAAACCTTCGATGTCCTCGTGGTCGACGTCAAAATGACCGAAATGAACGGAATTGCCTTCCTGCAGGAAGCGCTCAAAATCTGGCCATGGGCCGGCGTGGTACTGGTATCCGGACATATCACACCCGCGATTGAGGAAGAAGCTCGCAAGCTGGGCGTACACAGCACGATGCACAAACCCGTTGCCCTCAAAGAACTGCGCGACCATATCGTGGCAGCAGCAGAAGAAAAAAAACCCGCTTTGGCAGATCTGCCGCGCAGCAACGCATTGACCTTGCTGAAGGATCACCTCAAACTGCTGTCCTCTGTTGACGAAAAATCTCTCGGCACCAGTTCCCTGGTAGATGCCTTACTGGAATTTGGGCGGGACTTATCCGGCATGATGCCCTCGGATGTCGTCGGCATCATGGTCATAGAGCAGGACGAAAGCGTATTACTTTTCGCTTGTCGGCATAGCGTACACCCGATGTTTCTGACCAGGCTCGAACATGAAATGTTTGCCCGATACCAGGCGATCAGCGGAGAAGGGCTGGATCGCGGTCACTTCGACACACGCAGCAGTGGAGCGGAATGCAGCGACACCGCCCCTGACACTCCCAGGGGCGTCATTTCAGTTCCCGTTATTCTTGGCAAAGATGTCTGTGGACTGATCACACTGGCTTCCGCCGGAACCGATTCATACTCCCCGACTGACGTGTCCCTTCTTTACCATGCCTCCAATCACATTGCCGCGGTCTTCATGGCGCTGCGTCGTATGCATCACCTGGCCACACGCGACCCCCTGTCCGGATTGTACAACCGCATCCGCATGGAGGAAGAACTTGAGCGCGCCTGGGATTCAAGCCGCCGTTACGACCCTGCAGTCAGTGTGGTCGTTGTCGACATCGACCATTTCAAAATCCTGAACGATACCTATGGCCATGCAGCCGGCGACGAAATCCTAAGTACCTTTGCCAAAATCATGATTGAGGTCGGGCGCGGTTCCGACATCATGTCACGGCTAGGTGGGGACGAATTTGTCGCCATCCTTCCCATTGCAGACGAGGGCGATGCCCGTGTATTCTCCGAACGTCTGCTGCACCGCACGCGCAAGCATATATTCTGTCCCGATTCACATCGACTGAATATCACCATATCCCTTGGGATTGCCGCCAGCAATAATCCCGACACCCCAAAGAATAGCGCCGAACTGCTGACGCAGGCCGATCGCGCCCTGTACCAGGCCAAGCGTGCCGGCCGCAACAGAATCTGCGTCTGGCGTGGAGAAGGAGCACAGGAATCACAATCCCTTGAACAGGATACCAAACGCGATGCCAATGAAAACGAAGTCGTTCTGGGCGGGAAGGCCCATGCACGCATCATCGTTGTGGATGACGAACCGGCCATCCTTCGTTTAATTTCCGCACTTCTGGAGCGAGACAACTACGAAGTCCAGACCTTCACCTCTGCTGCCGAGGCCGTACAAACCATTCGCAATAATCCAGCCTATTACGACATCATTCTTACTGACATCGCCATGCCTGACATGAGCGGCATTGAGCTGCTGCAGGATCTTAAAGACGCCGATGATCTCATCGTCAAAATCGTCATGACCGGCTACGCCAGCGTAGACAATGCAGTGACCTGCCTGCGCGAAGGCGCCTACGATTTCGTACAAAAACCCGTCGATGCCAAACACTTCTCCGCCGTGTTGAAACGAGCCCTGGAATATCGCGGGCTGCGCATGGAGCATG
The DNA here is from genome assembly GCA_016783565.1 of Kiritimatiellia bacterium. GTDB lineage: Bacteria > Verrucomicrobiota > Kiritimatiellia > UBA8416 > JADHWI01 > JADHWI01. The sequence continues at coordinate 42,197 of JADHWI010000007.1, forward strand.
TGCGACATCAGGCCCAACTGGAACGCATGGTTGCACAGCGTAGCGCCCAATTGAGCAAAATTCTTGATGAGGTGAAAGCGTCGTACGAGTTCACTCTGGAAGCCTTTATGTCCATGCTCGATGCGCGCGAAAAAAGCACCGGTCGCCACAGCCTGCGCGTACGGGAATTGAGCATTGAATTGGCAAGAAGAATGGGTGTACGGGGGAAGGAGCTGGATGCAGTAGCAACAGGAGCGCTGCTGCACGACATCGGCAAGATCGGCGTACCCGACCGCGTGCTTTTTCACGATGGACCCCTTTCTGATGATGACTGGGACATCATGCAAAGTCATGCCCTTAAAGGTCACAAGATTCTGGAATCAAGCCCTCAACTTGCCTCAGCAGCACAAATTGTATTTGAACACCATGAACGCTACGATGGCAGCGGCTATCCCCAGGGCTTGAAAGGCAACCAAATATGCCTGGGGGCTAGAATCTTTGCGGTGATCGACGCATTCGATGCCATGCGATCTAAACGCATTTATCGAAACCCCATGACAATCGAAGAAACTTCGCAGGAAATTCTCAAGAACAGTGGAATCCAGTTTGATCCGGAAGTTGTCGAAGCCTTTTTCCACTGCAAGGATGCACTGGAGGAGATGTATCAATTGCTCAGCAGCCAGGAAGCCCCCACACCCACCCTCCAGATTCCATAATAAGCTTTTTGAATGGCATAACCACCACGGTTCGCATACTATTTATGCTTCCGACAGAGTAACAAAAGCATGGAACAGGAAACATACAACATGACAACACAGATTTTGACATCCTGCGGAAAGACACGACCGGCATGCCTGGCACTCGTCTTCGCGATCCTTATCACCACAGGCATCAGCGTTCACGCCACCGTCTTGCATGACGCCGTCCGAATTGGCGACAAAAAGCAAGTTCACTCCCTCCTGAAAACATTGCCCACCAACCTCATCAACAAAACAGCTGAAGGCGGCTGCACGGCCCTGCACCTGGCCGTGGCCTACGGATACGAAGATATCACAAAGCTTCTATTGAACAGCAACGCAGACGTTAACGCCCAAACAGAACATGGCTCAACGCCTCTGCATTGGGCCGCGCACAAGAAGCATGAAGAAATTGCCGAAATTCTCATTAAAAATAACGCTGACATCAATGCGCAGTCCGAACAGGGCTTCACCGCTCTGCATTGGGCTGCGAACAGCGACTCCATTGACCTGACAAAACTGCTTATCAAACGCGGAGCAAACGTTAACAGTCAGGCAAAAAATGGAATCATGCCGTTACACTGTGCCGTCCAGAAGAACTCAGTCGGTGCCGTCAAACTCCTGCTCGCAGCCGGAGCCAACGCCACAGCAAAAACAGAGCAGGGAAAAGACCCTCTATCCTTTACCCATAACGAGGATATCCGAGCCATGCTGACCAAGGCAACGAAAACTGAAGCCAACAACACGACAACCATGGAAGCGAACCATTCCGTCGAAGAAACACCTGTCTTCGCTGCGCACAATTTCGACAACGGGAGTCGCTACGAAGGCTTATGGCTTAAAGAAAAGATGCACGGCGAAGGCACTCTTATTCTTCCGTCTGGAGAGCGCTATACCGGCAACTGGCTCAACGGAAAGCAACACGGACAGGGCACCTATAGTTTTTCGAACGGTGAGAAATATGAAGGGTCATGGGCAAAAGGAAAAATATCCGGAATCGGCACCTACACCTTTGCAAATGGAAACCAGATCACAGGAACCTGGAAAGGATCCAGCCTGATCACCGGCACAGGCTCCCACACCTTTGACGATGGCGACACCTACACAGGACAATGGAAACATGACCGAATGTGGGGACAAGGCGCCTACGTCAGTTCCGAAAACATCCGTCTACAGGGAACGTGGAAAGCGAACAGCTACCGCGGCAATACAGACAGCATGCAGATCCCGTAATCCGCCGGAAACCCGAACATATCAAGGTATCACATGAGCGAAAAATATCCCTTCTCTGTAATCGAAAAAAAATGGCAGGACGCCTGGCAGGCGCAAAATCTTTTTGCCGCTGACGAGACAGATCCACGCGAGAAATGTTACGTCCTGAACATGTACCCCTACCCTTCGGGTGTCCTGCATATGGGACACGTGGTCAACTACACACTGGGCGACGTCGTCGTACGATACAAACTGCTGCGTGGGCACAAAGTGCTGTCCCCTATGGGCTGGGACAGTTTCGGTCTTCCGGCAGAGAACGCAGCCATCCGCACCGGCGTACACCCTCACGCCTTTACGGAAAAGAATATCAAGCACATGCGCAAACAGATGACACGCGCTGGCTGGGGCTATGACTGGACGCGTGAGCTGGCCACCAGTCACAGCGACTATTACCACTGGACACAATGGTTCTTTCTGCAGTTCATGAAAAAGGGGCTGGCGGTCAAAAAATCTGCGCCCGTGAATTGGTGCAACTCGTGCCAGACCGTATTGGCTAATGAGCAGGTGCATGACGGCGGATGCGAACGATGCGATACGTCTGTTGAACAGAAGGACATGTCACAGTGGTTCTTCACTATGAGCAAATATGCACAGCGCCTGCTTGACGGTCACGCGTCCCTGCGCGGATCATGGCCGGACTCTGTTCTCGCCATGCAGGAGGAATGGATTGGCCGTTCCGAAGGTGCTCGCGTGGTGTTCAAAATAAAAGAAACCGGCGAGGATTTGCCGATTTTCACCACGCGTCCCGATACGCTCTTCGGCGTCACGTTCATGAGTTTGGCTCCTGAGCATCCACTGATTGAAAAACTCGTCAAGGGGTCCGAGCACGAATCGCGCGTCATGGAAGCCGTCAATGAAATGCGTCGCCAGGGAACAAGCGAACGCGATATTGCCGAACGAGAGAAGGTTGGAATCTGGACCGGTTGCCACGTAGTGAATCCTGTCAACGGCGACATCGTTCCACTTTGGGTCGCAAATTTTGCGCTCATGTCGTACGGCACCGGTGCCGTAATGGCCGTTCCGGCGCACGATCAGCGCGACTTCGAATTTGCCCGAAAATACGAGATTCCGATCAAGGTCGTCATTCACCCCGACACCGAATCGCTGGACCCTGACTCCATGACTGAAGCCTATGCGGATCCCGGAATCATGGTCAACTCCGGACCTTTTGACGGTCACAACAACCGCGAAGCCATGCCGGACATCATCCGCTGGCTGAAGGAAAAAGGATATGGCGAAGGCACCATTAACTACCGCCTGCGTGACTGGCTGATTTCAAGACAACGCTACTGGGGAGCCCCCATTCCAATCATATACTGTGACGATTGCGGCACGGTTCCTGTGCCTGAAGCACAACTCCCGGTCCTGCTACCCACGGATGTACAATTTGAGGAAGGCGGAGGCAACCCGCTGGCAACAAGCGAGTCTTTTCTGCACTGCGAATGCCCGACATGCGGAAAACCCGCACGACGGGAAACCGACACCATGGATACGTTCGTGGACTCTAGCTGGTACTTCCTGCGCTATGCAGACCCCGGAAACAGCACACAGCCATTCTCCCTGGAAGCGATCCGACACTGGATGCCCGTGGACCAGTACATTGGCGGCATTGAACATGCCACCATGCACTTGATCTATGCACGTTTCTTTACCATGGTGCTGCACGATCTTGAACTGATCGACTTCGACGAACCGTTCAAGCAGCTCTTCTGCCAGGGGATGGTCTGCAAAACCGCTTATTACTGCGAAGAACACAAATGGCTCGGCGAAGAACAAGTCATAAACGGCACCAGGAAGGGCGATGCGATCGTCGATGGAGAATGCTCCGAGTGCAAGAAACCCGTGCGTTCGGAAATGACCAAGATCAGCAAGTCAAAATTCAATGTGGTTGACCCCGACAAAATGATTGAAAGCTACGGAGCCGATACCGTGCGTTTGTACATGCTGTCTGACGCCCCGCCCGACAAGATGCAGATCTGGAGCGAGTCAGGCATCAAAGGATCCTGGCGTATGCTGAGCCGACTATGGGACCTGGTCACGGAGAACCTGAAGAATGTCTCTCCTGTTGACATCCCCATTCCCACGGAACTGGATAGCGACAATCGCGCCCTTCGACGCAAGGCGCACCAATGCATCTTGCGCGTTACTGAGGCCATTGACGGCGGCTTTCAGTTCAACACAGCCATCGCGCGCTGCAACGAACTGCTCAATCAATTGCGTGCCATGAAAGCCTCTCCGGAGCCCACGGTTCTGCGAGAAATACTCGAAACCGTACTCCGCGTCCTGAGTCCCATTGTCCCGCATTTTTCAGAAGAGTTGTGGGAACAACTCGGACACAAAACGAGCATCTTCGCACACGGCTGGCCCCAGGCAGATGAAGACGTGGCGAAAGAGGAGCAACTGGAACTCCCGGTACAGGTGAACGGAAAAGTCCGTGGGCACATCACCGTAGCACCTGACACCGATGGAAAAACCATTGAAGCCATCGCGCTCGAAAACGAAAACGTGAAGAAGTGGCTGGAAGGCAAGACGGTTCGCAAAGTCATTGTCATACCGGGACGCCTCGTCACCATCGTGGTGAGCTGACAACATGGAACCAAACGTCAAACCGGACACACAAGACGAATCGCACACACAAGGAATAGTCCACAAGTATGCATGTCGGGGGTTGCATTTCGGAAAAAAGTGCAGCTACGCATGGTTTGGACTCACACGCGCTGAACAACAAGCCGTTGCTCTAATTCTATTTCTGATCGTGCTCGGGTTAATTGTACGATCCTGGCGAATCACCCACGGCGCACTATAATCGCACTCCCCCTCTCAGCATCTCGAACGCGTCACCCTTCCTGCTTGATTTCGCGAAGTCAGACTCTATATAGTGAAGCCAACAAATGACACCCCGCAAGCAAGCCATTTACACACGATCTTACATCAAAGAATTGAGACAGAAAGGAACCAGGAACCATGAGTAACGATTGCATATTCTGCAACATACTAGCCGGAGGCATTCCCGCTGCGACAATTCTTGAAAACGACGACATCCTGGCTTTCCTCGATATCGGCCCCATCGTCAAGGGACACACACTGGTCATTCCGAAGCAACACGTGGAGACGATTCACGAGATTTCCACAGAACAATTAAACGCCGTTATGATCGGGGTTCAACAAGTGGCGGCAGCACTGGTCAAAGCCCTGGGTGCAGAAGGCGTCAACATCACCCAGGCCAACGGTGCCGTGGCCGGGCAAGTTGTGCCACACCTCCATTTTCATGTTATTCCACGCTATGCGGATGACGGGCACCACTGGAATTGGAACGCTAAATCCTATGACAGCCCCGAAGAAATGGGTTCCGTAAAAGAACGTATCATCGCCTCCATGGGAGCCTGACCCAATGAACGAACATTCCTTCTCAAACACCGTTGAAACTATTTGTGAGAATGATCCTCGCTACAGTGATGAGGCCTATTATTTCATCCGTGATGCACTGGATTATGCAACCAAGACGTTACAAAAGCCGCGCAGCGGACCTCAAAAGCACATCTCAGGCTCAGAGCTACTGGATTGCATTCGCCAGTTTGCCCTGCGCGAGTATGGTCCAATGGCATTTTCCGTTCTCACTTCCTGGCATATCCTTGGCACAGAAGATTTTGGCGAACTGGTTTTCAATCTTGTCGATGCGGGTGCACTGGGCAAGACAGAGGAAGACAAACGTGAAGACTTCACCAATGGCTACGACTTCCAGAAGGCCTTCGTGGAACCTTTTATTCCGGACAGCGAAACAGACCAAACGCAATCGTCGAGCTGATTGTCTCATGTCGCCGGGATTCCAATGAAATGTCTCACATTTCTTGTTTCCTCAGAACCATTGAACCAGTATAATGCCTTCAGTGGAATCAGCTTTAGTCTTGCCTTATTAAATCATGAATATTCGCAAAGGGCTTTGGCTCGTCAGCGCAGCAACGGCTGTTTTTCTGGCGGGTAGCACAATTCGTTTGCTCTGCAATCAGCGTGAGCAAGCGAGGAAAAATACCCCTGTATCCGAACCGCGCTCCTTCCCCAAAACCGATGGCACCCATCATGACCACAGGTCACTGCAAAACCACAGTATCGCTGACAACACGACAGGTCAGCACTCTAAAACACAGCCGTCTTTAACAAAAGATCAAGCACTCCTTGTTTCAGAAAAAACATCCAAAGCCCATCATAACGATCCAATTAAGCCTCGCGAGTTTCATGTATCCGAGCTACGTGAATGGCAGCGCAAAGGCCGCAAGACAGCGACCTCCGTATCCTCCAAGTATCACCGCCCCATGCGACAGGATTCAGCCGAAGGCACGACCGAGCTCATGGCTGTTCACGGGGATCGCGTTTACAGCTATACCACGCTGAACCGTATTGCCGCGATTAGCACCGCCGCAGATCGCATACGCCAGACCCCTCCCTATAATCTTGACGGAGAAGGTCAATCGGTCGGCATCTGGGATGCAGGCTCCGTTCGGTCAACTCACCGGGAATTCGGCGACCGCGTCACACTCGAAGATATCGCCTCCATACACTATCATTCCACACATGTTGGCGGAACCATCGGTGCAGAAGGTATCGACGCCAACGCCCAGGGCATGGCACCCGCTGTCCTCATTCGTTCGTTTGACTGGAATGGAGATGTCGCCGAAATGGCTGCATCGGCCATGGTCACAGGCGACGAGGAGAACCGCATACAAATATCAAACCATTCCTATGGCCTACAAGCAGGATGGGAAGGCAACGAATGGTACGGTTCATGGGGTACCCGCGACGAATCCGATGCCTTCGGCCTCTACGATGTATATGCCGCCGCATGGGATACTGTCTGTTATGCATCGCCCTATTACCTGCCATTCAAATCAGCCGGTAATGACCGCAGCGACAATGCACCAGCAGCAGGAAGCAATTTTTCCTACTTCGAAAACGGTCAATGGAAGACGAAGCCCTATGATCCAGCGCTGGACCCGCCGGCCGACGGTTGGGATCAGGGCGGGCACGACACGCTACCTTACATTGGAAATGCAAAGAATGTGATGATTGTCGGGGCCGTGGCCGATGCCGTAGCAGGGGATGTACGCAGCATCTCACACGCCACCATTACGTCGTTCAGCGGATGGGGTCCCACGGACGACGGACGCATAAAACCGGACATTGTGGCCAACGGCTCCGGTCTCTGGTCCACGTATTCCAGCCATGATTCCTCCTACGCTTCACTAAGTGGCACCAGCATGTCATCACCAAACGCAGCAGGGTCAGCCACGCTGCTTCTACAACTAAACGACGACCTGTTTGGCAACCGCATGCGAGCCAGCACACTAAAAGCACTCATTCTGCACACCGCCGACGATATCGGACGAAAAGGGCCAGACTTCGTATTCGGTTGGGGTTTGATGAATACGCAAGCCGCAGCGGATCAACTGCTGGCGCATTCGCGCCAACCCTCTGCGCAACGGATCATCGAGGGTGTTATCACGCAGAGCCAACCCGTAAAAATCTATGACTTTAACGGCGGCCCCGGCAACGCCATCTCGGCAACGCTGTGCTGGACCGATCCTCCCAACACTGCACGCAACGTCCTCGACGATCGAACACCCGTGCTCGTTCATGATCTTGATCTGCGAATCATCGCACCTGACGGCACCACGAATTTTCCATACGTACTCAGCGTAACAAACCCAACGGCACCTGCAGTCACCGGTGACAACATCCGCGATAACGTCGAACAGGTAAATATTGAAATCGGCACGACCGGCGTATGGCAAATGGTTGTCAGCGCCAAACAGGCCAGCCTGACAGAAGACCAGGCATACTCCGTCATTCTCTCGGGTGCCGATGTCGCACCCACCATCACGCATACCCCCATTGCCAACACAACCAATAACGTATCGCCCCACCTTGTGGAAGCCGAGATCCGATCCGACCGCGGACTGAACACCAACCTGCTGCACGTCATCTGGGACAACGGAACCGGACCCGTGACCGGAATTCTTGAACAAACAACCGGAAACGTCTACGCGGCCAGTATTCCCGCACAACCCACAGGAAGGGTTGTCGACTACTATCTCGCAGCCGAAACAGCCACCGGTTTGCGATCTATTCTCCCTTCGAATGCCCCTATAGAACAATTCTCTTTTCACATCACCACCGCACTTCCCCTCACCATCAAAGGCAGCCCTGTAGAAATCGGGACTCCCGACCCTTTCTACGGAACAATCTCCGCAGCATCCGGCAGCGTCGTGCGCCTCACCGCACCCGAACACAGCGATAGCCTCGGAGGTTTTCGATATGAAAACAGCGGATGGATAGGCGACGGGAGCGCACCAACCAGCGGCCCCTCTAATGCCCTGTCATTTGTCCTGCACGAACCCTCCACTGTCACTTGGCAATGGACACCCTCATTCCGATTATTACAAACATCCACGCCCCCCCACCCCATCAATCTCACCAACTGGTGGCCGGTGGCAAGTGAAGCAAGCACCGTAGAAGCACCTGAGCAGATCACCATACTCTTCGCCTCGCGATTTACAGGATGGTTCATTGATGGCCAGCGATTCCCCGACGCAACCAGCATCGCAGAGAATCCGGCAAGCGGATTCCAAATGTTTGCGCCACGAACGGCAGAAGCCGTCTATGTTCGCGAAAGCATCGACGATGACAACGATGGTTTGCCGGACTGGTGGGAGCTGTATTACTTTGGTTCAACCACCACGGTATACAACCTCGACACTGACGATGATGGGTTCACCAATATCAAAGAGTTTCAGGATGGTACGAACCCCAGGGACGATGCCGATTTTCCGTCAGCACCCATGATCGCGCATGTTCCCATCACAGGCACGGTCACAACTCCTGCCCCCTGGACCATCACAGCAGCCGTCATCGATAACCACGCTGTTGCATCGGTTACGCTGCGCTGGTCACGCAATGGAAACGACTGGGAAAGCAGACCCATGCAATGGGATTCACAACAAGACCTGTACGCGGTGGAGATTGCGCCCCCAGGAATAACGGGAGACACTTTCCAGTACGAGATTGAAGCAGCGGACGAGGCCTCATTGCGAGCCTTTAGCGGCCCTTATGTGTTTGCTGTCCGTTACCCGGTCACCGCGCTGACTCCCAATGCATTCTTTGTTGAGATACCCTCCGATCAGGCAACCATGCGCGAGTTGATCGTCTCCAACGCCGGCCATGCACCTCTCTCATGGAACATCGAATTGCTGGCGGGTGGATTCAATGATGACGTAGAAACAGGAACCAATGAATGGCATCATGCCGGCGCGAATGATGTCTGGCACATCAGCACCCAGCGATCATATTCCTCATCAAACGCATGGTTCTTCGGTTCAGAAGCTGCCGGACACTACCCTGATAGCGCCAATGCCGCACTGGTGTCTCCCCCAATCCTGCTTTCTGATGAGGCGCAACTCACTTTCCGACACTGGATGCAGTCTGAAACACCCAAGGATCAGACCTACGCATGGGACGGCGGTTTTGTGGAAATATCCACTAATGATGGCGCTTCCTTTGAACAGATTACGCCAGAGGGCGGCTATCCCTACATCGTCTTTGGGCATTCTGAATCACCTTACCCGGAAGGAACGCCCTGCTATGCTGGAAACATTAATTGGGCGACAGCCACATTCGACCTATCCGCTTACGCCCGCCAACAAGTGCGGATAGCATTCCGCTTCGGTTCCGACGGGTACGTGACCGGCCCAGGCTGGTTCGTGGACGATATTCTTGTGACGCCGCAGTCCGCTGTCCACGACTGGTTGACGGCAACAGAAACGAGCGGCACAACTCAAACAGGAACCGCAAGTCAGGTCGCATTGGGACTCTCATCCACGAACTTCGCACCTGCCGAGACACGCGCAGCGGGATTAAAAATAAGCGCGAACGACCCCACCGCTCCTGTACACATTGTTCCCGTGGTGCTGCATAGCATCACGCGCAGCATAACAGTCGTTCAACCTGAATTCGGGCACATCAGCCCCACCGGAACTTTGTACCTGTTGCGAGACGACAGCACAAACCTCACCATAACAGCAAACAGCTACCACCACATCACTGCGCTTCTGACCAACGGCAACGAGATCGCAATGGATGAGGCAGGCGTGACTGAAACCAACTTTGCATGGAAAGCCATTCAACATAACGGGGAATTCTCCGCAATCCTTGCGCCGGATCTGGCCACGAACAACACTCCATTGTGGTGGCTGGCCACTCACAAACTCACAAACGGACTGGCGGACGATGCTGCCATGGCGGACCAGGACGAGGATTCCATGGCAACCTGGGCGGAATATATCGCAGGGACAGACCCTACCAATGCCTCCTCATACTTCAACATTGGATCTGTCATACCTTACGGCACCAACACACGTACCATTGTATTCACAAACGACTTGGGCGAAAATGTCACATCCGAACATATGATCGTCGAAGGTGTCCTGCTGGAATGGGAAAGTCATACCAATAGGCGCTACCATTTGCTCGGCGGATCCGGAGCGGATGAAAATACCATGCTGAACTCGAACATTCTCGCTACGCCACCCACCAACGTCCTGATACGCACATTCGAGCAGGAGAACTGGCAATTCTATAGATTACAGGTCGAACACGACCAACCATGACTGAAGCTACTTGATGCGGAATGCGATGGTGACGGTTGGATGACGAGAAATAAAACCGTCGGTCAAATGATCAATTCGGCCAATTGAACCTGCGGTGCTCTTAACCGTGGCATCAAATTCCGACGAACCAGAACTCTTCACAAGACTCCAGGCGGCAACCTTACCCCCGCTGCGTAACGTGAGTGCTACCTCCGCCACTCTCGTATCCCCGGCAAACCCAGTGGGTTGGCTCCAGGCCGAATAAAGACGACGACGTATGATATCCATGCACCGCGCATCCTCACCCGGAATAGACGTGCGGTCCGATGGTTTGGCACCCGCATCCAGCAAATCTTGAATCTGCTTCGCCGTCAGCGTGGGTTTTGGTTTGGGCTTCGGAGCATCGGACGTGCGCGTAACCAGATTGGTGCTGCGCTGAATCGGCGGACGAGGCTTTGGTTTCGGTTTGGGCTTCGGTTTCGGCTTCGGTTTCGGCTTGGGCTTCGGGATAGGGTCAGGTTTCGGAATCACGGGAGGAGGATCTGGAACCGGAGGTGGCGATACACTCGGCACCTCGACCAGAAATTCTATCGGCAACACCACAGGCGCATTCTTCCTTTGGATTAAACGCATCAAAGCCGGCACCACGAGCAGAAGAAGGAGAATTACTCCATGCACGGCAGCTACACGCCAAAAATATCGCCAAAAACGTCTTGTCATTGCGACTCTGCCTCCGTCACCAATGCCATTTTCGTAATACGGGCATCATGCAAAACCTTAAGCACACCTACGACCTTTCCGTAAGCGATTCGTTCATCCGCTCTCACCATGACCGTCAGATCTGGCGAAGCATCTCGTAACTCCTCCATTCGGCGCGACAACTGCGTCAGTGTCAGCGGCACGTCATCGAGATACACTCCGCCTCTGCTGTCCAGCGTTATACTCCGCGACTCATCGGGACTCACTTCTTTAGCTGACGCCTTCGGAAGATTAACGGGAATCCCCTGCTCAATAAGCGGGAAGGTGATAATAAATGTAATCAACAAAATGAAGGTTAAGTCCATGAGCGGAGTTAGATTAATCTCGCTCATTCGCTTAAGCGATGTGAGAGGTGTTTTTCTTGCCACGACCTACTCCTGCAGCGCGTAATAACGTTCAATATCAGCCACGACTTCCTGTGCAAAGTTATCCGTACGCACCGACAACTTGCGAATCCAGTCGCTCAACATATTATACCCCACGGACGAAGGGAGAGCCACCAGCAAACCCACAACAGTAGTCAACAACGCCCCCGATATACCCGGCGCCACTGCAGATAACATCGCGGTTCCTTTAGCCGCCATGCCTGCAAAAGACTCCATAACGCCCCACACCGTTCCCAGGAGCCCCAGAAAGGGCGCCGTAGTTGTAGCCGTCGCCAGGAATCCCATATTATTCTCGAACAACATCATTTGATCCGCCACGGTCCGCTCCGCCGCATTGCGAACCGCAGCCACCTGTGAAGAATTCAGCGTCAGAGTGCTCGTGCCCTCACGGGAATGAAACAAATCATCAGGATTTGCACCACGCGCCTCAATGAGAATATTAAGTTCCTCACATACAGCCTGATACACCTCAAGCAACGGACATGCCGGTTGTTGTTCCTTTTTCAGATATAGACTCACCGGAGAACTGGCTTTGCGATACGCCATTCGAAAACGCTCGGAAGCACGCTTGGCTTCGATCAGCTCACGAATTTTTGCAATCATCAAGGACCACGCCATAATCGACCCAAGCAGTAGAAGCAGCACAATAACTTTCCCTGATGGATTCGAGTTCTGAAGTGCAAAATTCACCCCGCCGATGGGTAGGGCCGACAACATCTGTTCATATAATAACATTAACTTTCTCCATACGCAGTCGCGTCATTTAAAAAAAACTGAAGGTAACCACCGTTTAACCCATTCATGGAGTGTAAGGACACAGCACACTGATTGTCAAAGGGCAGCGCAAAAAAAAAGCGAGAGACAGCAACGATCGAGGACAACGGCCATCCTCATGCTATCTCTCGCCTATGTTAAGAAACACGCAGACCTGAGGCCCACGCGTCATATGCTATTTCTTTTTCTTAGCTGCGGCCTTTTTTTTGGCCGGAGCCTTCTTCTTGGCTACCTTCTTCTTAGCAGGAGCCTTTTTCTTGGCCACCTTCTTCTTTGCGGGAGCCTTCTTCTTGGCTACCTTCTTTTTAGCAGGAGCCTTCTTCTTGGCTACCTTCTTTTTAGCAGGAGCCTTTTTCTTGGCTACCTTCTTTTTAGCAGGAGCCTTTTTCTTGGCTACCTTCTTTTTAGCAGGAGCCTTTTTCTTAGCCACCTTCTTCTTTGCGGGGGCTTCCTTCTTGGCCGGCGCCTTCTTGACTACCTTCTTTTTAGCAGGAGCCTTCTTCTTGGCTACCTTCTTTTTCGCGGGAGCTTTCTTAGCTACCTTTTTTTTCGCCGGCGCTTTTTTGGCCGGGGCCTTCTTGGCTGCTTTCTTCTTAGCTGCCATCCCACTCACCTCCTTCTGTGCCCATCACTATGACGGGGTATTGGTTGGCGTGCCGTTTGAGCTAAAAAGTACACAAGAAAATTAAAACCGTCAACATCATCCACTTCATTTTTTAATCAAATAATATTGGCGCGTTCCCATGCGTTCTTCAGGTCAACTTCTTCTCTCAAGCGTATACAATTCACACTCATATTTTTTCGGCCGACTTGACAGTGTATCGCGAAAGTTTATAGTGACTGACTAGTTATGAATACCGCTATAGAAACTCGATCTCTCAGTGTGACCTTCGCAACGAGTTCTGGTCACGTAACGGCTCTGCACGACCTGAACATCGTGGTTCCAAAAGGAACGGTCTTCGGATTCCTTGGACCCAACGGTGCCGGTAAATCAACCACCATGCATGTTCTACTGGGATTCATTGCCGCCACATCCGGTGAAGCCATGATTTTTGGAAAGGATGTTCGAGAAACCATTGCACGGCAGTCCATTGGATACCTTCCCGAACGACCGGACACGTATCCCTTTCTTACCGGACGCGAGTTGCTGCATATCAGCGGAAGACTTTTTGAACTGAAGAAACATATCATCCGCGAACGCACCCAATCCCTGCTCGAGAAAGTAGGGCTAACGGCGGCAGCGGACAGGCGCACTGCCACATATTCCCGCGGCATGCTGCAACGACTTTGCCTGGCTCAAGCATTAATCAATGATCCGGAACTCGTCATCCTGGATGAACCCACGGGGGGACTGGATCCTTTTGGTCGCATGGATATACGCAAGATTATCCACGATTTACGTGATGCAGGTAAAACCGTTTTCTTTTCTTCTCACGAGTTGTCGGAAGTTGAATTAGCCTGCGATCACATCGCCATTGTGGCCGAGGGTCATGTGATCGCATCGGGCCCGGCCGACACACTCGTGCCGGAGGAAGAGAATCTTGAACGATACTTTATGCGCGTTGTTCGCGAGCACTCAGATGCATCACGCGCGAAACAACAGCCATTTTAACAAAAACACAACTACGGGAGTTACGAAAAATATGAAACGCATCATAGCCATTGCGTATGTTGTGTGGCTGAATCTTCTGAGAAAGAAGGATCTTTACGTTCTGTTCATCCTGCTTGCGGCCCTTCTGGTCACACTGGTCTCCCTCAATATCTTTGGCTTGGGCCATGCTACCGGCTACGTAAAAGACATCGGTCTGTTACTCACATGGATCTTCGGATGGATCCTCTCGATCAGCATCACGGCCCGACAATTACCGACAGAAGAATCAAGGCGAACCATTTTTCCCCTGCTCGCCAAGCCTTTAACGCGCGGACAATTGATTATGGGAAAATGGGTTGGTTCCTGGAGCGTCGTCTCAACGGCTACCGCTGCTTTCTACGCCCTGACCTACTTAATCGTCGTCGGTATGGGAGGACACCTCACCGCACCCGTCCTCGTTCAAGGGTTTGTGCTGCATGCAACAGCTTTGGGAGTCGTATGCGCAATGGCGTTGGTTTTCTCTACACGAATGAACAGTGATGCCGCTTGTACGTTAACGTATGTACTGTCCGGCGCCTCTTTCCTGGTTGTTCCGCGAATTCCGCAATTGATGGCCAAGGAAACGGGGTTAGGATCCGACCTTCTGCTGATCCTATATAATTTTCTGCCTCACTTCGAAGCCTTCGATATACGCCGACGCATCGTCCATGACTATGGACGAATGCCTTCAGGTCTTTTCGCGCTCTCGCTGCTCTATGGAATAGTGCTTATCGCATCACTTCTGTTGATTGCGTGGATCGCATATAGGAAAAAACACTTTTCAAGGGGCAGCATGTTGTAACGACGGTAGTCATAGCACCATGGTTTTCGCTACGCGTGCAGGACAACGACAACACACACCAGACAACGGAACCCTATGACCAGGATACGACAGCATAAACTGACCCCATGGGTAAGCATTGCCATCCTTTGGACGGCCGTATTCATCCTGTCCTGTCGACTCCTTCCGGGAGTGGCCGCAACGAGCAATTCCAACCAACCCTCGCTGGCTACTGCCGTTTTTGGGGAAACGCGCCACGTTCTCGCCAGGCAATTCTATGAACTGGCGGACCAACAATTTCATAGAGGGGTTCCACACCTTCAGGAACGTAAATTCGAGAATGGTTTTTTTATGCGACTGCAACTTGCAGCCAAACCCGAAGAGCATTTGCACCTTGGACATGATGACATCAAGGAGATGATGCCCTGGTTATGGATGAGTCTCCGCATGAACCCGCAAGACATCGAGTCTTATCGCGTCACCGCCTACTGGCTTGCAACCGCTGCAAACCAGTTTGACGAGGCGCAGAAAGTACTCAAAGAGGCCCAACAAAACAACCCTTACCAATACCAGATTCAACTGGACCGGGGACGACTCTACCTACAGATGGATCAGCGCGAGCTCGCAGTTCAACGCTTCGATGCAGCCCTTCGCTTCCTTCCGAGAACCACAGGAATTGATGAATCCCTCATTAAGCTCGAAACTGCAGAAATACTCATGTATCGCTCTTTACTGCATGAGGCTTCCGGCGAAACCGATAGTGCCATTGCCCTGCTGAAAGTCATCACGCGTCTCTTTCCAGAGCGCACGCAACTATTGCAACGGATCGAAGCGCTCAATAATCATACACCCCCCAAGCGCTCGGCACAGGACTTGCTTAATGCCATGCTGCGCGCATCAAGCGAACATAAATGTCAGCGCACACACACAGAAGAGGCTACGGGGCAGGATTGTGATGGGCATGATCATACACATTGCAGCCATGAGGAACATGATGCATAATATGAACAGGAATAGAGCCTGCATAGCCGAACAGCGGGATGTGTGAATCGTGTATCTTGACTACTACAACCTGAATGAACTCCCTTTCAACATCACGCCAAATCCACGCTTTCTGTATTTCTCTCAACAACACAAAGACGCCTTTGACCACCTTGTCTTTGGCATCAAACATCGTCGGGGATTTATTGAACTCACTGGTGAAGTCGGATCGGGGAAAACCACGCTGTGTCGCGCAGTACTCGCCTCCCTGGACCGCTCGGTTGAAACCGCGCTGGTCCTGAATCCGTCCTTAACCGAAACCCAACTTCTGCGCGCCATGCTTAACGACTTTGGCCTCGAAGTACGCGGTCGGGATCGACTGGCATACATTGAAAAACTCAATGCATTTCTTCTGGATCGCAACAAGCAAGGCATGAATGTGGCTCTGGTCATCGACGAAGCACAGGACCTATCGCCACAGGTCATGGAGCAAGTGCGCCTGCTATCCAATCTGGAAACAGATCGCCATAAACTAATCCAAATCGTATTGTGCGGACAACCTGAGTTGAAACAACGTCTGGCACGTCCGGACCTGCGCCAGCTACGCCAACGCATCACGATTCGCTACCACTTGAATCCGCTTTCCCTACACGATACGGCAGGATACATCAGCCACAGACTCACTATAGCTGGCGCAAATGGATCGCTAACGTTCTCATCCCCAGCCTTGAAAAGAGTTCACAAATACTGCAAGGGATGTCCTCGCGTAATCAACGCACTTTGTGACCATGCCCTGCTGGCAGGATACGTGGCACAAACCCATACGATTGACCCGAAATGTATAGACAAAGCCATTAAGCAGCTGGAGGGATCCTAATGAGCCTCATTCAGGAAGCATTGCGAAAACAACAAGAAGAAATGGACGCAGCCCAGACAAGTCCGGGTGATGCACAACCAGAACAGCCACAAGAACAAGAAACGCCCATAAAACGCTCGGCATTGCGCACAAAGCCTCTCGCCGCAAAAGAACCCCAGACTTCCACAGATGCGACAAGCGAACCCGCCCAGGAAGCGCACACTGAGGAGACACCCTCCCCCGCCACGCTGAAACCCCGAGTAACCCCAACCAGCGAGAAAGATGCCGATAAAGAAGAAACACCAACGCAGGGTAAAAAAACACGCGACGACCAGGAAAAGGGGGAAAAGGAAACTTCAATTTGGCCGAGCTTGCTGGGCGCGTTGGCGTTTCTAACCGTCATAGCCCTTCTTCTATATGGCTCATGGTATGGCTACCTGATGCTCCGAAGAGGACAGGAGACCAGCGAAGTGAGCGAATCAACTCCACCACAGGAGATCGACGAAGTCGTTGCAGACGCCCCAGCGCCAACGCCCGACGCTCCTGTACCGAGCGCAACCGTGCCCGTGGCTTCTGATCCCCCCCAAAAAGAAGATGTTGCCATTCCCGAGCCAGAGGTAGTCGAACCAGTCGCGGAAGTCGTCGATCTTCCAGAGCCTCCCATTGAGGTTATCGCGCCGGAACCACCCGTCATACCAACGACAGATATCGAACCGGAGGCACCGATAGTAGTCGACACACCAACAGTGGAGCCACCGCCAGAGCCACCTCCTGTTGCGCCATCAACCACATCAGACACAACAAGCCCAGCCGTAAAACCCTCACCTGCAGTTACTCCCTCCCCAACGAAACAACCACAACCCGCAGAAAAGGAACCATGGCCAGCCCTGACCCTGGATGGATTTGTCGGCCGCGGAAGAAGTGGTACGGCAGTCTTGAATGGCGAAATAGTCCCTGTGGGCAACACGATTCAGGACGTTGAAGTCATGCTCATCGAAAGCCGTAGCGTGATCCTGAAATACAACGGTCAACTACGTAGAATCCGACGCGGACAAACCACGGACTGACAACCCGAGGAGGAGAGAGACAACAGGAAGAACACACCACTCACGACTCTTCGAAATCGTCTTCTTCCATTGTCTGCTGATAACGCTTTAAAAGGGCGTCAAACTCTGATGGTCGGGCCAGGTAAAAGTGGCATTTCTTACCACTCACCTGTTCCACATCCAAGCGTAACTGAGGATCAAACGGGTTAAGTAATGCCACAAGCAAATCCTCGGTAACCGACTCAAATCCAATGGCTCCACGCACCGAGCAAAACTGTAGCGGCAGCAACTTTACGGCCTGAAACTGAAATTCGATATCCATAAGAGAAATAAAAGGAGTTGCGCTGTCTCGAACAAGCGCACTCATGATTCTGTCAATTCCCTTGAAAGCTCTCGCCTCAAGAACATGCAATACTGAAACCGTAGCATCATCATCTACAGAAGAAAGTTCAGTCAAGTCCTGCACCACACTGGCATATTCATCCTGAGTCAGCTCTCCCGACTCCATGAGATTCCACGCCAAGGATAGTTCCTCAGCAACTTTAAACTGGCAGAGAGCATCTATATCCACCTCCTCTGCGGTCGATGCTCCCGGATCGGATGCGCTCGACGAAATCTCATCCATACTACCCGCAACCAAGGTCCTTATGCGCGACTGTAGCTCACCGATTCTCTCGTCAGCTTCGTATGGTGTTAACTTCTCAAGCAACTCTACAGCGGCAGCAACATCTTCCTGCTTAAGCAGGATGCTCCCCAGGCGCACCAGGTAATCGATTGCCTTTGCGTGATCACCAATCTCCCCATACGCATGCGCCAACACAGCTAGAGATGCCGTGTCCTCCGGCATCGCTTCAAGAATCTGTTCAAAGGCAGCGATCGCTTCCCATACATCATTTTCACCGCTGGCTTCTGGCTGTTGTGCTTCCGTTGTCATGAGTACATTAATATGTATCAAAGCATATCGCTAAATCCAACACGAAACTCACCAAGGAGTTCTCAAGCGTTTTTCTTTCTTTTTCGACCTTTCTTGGTTTAGAATCTGCTTCATTAGACAGAAGTACTGAAAAGCGAGTATACATTTTAATAATGTTCGCAGGAGCAGGCCTTATGGCAGTTGAACAAGCAAGAGACCGAATATCACGAATTCTTCTTCAACGTGGTGCAATTGATGAAGAGACCCTTGGAGAAGCCGCAACCGAAGCAAAAGCAAAGGGAATCAGGCTTGAGAAACATCTAACCGAACGCGGTCTGGTACGCAACACGGACATGACGTTGGCCATGGCAGAATATCTGCACATGCCCCCAATTACTCTGTCTCATTTCACTCCTAATTCTCAAGTCCTGGCGCTACTTCCAAAAGAAACCGTGACACAACGCTCCGCCATCCCTGTATCCCGCGTGGGCAACTCTCTAACCGTAGCCGTCGCCGATCCGTTTGATCTCGTCGCCATCGATGAAGTCCGAGCACTAACCGGGTTGCAAATCATGCCTGTTATTGCTTCGGAAGATGACATCGATGCTGCGCTTGCACGCATTTTTGCCCAGACCTCTGAGGGTTTGGACATGGAAGAACTCATGCGCGAAGGCGAAGGCGACATCGAGGTCGTCGACGAATCGGAAGAGCAGCAGAGCCTGGACGAGATGCTGGAAAAAGCCGAAGGCGCTCCGGTCATCCGCATGGTAAACATGATGCTGGTGGAAGCGTTGCGCACCGGGGCCAGCGATATCCATATCGAACCTATGGAAAAACAGGTACGACTACGCTACCGCATTGACGGACAGCTTCAAGAGCGACCCGGGCCACCCAAGAATCTGCAAAATGCCGTAATTTCACGTGTTAAGATCATGTCCGATCTCGATATCGCAGAACGGCGAAAACCTCAAGATGGTCGCTTCAACATTAAGGCTCTGGGTAAAGAGATCGATTTGCGTGTCAGCATTCTGCCTACCGTCTTCGGCGAAAAGGTCGTGATGCGTATCCTGGATAAGACCAGCCTGGCAGGCAGCCTGTCGCATCTTGGACTCGATGATCACTCGTTCAAAGCCATGCAATACGCAATTGAACAGCCACACGGGATCATCCTGGTCACCGGACCAACGGGAAGCGGAAAAACCACGACACTATACAGCTGCCTCCAGGAACTCAACCAACCGGATGTCAACATCATCACCTGCGAAGATCCTGTAGAATACCAGCTCCATGGCATCAATCAGGTCCAGATCAACTCAGAAGTAGGACTCTCGTTCTCATCTGCCCTGCGTTCCATTCTACGACAGGACCCCGACATTGTACTCGTGGGGGAAATCCGTGATAGCGAAACGGCACAAATTGCCATCAAAGCTGCCCTGACGGGTCACATGGTGCTGAGCACACTGCACACCAACGATGCCCCGGGTGCTGTAACCCGTCTGATCGATATGGGGGTAGAGCCCTTTATGCTCGGCTCATCATTGGTTCTGGCGCAAGCACAACGACTCTATCGCAAACTTTGTGCCTCATGCAAAAAGGCGACGACCATTACTCCGGCCATCCTGGAAACAAACAAAATCCCGGCGGACTACTTCGAGGACAGCAAGGTTTTTCAGGCCACCGGTTGCCCGCGCTGTACCAATGGTTACAAGGGACGAGGCGCCATCATGGAGGTGCTACTCGTGGGCGATGAAATCCGTCAGGCCATTTTGCAGGGTGCCAACACTGGAGAAATCCGCGAACTGGGAAAGAAAAACGATATGATTTCCCTGAAAGACGCCGGACTATACAGGGTCAAAATTGGTGAAACATCTCTGGAGGCCGCTCTAGAGGTCACCGGCGGCGAATAAGCTGACATAAAACCATCTCGTACCCATAGCGATAAACAGAAAAGTTACTTATCCGATATCAGGAGAAGGAGATACAACGATGAGTCCAGTCATGCGTGGGGCAAAAGCCTCTTCCCTATCAGCCGGAAAAAAACAAACGGCAACAAGTAAAGGCGCCTCAAAAAAGCGCAATTTCAAGGTTGGAAGAGGGCAAAAAGTTCCTGGAGCAAAAAAGATTGTTAACGATCTACTGCCTCAATTTGCCCGACAGCTTTCCTCCATGCTCAGCGCAGGCATGCCCATTGTTGCCTGCCTGGAAGCGCTGGAAGAACAGTCAGACAATCCAAGCTTCAGAGCCATCATCAAACAACTTTCCAACAGCATTGAAAACGGATCCGCCTTATCAGAGGCACTCCGTCAGTTTCCCAGCGTTTTCGACAATCTTTTCTGCAACATGGTGAAAGGTGGCGAAACAGGTGGTCAGCTCGCCGAAACCATCGCACGACTGGCTGGATTTCTTGAAGCCAGTGCAAAACTGAAACGTAAAGTCAAATCGGCCATGATGTACCCCACCATTGTGCTGTGCATCGCGCTGGCCATTGCCGTGGCTATGATTCTTTTTATTGTCCCGGTTTTCGCCAAAATGTATGAAGATTTCGGCGGCCAACTTCCCGGTCCAACGCAATTCCTGGTGGATCTCAGCACAGCGCTTCGACAATACGGCATTTTCTTTGCAGCCGGGATCGTGGCACTCGTCGTGACCTTCAAAAAATGGAAAGCTTCGCCTTCCGGGGGCTACACCTTTGACGGTCTATTGCTTAAATTCCCAGTATTTGGCGAACTGAATCAAAAGGTCGCCTCAGCACGCTTTGCACGCACGTTCGGACAATTAATCCGCAGCGGTGTACCTATTTTAGATGCCCTGTCCATTGTCTCCGGAGCAACCGGCAATCTGGTTGCGGCACGCATCGTTCTTGAAGCGAAAGAACAAGTGGAAAAGGGTGAACCTCTATCATCCGGGCTGACAAAACAAACCGTTTTCCCCCTGATGCTTGTCCGCATGCTTCAAGCGGGTGAGAAGACCGGTAAAATTGATGAGATGATGGACAACATCGCAGAGTTCTACGAAGACGAAGTAGACACCATGCTTGCTGGCCTTACCTCCCTTCTTGAACCACTCCTGATGATCTTCCTGGGCGTCATCATTGGCGGTCTCGTGACCTGTATGTTTCTCCCAATCTTCAAAATGGGTGAACTTGTCGGTGGCGCATAGAAGAAAATCTAAAAAATGAGAATCTGGCTTTACACCTTCCCGTCGCGTGCTTACTATTGCTTTCAGATAGACATGTACGCGGTGGATTGAGCTGCATACCTTAGTATCAGGGTATAGCACCTGCATGAAGGAACGGCACTCACTTCGACCGATTAATATTGCACAATACCCGCAGAAGCGAGGTGCCAAAATGCCCAGAATATTACTCGTAGACGACGAACCCAGCATTCTCAGTGTATTGAGCACGCTACTGAAGGCCGAAGGATATGAGGTAACGGTTGCCTCTGGAGGCGAGGACGCCAAAGAACAACTCTCGCAGAATGACTTCGACCTCATGATCTCCGACATCAGAATGTCACCGATCAACGGCATGGACTTGCTGCGTAAGGTGCATGATGAACGTCCCGGCATGTCTGTCATCATGCTCACGGCCTATGGCTCAGTAGAAACTGCCATTGACGCCCTTAAACTGGGTGCCTTTGACTACGTCACAAAACCCTTCAAGGTTGACGAACTGCTTATCACGGTGCAACGCGCACTGGAATACAACAAAGCGATCACCGAAAATGCCGACCTAAAGGCGCAGCTCGGGACTCGATACCATTTGGAAAGTATCGTCGCCGAAAGCACCTCCATGCAAAGCGTGTGCGATATGATTCGACGCGTCGCACCTACGGACACAACCATACTCATCTATGGCGACAGTGGAACAGGGAAAGAGCTTGTTGCCAAGGCAATCCATGCGTACAGCCGCCGTAAAGACAAAGAATTTCTGGCCGTCAATTGCGCGGCCCTACCTGAACCTTTGCTCGAATCCGAAATGTTCGGCCACGCAAAAGGTGCTTTCACTGGAGCTGCGGTCGACAAAGAGGGCCTGTTCGAAGCAGCAAGCGGCGGCACCATCTTTCTGGACGAGATTGGTTCCATGCCCCTGAGTATTCAGGGAAAACTACTCAGAGTATTGCAGGAGAAAGAAGTACGACGCGTAGGCAGCAACAAAAATATCCCAATTGATGCCCGGGTCCTGGCGGCAACCAACACACCACTGGAAGACATGATAAAAGCGGGAGATTTTCGCGAAGATCTCTATTACCGCCTCAGTGTCATACCAATTAATATTGAACCACTCCGAGAACGTAGAGAAGATATTCTTCCTCTCGTCTACCATGTCCTACGTAAAGAGACACCGCAGGGGCAACAACCCCCCGCCCTGGATGCCGATGCATCTGCAACTCTCGAAGCCTATGACTGGCCAGGTAACGTCCGTGAGCTGGAAAATGCCGTTAAACACGCCATCACATTTGCCCAGGGTGAAAAAATAACGCGCGCTGAGCTGCCTGCCAAGATGGCTAACACGGAAATACCCACGCAAGCTTCTTCAGATTCTGTTGTCGATGCATCTAAATGCAAATCCCTAAAGGCATTCCTTCGAGATAAGGAGAAAGAATACCTCCAAAGTATTCTTAAGAATACTGGTGGCGATAAAGAAAGAGCCGCAAAAGCACTTAAGATTAGTCTTGCGACTCTCTACAGAAAGCTACCTGAAGCCCAGGAATAATACCTTCAGCCAAAAAACTCATTTCGGCTCCTGAGCGCAAACAAAGTATTCAAGCGAACTCTCTCTCAAATTAGAGAATCTCGGAAATTTACTGCATGCTTGAACCAGAAAACTCAACAAATACAGCATATTTGTCAGTATTATAACGCTATTACGGCCTTGTTATCACATTTGAAAAGAATATTCGCCCAATTCGCAAATTCGCAATCGTGATTTCTGAAATATGCCGCATTCTCACTTTTGAAGCCGTTTCTCACGCCTGATTTATCAAAAAAGTAGCAAATATAAGATATTTTCACAGTGTATCATCACGTTGGCACGGTCACTGCTTTTTAACTTCGCTGTCAACCAACTATGTTGTGGGCAATCGCAGCCCCTCAAACACAAACAGAAGGAGAAATGCGATGAAGAAGAGGTCAGGTTTCACACTCGTAGAGATTATGATCGTGGTCGCGATCATCGGTCTGTTGGCGGCAATCGCAATTCCGTCATTCGTCAAAGCACGTAATCAGTCACAGACAAATGCGTGTATCAATAACCTGCGCCAGATGGATGCTGCTAAAAAGCAGTGGGCTCTGGAAGCCGGCGTAACAACCGGTGCAGTTACGGTTGCTGAAGCCGTATCATTCATCAAGGGTGGAGTTGAACCCGATTGCCCAGCTGGCGGCACGATCGCCTGGAATGACTTGGGCACGAATCCGACTTGTGACATCACAGGTCACGTGCTGAAACTTTCCGGAACGTGATCCACGTTTACTTAGCCTTTGGCTAATCAGAAACCCGCGCTTGATAATCAAGTGCGGGTTTTTTTTGCCCTATAAAAAAAACGACACCCCTAAAACGACAACAAACACAAAATGACCGTAGGACGTGTTTCCCCTTAGCGAAGCGGAAGGGGCGCACGTTTTCAGACGTTGAGACACGGGCTCCCTTCGGGAAGGCCGTCCTACAAGTGAGACACTTGATTATAATCACTGAAGGACGTGCTTCCCCGTAGCGAAGCGAAGGGGCGCGCGTTTTCAGACGATCAGATATCCAGAATACGACTTTCCTTCTTGAGAAGCTCCGACGTGGATGTATAGGTCATTGTCTTGTATTCGTTCACAGAATTCAGTCGGTGCAGAAGTTGCCCCATCTGCCGCATAGCACTCAGGCTGGCATCCGCAAGAGACACCAGATCATCCCCATCTGCGCATCCCTCCTGCAGTCGATCGTGCAGCAGTTCCAAGTTTCCAAGCAGCACAGTTGCAGGCTGCCCTAAATGGTGACAGGCGGCCCCCAGGCTTTCCAGCATCACTCTCTGCTGCTCAGCATCACGAACCGCCTCCTCGGCGCGAATCCGATCACTAACGTCCACAAACGAAAGAACAATACCCACTAACTCGCCCTCGGCGAGACGATTACATGCCGCGGAAACCTGAACGGAAAATTCTGTACCATCCCTTCGCTTGGCACTCATCTGTCCGATCCACCCCTGCTCAGCAGTCAGCACCGCTGAGATCATAGCGTCTGCCGAAACCGAATCGCTCATCAAGGAGCGTACATCCGTTCCGATCAACGCTTCCCCACCCTCGTAACCCCACATATGTGCTACAGCCTGGTTGGCATACTCCAATTTGGCGTTCAGATCCGCCACTGCAATACCACTACCGCAATTTTGAATGGCATTGTGTTCAGTCCACAACATCTCCTCCGTCTGACGCCGAATGGTTACATCTCGAACAAAAAAACAAAGACCTGTACCATTCCCGGCATCCAACTGACTGACAGCAATTTCCGAAGGAAACACTGTTGCATTCTTACGCAGACAATAGGCTTGTATCAGAGCGTATTTTTCGCTGACCAAATGCTCCCGCAACGATCCGATCAGCGATTCGTCTGCCCCTGATATCACATCAAATATGGTCTGATTACGTAACTCGGAAGCGGGATAAAGAAAGAATTCTAATGCACGCTGATTAAAGTTCTGTATGCGGCCCTCTACATCCACGATCAACGCCGCGTCATATATACTCTGCAGAAGATCCCGAAAAGGACCCTGGGTAGCATCGCCATTCATGAAGACGGCGGAATCAACAGGACGGGGCTCAGCCGCTTTAATCACAACCCGATCGCCGGAAAGACTTTCCTTATCCGGAATTTCCGGAATCAAATCAATCCGCATCGTCCTTGAAAAATCTTCGCGTCGTGACACGCGTCCCCCACCCTCTCTTTTCTTATGTCAACATCGTCCAATCAATCCAGTACAATATATATATCATCCTTATCGTAGTAATTCCGACCCTTACGGTTTGGTCCGAAAGAACCGACCGCCACTCGCATCTTGCCATCCACCCTGTAATCGGGGTCAAAAAAATACGGCATCTTCCAGGGATCCAACGGCACCTCCGCCAGGTACGGCCCCTTCCACTCATCAAAACGGCCATCCTGCTTCAACAAGCCGACATCACCACCACCCAGGTACCACGCCTCGCGACTATGCGTTCCGGCACGATCCAACCCTCCTGGCCATTCACCCGTGTCCCAAGCCAGCTGAAGCACCGCAGAAGCCATAATCTCAAGATTCGATTCCGCTTCTTTAATCTGCGCATCCTGCCGAATCTTGCTAAAAAAAGGAATCGCAATTGCGGTCAGAATGCTGATGATCCCGACTACAACCATAATCTCCAATAATGTAAACGCCCTGACTCTATTAAACGAATTCCTCACTTGCCAACCTTCGCACTAAAATTCTGCAATAAATGTATAATTTAAAAGCAAGAATCGTACCTTAGAATCAAAACCAATGCCATCAATCTCTTTTTGCTCGTACTATCACGCAAACTTCATTCTGAACACCTTCCAAATAATACAGCTTTCGCACATTTACACAACAAAATAATCTCAAAACTGAGAATTTTATTCACCATGACCTATTGTACGCTTAGAAAAACCTTTCTATTTACTCAATGAGTCATAACATGCAGATGCCGACCGTCGTCCCCACCCCTTAATTCCGCACCAATTCCCGGCTCACATCACTACGTCATGCCATCAATGGGGGAACAAAGCCGCACAATCACGTCATCCGCACAGACGCTATAAAACAGTAAAAATCACTTGAATTAGCCACTCAGGAGTACAACTAACAATTAAAACCTTTGCTGCATGGTATGATAACTGCTATTTAAAGCGGCACGGTTTTGTGCATAGCTCACAACAGGGTGATTCATGAAAAATGCTAAATGCACATATGGCGTCACATTGACACGGGAGTACCGAATGCGAAGAACAGCGGAATTATCCATGAGAAAACATGGTGTCTCAATCATCGAGACGCTCATTGCGCTCATGATCTTTGCCATCTGTATCGGCGGATTCTGCGGAGTAGTGATGCAAGCCCGGCAGCTCAGCGACCAGGCGCGTGCTCAATATACAGCAGTCAACATGGCCAAGAACCGCTTCGAACGCGCGCGAAGTTTTGATTTCGATCAATTACATCTTTTTCACGAGAATAAAGTCGTTGTTGATCACGAAGGGCAGCCAAGTTCAAAAGGGAACTACCGGAGAACCACGACGGTATCCAACGTGAACGACCGATTGAAAGAAATGACCGTTAAAATTGAAATCAAAAATCGCCACTCAACAAAATTCATAGCGAGAGAAGAACTGCGAATGTATTTTGCGGATTACGTGGAGTTGCCGGAATGATCCTTCGACGCAAACAACTTGGATACACCCTGGTGGAGATCGCCATTGCCGGAACAATGCTGGTCGTGGTCCTTTCGCTTTCCATGCGTGGATTCATTCACCTGCTAAGCGGTTCCAGTCAGCAACGCGTCCAAAATGAACTGGACATTGATGTACAAACCGCCATGGAACGCATCAAGGCTGATCTACGCCTGACTTCTCTGGCAGAAGTCTATCTTTCACCAGCAAACGGACCTATTCATAAGGCCATTAGCTTTCCTCTAGCTCGCGATGACGACGGAGACGGAGCCGTTGACATTGACAGTGATGGAAACATTATCTGGGACCGCACGATGATCTATCATGTATGGGACGGAAGCCCCAACCAGCTTCGGCTCACGATCTTTGACCCCCGCAACAACGATCTTTCCGCGCAAGAACGTCAGGAACAGGTTAACGCAGTACTAAAAGCCGGAGGAGGCACAGCAACTCATAACGGACGAAAGGGAAGCACGTCGGTAGTTTTTGAAAATTTATTTAACTGGAATGTCACTCCTGCTGCTCCTGAATATGACGGTTATGCCGACACGCAGATCCGCGATGTCGGAGCGAGCCTTGGGACGTGTATTTTGACCCCAGGTGCCCACACCTTGACATTCAGTGTGACCGACAAGAATCCCAGCAGTTCAGGTTACGCAATAGGCATCGACTACTTGGTGGCTTCGCCCTCATACAGCATTCGCGAAGCCGAAGCTCAACTTCCGGCCAAGTCCCAATACGGAGCATCGGCTGTTGCCAGCTTTATGCCTGCGGGCTCATGGAGCGGTAACTACGAACTCAACTTTCCGTCGAAAGCACTCAACCATAGTTTTTCCCTCTCCATCTACAATGACTGTTGGGAGGAAACAAATTTCGATACAAACGGCCAAAACATGAAAAGGGTGCGCGTTAAATTCGACGAAACCATCTCCCCTTCCGACTATATGGTTTCTCTGCGAGGGATGGAGACTAATTGGCTAGCCGCAGATCAAACGGCTGACCCCATTGGCACCCCACTGCACTCCGGAGAAATGGTCAACACTGCTATCCGCGTACTGTTAGCTGGCGACGACATGGTCAACGGCGGGTGGATCTATAGCGAAGGGGAGCGCTGTCGTATCAATTTCCGCGCGGGGCGTAGCCTTGGCAGCCCAGGAGGGTTAGTCGTCTGGGGGGCAACAATTGCCGAAGCAAACAGCATCAGCAACATCACAATGGATGCCAATGCCGGCACCATGACACAACTTCGCTTTAACAATGGCTACAGTCATGCCGTGATCCCGGCAGGCACAGAAAGGTGGTCTGATTTTGCCAACTTAACAGTAAAACCCGAAAAGAGCTACCTCGTGTCCTTCGCCACAACAACATTGGCAGACTGGGGAGACCCCTGGATGTGGGAGAACGTGGTCTATACAAATGACCCATGCTGTTTCATTATCCCCAGCACATCAACACCTACTTATACTGAATGCTATCAGGCAAACTGGAGTTCACGCACTGATGTGATCGCCACTAATAAGATCTACGGTGTCCGGGCCATGTATGCGTCCTACCCGACAAACGGAACCTATACTTCAGCCGCATTCGACACACATATGGATTCGCCTTCGTTCTCCACAATATCATGGAATGCCATCACCCCCACCGACGGAAAGATTACCACTAAAGTACGATCAGCAACACTATCAGATATGTCCGGCGCCACCGATTGGTCAGGCATCACCGCCATGGGTAGCCCCGGCCCCATCAGCCCGGGGAACGGTCGGTATATCCAATTCCAGACCACGTTTTTTTCCGACAGCACACACCTTGAGACACCGAAACTCCGCGATGTACGCATTGACTGGCCCGGTGAGACCCGCGCCGTTGACGTCGGGGGTGCCTTCACAAAGGCCCCTGATCACGGAACGTTCAAAGTGCTTGTTGATGGACAGCCTTTACACGCGGCAGTCCGCGTCGATCTTGAAATTTTCAAAGATGCCAGGGGGTATGGAGGGACGAGGCGTCTGACTTCAGCGCTTAGCGCTGAAGTACAACCCCTAAACACGCGATAAACATCCGCGCATATTGCAAAACGAAAGGAAACAGAGAAATGAAAACAAAAAATCGATCACAACACGGTGCAGCCCTGTTTACGATCCTGGCGATCGTATTTACGACATCCGCAATAATGGGTGTTACGATTGCAGCAGGAATGCAACGAGCATTTACTGCCCGCAAGCTCAGCAATCGTATTCATGCCAAAGTCATTGCCGAAGCCGGCGCAAATGCCGCGTATGCCTGCCTCGTCACAAACTTCGGCGCGAGAAAGAATGATGAATACTTCCAGCCAACCGCTTATGCCGATGGGGCATACGATGTAGACATCACCTGCGTGGGTGACCTGGTAGCCGTCATTCACAGCAAGGGGACCTATAACGGTACCGAATGTGAGGTAATTCTTGACGTCAAAGACTACGGAGACCCCGGTTCCGCAGGAACCCCAGGCTCCGCTGCTTTTGATTACGCCATGCTCTGCGGCGGCAACTTTAACTTTCAGGGCTGCGGAAACATAAGCAGCACAAACGGTCTCTCCCGCATTCACGCAAACGGC
This sequence comes from Kiritimatiellia bacterium, assembly GCA_016783565.1. Lineage (GTDB taxonomy): Bacteria > Verrucomicrobiota > Kiritimatiellia > UBA8416 > JADHWI01 > JADHWI01. Next base: position 71,965 of record JADHWI010000007.1, read on the forward strand.
GAAATGGTTGTGCAAGGAGATGCGCAAACCCAAGTCAGCATTGAATCCTCAACCAAAATCACGGTTAAAAACGTGGTGGTGACCGGTAATGTTACGGCCCCTACGCTCTCCATCCACAAGAAAGCATCAATATCAGGAACTACTGCAAAACAGAGCGTACCCATTGTTAACATCCCTGACATTGACCTAACCCCCTACTACAACTGGGCCAAGGATCACGGGGAAGTACATAACGGCTTTAGCATGAGCGGTGGTTCATACACCCCCAGCGGAGGGATTCTATGGGTAAACGGTGATGTACAGCTCTCCAGCCACTATAATTTCAACGGCAGTATCATTGCCACCGGTGCGATCCATCTTTCCGGACAAGGAAACGTGACCCCCACAACATGCAACTTCGCGGTGGCAACACGGGACGGACCCGAGATTAGAAATCAAACGACAGGAACAGTCAAAGGGCTCATCTATGCAAAAAGCGGTGATTACACACACACCGCCAACGGCCGAGTCGAAGGACAGATCATTGTACGCGGAGACATAAAGAAAGCCGGCAACTCCGATGCCCTCCTTTATGGCGACAGCGAACCAACCCCTCCCGGTGCGGGCACGCCACCCACCACGCTCATTACCGTGAGCGCATGGCAGAAATAGCATGACTTCAGGACGCCCCGCACAGCAGCGGGGCGTCCGATAAGGACAGATTATAATACGAACAACGCATATAACGTGCCTACAGGCATTCTCCAACCAAGAGTCCTGAAAAGGCATAAACTTGTACGCCATTTTACTTGTGCAGCAGGTCAACTCTCTCTAGTATTCCATTTAAAAGGGATGTAGGTCTATGGACTTTTCCGAGCTGCTGAAGAAATTCAAGCGTGCTCCGGGCGACCTTGTCGGTGTCGATATTGGCACCAAAGCAATCAAGGCCGTTCGGATGCGCAGGCAAGCCACGGGTGGATACACCGTGACGGCAGCAGGCATCATGGAGCTACCAACCCCGCCCGATGATCAGCCCCCAATTGCGCAACTTTCATCCGCACTTGAAAACATGTCCCTTCCGGGAAAACTCAAAGCCCGTAACGCCTCCATTGCACTCTCCGGTTCATCCGCAATCGTGAAGCTCCTCAGTTATCCAGGACGATTTGACTCAGCGGCCGAAGAAAAGATTATAGGAAACCTTGGCATACAAAACCCCGAAGAATTTCGTATCAGTTACCGCGTGCTTGAGGAAGGGCGCGGACGATCTGAATCTCGCGTCCTTGCCGTCGCCATTTCAGAAGAGGAAGCTGAAACCGCTATGTCTGCATTTTCCGTAGGCTTACCGGCCCCTTTCTCCCTTGGAATTGCGGAGCTTGCCTCTCTGACAGCTTTTGCGTCCGGCCCACTAACAGACTGGGATAACGATGCCATCGGGTTTCTTGAGTTCGGCGGTTCATCAACGCTACTCGCTTTTTTCAACAAAGGAAAACTATCCCTGATTCGCCAGTTCAATGTGGGATCAACCGCCATTGAACAACGCGTGCAGCGTTCCCTTGGCGTAGACAAGGAAACCGCACGTGGTATCATGCGGGACGGGGCTTTTGATATCAGCAAACCGCTCATGGATATATGCCAGCCTCTCATCCGTCAATTGGCCGTGTCACGAGATTTTATTGAACGGCGCGAAGATTGCCGAATTGGCGTGCTGTACGTAAACGGCAGTATCACCCAACATGAAGACGTAATGGAAGAGTTACGTACGTCTCTGGATGCGGAATCACGAACATGGAATCCTTTTGACCACGTAAATGTATCGCCTAACGCCATACCCGAGGCACTCAAAGGACAGGAATGGCGCCTTTCTTCCGCATTAGGAGCATGTCTCGCAACACAAGGTGAGGAATGAATCTTCAGGTTGATCTAATCCTACCATCAGAACGCCGAAGCTCAAGCTCCCTGGGGCTTCAGCTCATCGGCAAGGTTTCGCTGCTGGTTACCGCGTGCGCCATCGGTGGATTTGTAGGTCTCAAAGTCATGGCCATCACAGATATGCGGAGCAAACTGCGAGGATCAGAAGCGGTGTGGATGAAGGTCTCCCCGCGAAAAGAACTCGCCGTACAGTTAATCAAAGAATCCACTGAACATGCCAACATCCTGGAAGAAATAGAAGCATGGACAACCTCCCGCCCCCAATGGAACGAACATCTGCGAGCCCTGAGCCTGTGCGTTCCGGAACATATTCAGCTGGAATCCATATCGATTCAACACGAATTCCAGGCGCCGAAAAACACATCGACTGTCCGTGCTTTTTCACTTTCCATTAATGGTCGCTGCTCTCGAGAACACGCAAAAAATGCCGTGCAAACCTTTCAGCAGAACATCAAACAAATACCGCCCGTCTCGGAATCGGTTCAAAGCGTCGATGTACCACGATTTGGAGAAGATCCAAAACAAAAAGAAGACAGGATGTTCCAGATCTCCTGCACCTATAAACCTTTGAAAATGCTATGAAACTGCCTGACGACCCAAAAGACAAAATGAAGGTCCTGTTGCTCATCACCATCGGTGTGCTGGCAACGGTCGCGGCAGTGGCACAAGGGGTGATCTACCTCATTCGACAAGAGAATCAACTCTCCGAACGACTGGCAGATCTTGAATGGCAGACCACGTCAGCTAACGAGAATATTTCTTCAGCGGAAAATTGCCGCACCAAGAACGTTCATACCATTCAATCGATCGTGACAATTTCCGAAACACACATCTTGCACCCCATTCTGGGGAACTATCGCTTAGGGGCTTCCGAAGTGCTTGAGCGCATTGCGCTCGGGTCCGGGATCTCTCTCGATTCCATCCAGGAAGTCGGTATTCTCGATATCCCGAAACCAAAGAACAAAACAGGAAAGAACGTACTCAAGGCATATACAGTACGAATCAGCACGCACTGTGGGTACGCCAAGCTTCAGGAGTTTATAAGGCAACTGGAACTCAATAATCCTTACGTATGCATATCAACACTAAGCATTATTGGTCAGCAAGATGTCGACCCGGAGTCACACCGTGTCGTCATGGGCATTCAATGGCCGATCTGGTCAAACCCTGAAATGGCAGTTCAGATGATGGAACGCATGACGCAAGCCTACAAAGGGAAGGAGAAGGATCATGCAGACCAGTAAGGCATGCAAAATCGGTTACACGCTCCTTGCTTCCGGAGCCTTCTTGCTTGCCATGATTTCAACCGGACTGGGTGCGGAAACTGCAAAAACCCTCAATTCAAAGAACAGTTTAACTCGGGATCCTTTCTGGCCTGTCGGATATGTGCCCCGAGTCGTGCAGCAAGCAATCGAATCTCAGCAGCAGGCGGCACAGCAACAAGTGCAAGCCAAAGCGCTTGTCCAGTGGCCGTCACTCTCACTCACCGGCATCACAAAGACAGGGGATCGCAACATTGGTCTTATTGGTGGCGTCGGTCTTGTTGAAGCAGGAGACGTTGTACGCATGTCACGCGATGGAGTAATCTACAAGTGGGTCATTACCGAAATAACCAAGCAAGGCCTGTCCTACAAAAGAATATCCGCTAAACCCGTGCCGCTTAAGAAAATCGAACCCAGCGAGGCCACACGCCAGCAATAAAACTTTATCTCAATGTCAGTTGCATCAGTACAAGCAAAATGGTACACCCGTAGCAGGAAGTAATGCGTACGGATACGATCAACAAAGCACAGGGTGCACCATCGTCACTCAACTAGAAATTGGAGGTTCCAAGTGAAAGCGCTCAGACCATGGCTTTGCCTCATTTCAATACTCACAACAGCAATAGCGTTTACGATACCCAACACAGCCATAGCACAACAACCGAACGATCAAGACTTGGGCTCCATCGTTTCAGACATAGAAGCACTTACAAATGCCCCTAAAACCGATATTGATCTCCCTGTCATTGACGATGATCCTGCGCCTGAAGAAGCAACAGACACGATCCCAATGGAAGAAGGGGCTGGCGAGTTTATCAGCCCGGAAGAATTCACAACCGAAGTACTCCGACTCGAAGAGGCTCCTGCCGGCCCTGAACCCACTACTCGCATCGGCGAAAGCGGCGAAGAGCTCATCAGCATCGCTCTGGATAACGTACAGCTTGAAGATGTTGTGCGCATGTTTACCCGTGTCTCCGGAGCCAACATTATTGCGACCTCTACAAATCTCGAAGGTACCGTTACGGTCAACCTGGTCGATGTGGAGTGGCGTCCAGCACTCACATCGATCCTCGCCATGCATAACCTATCACTTGTCGAACGAATTCCCGGTTCCGGCGTATACAGTATCGTCCCCCTGCAGGCCAACGCCCCCGTCCCCCTGGTCGTAGAAACACTGTTTCTTGATTATACCACCGTTAAAAATGTCAGCCCGGTACTCAAAACCATGCTGTCATCAGGCGGCACCATCTCGGAATTTCCATCGCGTAACGCAATGGTCATTCGCAGCACAGAGGCAAATCTGGGGGAAATAAAACAAATCCTGGCACTGATTGACATTCCCGGCCAACAAGTCTGCATTGAGACCAAGTTTCTTGAACTCAGCGATCAGGCGAGCCGCAAACTCGGCATCAGCTGGGATTCTCTTGACGAATTTGGCGTACGCCTGGGTGCAGGCCCCTTCACATATGAAAGAACAGTGGAAGAAAATGAAGGCGACACGTCGACCTTGTCCAAATGGGATAATCGTAATAACGTCGATATTCTCGACAAATATTACAATGTGAACAATCAACAATACGAAGTGGTTGAAGATATCAAAGTAACAGAATCTCAGGAATCCGAAGAAACCTTCATCGTGACGGAGATTCTGCCCACTGTGAACATCACAGATACCATAGATGTTGGCCAAGGCGTGACCAGGGATGTCGTTGACGGTTTCACCAAGACCATCACGAAAAATCAAAGCGCCATTCTCGAGGTAGACAGCTTTAACATGGTTCTCAGCGCGCTGAAAAAAACCGAAGGCGTAAGCGTTATTTCCAACCCGAAGATTATCGTTGCCAATGGTGAAGAAGGTGCCTTCTTTAGCGTTGGTGACCGGGAACCGATTATTCGCACCGAACTACAGAGCGGTACTCAGGATAGTCCCGGCGACAAGATAACCGCAGAATTAGACACCGAAATCAACACGGAGTACATTAAGGAAGGCTACCTTTCAACAGGTATTGAACTGGAAGTGACTCCTGTCATCAAGAGCGATTCTTTAATCGAAGCTTTTATCAACCCGTCTCTACGCCGAAAAATCGGCACAAAGGAAGTTGCGGGCAACGAATGGCCTATCATCTCTGTCAAGAACATCAAAACCCGATTCACCCTGCGTGACCGACAAACAGTGGCCATCGGAGGACTCACGGATACCTCAGAAACCAAAAAAACATCTAAAATCCCATTCCTGGGTGACATTCCCCTGATTGAAAAGTATCTGTTCTCGCACGAAGCCGATGTTAAACAACAGGTTGAAACCATTATCTTTGTAACGCTAACTCTCGCTCAACCTGACGCGTTAATGCAGGAAGAAGGCATACCGGAACAGGCACGATTGGTTCACAAAAAGCTACTTCAGAATCAAATAGACCTGCGACAGTTCAAGGTTGATATGGACCAGATGCGCCAAGCCATCGAAGCCGAAGAGCGTGAAGATGCAACAAAAATAAACGTACCTGATACCGTAGAACCAGAAAAATTCAATCAAGAAGCTTCAGAGATCGAAGAGGAAACACCTCAAGAAGACGAGGCGAACACAGCGGATACAGGCGAAACACCAGAAAATGCCGATAAACCCGCAACGGATGCTTAACCGCCACGTACCGTTTTGTCCGTGTACAGCCAGCTTAGATATGTGCTGCACATAGGATGCCAATAGAGGTGCATCATGAAATTCCTACCAAAAGAAGCATGGCGCTACACAGTCCTGTTACTCATTCTTTTCTGCATTGCCGGAATTGCCGTATGGCATGTTATGGACTTCATGAGCGAGCGTCTTCCGTCTGCAGACGCCTCGCTGGCAGCGCTCTTAGTATGGTCGCTCACCCTGGGGTTTATGTTCCTGGCAGGAGCCTTCGGACTTTGGGCGATTCAATTTTCGTCTGAAGCTGAGAGCCGACGCCGAATCGGTCGACTCGTCGACGCCATGGATTACCTCAGTGATGGTCTTTTGGCTATCGACACAAAAGGCCGCATCAAAGGATTCAACCCAGCAACTGAAGCTTTTTCTCTCAAACCCGCTCAAAAAAATACACACCTGTCAGATGCATTTCCGTGTCTTAAGACTCAAGATGTTGAAACACTTGCATCATCACGAAAACCACAAGAAATCGAGCGCAATCAACTTCGCAGCAGTGGCATGCGCGCATTGCGCTTCCGCTCTCAACCCTCCGAAGGTTTAACCATTTTACTCGTGAGTGATATCACAGCAATGAACGAACAGCGTCGACGAAAACGCCAAGCGGCGCAATTACAGCTCGTGGGTGACCTGGCCCGCGGCGTTGCCCACGACTTTGATAATTTGCTTTGCAGCATTTCTGCACACGCTTCGCTTTTAAAGCGTGTACCACCAGGATCCCAAAACGCCACAAATTCACTCGAATCTATCCAGGAGGCATCCCGCCGAGGGGTCAAACTAGCAGGTCATCTCCTGGAAATCTCACATACCCCTGTTGGCGTGTACGGAACCGAGGCGGTGGAAGGACACGTCACAAATGCCCTGGAAACCCTGCGAGAAACCCTGGGCGAGCGCTGGCAAATACAACACCAGGTCAACGGAACCATTCGCCCAATTGCATTCTCGGGAATCCAGATCGAAGAGCTCACATTAAATCTCTGCCTTCGCATATCCGAACGATTGCCGCAACCCGGCGTCATTGGAGTCTGTATCACCGGCCCGGCAAAAGATGGCAACGCCACCAACGAAGCCGGACGAATTATGATCGCCTGCGCCCTGGAAGAATCCGGTCTTATTTATAAGTGCGACGGTGCCGAATGCAGCGATGAAGACAGAGGCGTTATCGTATCGGTAATCCGATCCCTACTGGAAGAATCCGGAGGTGCACTTAAATGCCACGCTGGAAAAAATGGAAGCGCGACCTACTGTTTAAGCCTACCAGCCGGCGGAGGCACCAGTACGGATACATCACAAGTCCCGGCCGAGCTGAAAGCCTACGTTGCCCCCTGGTCAATACTTTACGCTGCGGAACATCGTGATTCGATTCCCCTTTATTCACAACTTCAACAGCTGGGAGTCCAGATCAAGCGCGTAAAAGACATCACCACGTTACTGACCGGCATTGAAGATACCCCCCGCATTGATGCGATGATCCTGCATGAACATATGCTTGGAGCCGAACCGGAGAGCCTGATACGAGCAGTTCTGAAGATCAGACCATCAGCAGGTATTGTCATCATATCCAACGATCCCGACTCAGCGCCTTCAGCATTGGCAGCCAGCACCGTTTTTCTCAAAAGAAACACCCCCCTCGCCAGCTCTTTACTCAGAATAATTGATGCAAAAACACTTGCAGTGAAACGCTTGCGAAACACCGAGTCCTGATCGCAACCAACGTCTACCCAACGTCTACGCTACCGGCAAGACAATCGCATTGTCGATGAGACGGGTAGCCCCGACCCGCACAGCTAACGCGATCAGCGTAGGCTCCACAACAGCAACAACGGGCAAGAGATCCTCTGCAGATACAATCTCAATATAGTCAACCGTCGTGTCAGGATGAGACAACACGATCTCCTGCATTTCGGCCCTAATTGCCGCGCTATCCGTCTCTCCTCCCTGCACCATCGCTTCGGCTTTGCGCAAGGCTTGACTCAAACTCAATGCCTGTCGACGTTCATCTGAGGAGAGATACGTATTGCGCGAACTCATGGCCAGTCCATCCGCTTCACGTATAATCGGTGCCAGATCAATACGAACAGGAAAATTCAAATCGCGCACCATGCGCTTGATCACCGCAACCTGCTGGGCATCCTTCTGACCAAAAACCGCAAAATCAGGACGAACCGAGTTAAACAGTTTGGCAACCACGGTTGTCACGCCACGAAAATGCCCCGGGCGCGATC